>CAMLID010000111.1 GCA_946480055.1 uncultured Lysobacter sp. | reverse complement strand
CCTCCTTCATGTCGGTGACCACCGGCGCCAGCAGGTGCGGGATGCCCTGGTAGACCGACAGCTCCAGCATCTTGGGGTCGATCATCAGCATCCGCAGTTCTTTCGCGGAAGCCTTGTACAGCAGGCTCAGCACCATCGCGTTGACCGCGACCGACTTGCCCGAGCCGGTGGTGCCGGCGACCAGCAGGTGCGGCATGCGTGCCAGATCGGCCACGGTCGGGCGGCCGGCGATGTCCTTGCCCAGCGCCAGGGTCAGCGGGCTGCCGGACTTGTCGTATTCCTTGGAGCGCAGCAGCTCGGACAGGTAGATCATCTCGCGGCTGGTGTTCGGCGTTTCCAGGCCGATCACCGACTTGCCGGGGATCACGTCGACCACGCGCACCGACTTCACCGACAGGCCGCGCGCGATGTCCTTGTCCAGCGTGCTGATCTGGCTGACCTTGATGCCAGGCGCGGGCTGGACTTCGAAACGGGTGATGACCGGGCCCGGATAGGCGCCGACCACCTGGGCGTCGATGCGGAAGTCCTTGAGCTTGAACTCGATCTGCCGCGACAGGGTTTCCAGGGTTTCTTCGCTGTAGCCCTTGGGCTGCGGCTTGGGGTCGTCCAGCAGCGCCAGCGGCGGAATGCCGCTGCCGTCGCCGACGTGGAACAGCGGGATCTGCTGCTCGCGCTTGGCGCGCTCGCTCTTCTCCACCACCGGTGCCGGCGGCGGCTCGATCCTGACTTTCTCGCGCTTGGCGCGCAGTTCGGTATCGACCTTGCGCGCTTCCTCACGCTCTTCGCGCATGACCTGGGTCTGGCGCCATTCGGTCGCTTGCTGGCTGCTGCGCCGGAACAGCTTGCTCAACACCGGGCCCAGGGCCAGCGCCCACTGCCCGATCTTGTCCATCACCGCCAGCCAGGAAATGCCGGTGGCCAGGGTCAGCGAAATCAGCAGCAGCGCCAGCAGGAACAGATTGCCGCCGACCGGGCCGAAGCCGGAGTACAGCGAACGTCCCACCAATTGCCCGAGGATGCCGCCGCTGCCGGCGGAGAAGTCCTCGGCCGGGCCGAAGCGCAGTTGCAGCAGGCCGGTGGCCGACACCAGGAAGCCGACGATGCCCACCAGGCGCAGCGCCGGACCGAGGTCGGCATCGCCGTCGCCGTCCGCGTCCATGCCGAACAGGGCGATCCAGGCGATCGCGCCCAGCATCACCGGCAGCAGGAAGGCGACGTAGCCGCACAGGTACAGCAGCACGTCGGCAGTCCAGGCGCCGACGCGCCCGCCGAGGTTGTGCAAGGGGGCGGTGATCGAGCCCGAATGCGACCAGCCCGGATCCTGCGGCGAGAACGACAGCAGGCTGGCCAGCAGATACAGCAGCAGCGGCGCGATCAGAATCAAGGCGATGTCGCGCACCAACCGCTGACGACGCGGCGATGGCGGCGCCTTTTGCGCCGTGGGCTTCTTTCGGCTTGCTGTGGGAGCTTGCGCCACCGTGATGTTCTGCCTTAGCTAGATTCCGTTAGTTATTGAATATACGGCGAAACAAAGCGAAATAACAGCACGTTCACAGCAAGATCCCCGCCGCAGCGGGGATCCGTCGGCGCCCGTGGGCACCGCGTCGCAATTCCGTTGCGGGAACCGCGACCGGCCCAGGCTCCACGAAGCAGCCTGCCTGCCGACACCTGCTCTTGCCGAACACCTGCTCTTGCCGAACACGTTACAGCTTCATGCCCTGCAGCGCAGGATGCACCAGCTTGCCGGCTTCGACATTGATGCCGCGCACCAGGGCCTGGTTGTTGCGCCACTCCTCACCGGCCGCCAGCTTGTTGACCCAGGGCAGGATCGCCGCGCAGATCGCCTGCGACGAGGTCTGCGGCACCGCGCCGGGCATGTTGGTCACGCAGAAGTGGGTCACGCCCTCTTCTACGTAGGTCGGCTCCTTCCAGGTGGTCGGACGCGAGGTCTCGAAGCAGCCACCCTGGTCGATCGAGATGTCGACCACCACGCTGCCGTCTTCCATGCCCTTGAGCATCTCGCGGGTCAGCACGTGCGGCGCACGCGCGCCGGTCACCAGCACCGCGCCGATCACCAGATCGGCCGCGGCCACTTCGCGCGCGACCACGTCCACGTACGGGAACAGCGCGGTGACGTTGTTGCCCAGGCGCATCATCTGGTCCATGCGGTCCTGGCGCATTTCGAACACGGTCACGTTGGAACCGCCGGCCGCGGCCAGGGCCGCCGAAGCGCCGCCGGCCTGGCCCGCGCCGAACACCACGACCTTGCCGCGCTCGGTGGACGGCAGGCCGCCCAGCAGCTTGCCCTTGCCGTTCATGGGCTGGTGCAACAGGTGGGTACCGATCTGGATGCCGATCTTGCCGGCGATGATCGACATCGGCGCCAGCAGCGGCAGGTCGCCGTTGGGCAGCTCGACGGTCTCGAAGGCGACGCCGGTCAGGCCGATGTCCAGCAACTGCCTGGTCAGCGCCGGCTCGGCGGCCAGGTGCAGGTAGCAGAACAGCAGATGATCCTGGCGCAGGAGCTTGAGGTCGCCGGCGATCGGCTCCTTGACCTTGACGATCAACTCGCCCTTTTCGTACAGCGCGGCGGCGTCCGGGGCGATCTTCACGCCCAGGCGGGTGTAGTCGATGTCCTTGAAGCCGCTCTTGACGCCGGCATCCTGCTCCAGCCAGACCTCGTGACCACGCTTGACCAGGTCGCCGGCGGCGGCCGGGACGAGGGCTACGCGCCCTTCGAGGGTCTTGGTTTCCTTGGGTACGCCGATACGCATTGCGGTGCTCTCCAGCGGGGCTCAGAAAAAAAGCCGCATGCGCGGCGCGTCCTGCCTGGGTTCTTCGCTGATCGGGGACCGGGTCACGAGCCGTGCAACATTGCGTCCGCGGCGCGCGCCTTGTGTTGCCGGGACGCCGCCGCCAAGCTATGGCGTCAACCGCATCTTCAGCACGCTGGCGTATGGCTCGCGTGCCGGAGACACATCGCGCGAACGCGCGTCCCAACTGCCGCGATTATATACATGACCCCTTCGAAGCACTCCCGCGTCGTCATCCTCGGTTCCGGCCCCGCCGGCTGGACCGCCGCCGTCTACGCCGCCCGCGCCAACCTGAAGCCGCTGGTCATCACCGGCCTGCAACAGGGCGGACAGCTGATGACCACGACCGAAGTCGACAACTGGCCCGGCGATGCCCACGGCCTGATGGGTCCGGACCTGATGACGCGCATGCAGGCGCACGCCGAACGCTTCGATACCGAGGTCGTGTTCGACCACATCCACAGTGCCGATCTGTCGCGGCGTCCGTTCCGCCTGACCGGCGATTCCGGCGAGTACACCGCCGACGCGCTGATCATCGCCACCGGCGCCACCGCCAAGTACCTGGGCCTGCCCTCGGAAGACGAGTACAAGGGCCGCGGCGTGTCCGCCTGCGCGACCTGCGACGGCTTCTTCTACAAGGACCAGGACGTGGCGGTGATCGGCGGCGGCAACACCGCGGTCGAGGAAGCGCTGTACCTGTCCAACATCGCCCGCAAGGTCTACCTGGTGCATCGCCGCGACACCCTGCGCGCCGAGAAGATCATGCAGGACAAGCTGCACGCCAAGATCCAGTCCGGCAAGATCGAGCCGGTGTGGCACCACACCGTCGAGGAAGTGCTGGGCAACGACGCCGGCGTGACCGGTCTGCGGGTGAAGTCGGTGCTCGACGAGTCGGTGCGCGAGCTGTCGATCCACGGCCTGTTCGTGGCTATCGGCCACACCCCGAACACGACCCTGTTCGAAGGCCAGCTGGAAATGAAGAACGGCTACCTGACCATCAAGACCGGTCTGGACGGCAACGCCACCCAGACCTCGGTCGCGGGCGTGTTCGCCGCCGGCGACGTCGCCGATCAGGTCTATCGCCAGGCGATCACCTCGGCCGGCTTCGGCTGCATGGCCGCGCTGGACGCCGAGAAGTTCCTCGACAAGGACGCCTGAGCGTGCGCGCCGCGTTCCTGAGCCTGCTGCTGGCGGCCGCGCTGCCGGCGGCGGCGCAGGCGCGCGAACCCGGCCTGTTCTGCCTGGACCGCGCCGAACTGAGCGACCTGCGCAAGAACGCGAGCAGCATCGCGCAGAAGGTGCTGTACGGCGACAAGGGCACGTTCGCGCCGATGATCGCGATGTACCAGGACACGCTGGAACGCGCCGAGCGCGGCGACGATGCCGCGCAGCGCCAGATCGGCGGCTTCTGGGCCGCCTGCGTGCTGCAGGGCGACGGCATGAGCGAGCAGAAGCAGGCCACCGCGGTGCGCTACCTGCGGCCGGCCGCCGACGCAGGCGACAAGCAGGCGCTGCGCTACCTCGCCCAGTTCTACGCCCTGGGCACGGGCGTGCCGGCCGATTACGCCGAGTCCTACCGCCTGGTGGTGGCCGCCGGCTATCCGGCCGATGCGGTCGACAAGACCGCCGCGACCCTGAAGATCACCAACACGCCGCTGGCCGAGCGGCAGGCATCGCTGGTGTACGGCGAACTGCTGCGCGCGCTGCTCAAGCAACGCCTGCAGGAACTCGCGCGCGAGGTCGTCAGCGACGCCGCCGTCGGCCAGACCCAGAACGCGCGCGCCGCCTTCTACACCTGCCCCAACCGCAGCGAAGTCCTGCACGCCGACCCCGGTCTCCAGCGCGAGGAGCTGCAGCGCCAGTTGCAGGCGCTCACCCAACGCCTGCCCTCGCCCGGCCTCCCCTGCAAGAACGATCTTGGCGAGCCGTTCGCGATCGTGCTGCCCTTCACCATCCAGCGGCCGCGCTGATGACTACGCTGCAGATCCGCGACGACCGTGAGGCGCCGCTGTCGGACATAGACTTCGCCACGATCCACGGGTTTCTGTCGCAGTCGTACTGGGCCGCCGGCATCCCCGCCGAGACCCTGCGCCGCGCCCTCGCCCACTCGTTGTGCTACCGCGGTTACGTCGACGGCGAGCTGGTCGCGTTCGCGCGCGCCGTCACCGACCACGCCACCTTCGCCTACCTCGCCGACGTGTTCGTGCTGCCCGCGCAGCGCGGCCGCGGCCACGGCCGCGCGATCGTGCAGGCGCTGATGGACGACGCGCGCGTGCAGGGACTGCGCCGCTGGCACCTGGTCACGCGCGACATGCAGCCTCTGTACGCGGGCCTGGGTTTCGACGCGCTCGGCGAACCCGAACGGCACATGCAACGCCACGACCCCGATGTCTACCGACGCCGCGACTGACGCGATCGGCGTACGCCTGCTGCCCGAGCTCTCGTCCCTGGCGCCCGCGCACTGGGACGCGCTCCACGACGGCCGCAACCCCTTCCTCGCCCACGCCTTCCTGTCCGGGCTGGAACGGCACGGCTGCCTGCGCGAGGACTGGGGCTGGACTCCGCAGCACCTGAGCCTGTGGCGCGGCGACCAACTGATCGCGGCCGCGCCGGCCTACCTCAAGGCCAATTCGCACGGCGAGTTCGTGTTCGACCACGCCTGGGCCCATGCCTACGCCCAGCACGGCCTGGATTACTTTCCGAAGTGGCTGTGCGCGGTGCCCTACTCGCCGGTGGCCGGGCCGCGCCTGCTCGCGCGCAACGATCACGACCGGCGCCTGCTGGTCGAAGCCATAGCCGCGCTGACCCAGCGCCAGGGCCTGTCCTCGGCGCACGTGAACTTCCACCGCGAGGACGAGGATGCGCTGTTCGGCGACGACTGGCTGGAGCGCAGCGACGTCCAGTACCACTGGCGCAATCCGCCCGGCGCCGAGGGTCCGGCCTGGCGCGACTTCGACGGTTTCCTGGCCGCGTTCGACCACAAGCACCGCAAGAACATCCGCCAGGAACGCGCCAAGGTCGCGCGCGCCGGCGTCAGCTTCCGCACGGTCGAAGGCGGCGATGCCAGCGAGGCCGAGCTGGCGCTGATGCACGGCTTCTACCTGCGCACCTTCGCCGACTACGGCAATCACCCGGCGCTGACCCTGGAGTTCCTGCAACACCTCGCCCGCACGATGCCGCAGTCGTTGGTGATCTTCCTGGCCGAACTCGACGGCCGCGCCATTGCCGGCGCGCTGTGCCTGCGCGGCGGCGACACTCTGTACGGCCGCTACTGGGGCGCCGACGCGGCGCTGCCGGGGCTGCATTTCGAGACCTGCTACTACCAGGGCATCGACTACTGCCTGCGCGAGGGCCTGACCCGCTTCGAGCCCGGCGCACAGGGCGAACACAAACTCGCGCGCGGCTTCCTGCCCACGTTCGTGCGTAGCCGGCATTGGATCGCCCACGAAGGTTTCCGCGCGGCGCTGACGCCCTGGTGCCGCGAGGAACGCGCTTCGATCCACGGCTACGCGCGCACCCTCGCCGCGCACAGTCCGTTCAAGCAGGTCGACTGAGCGGCCGCGACCGCTGCGGCCGCGCCCGAACTCGGCGATCATCGTCGCGATGAATCCCCTGCCTGCGCTGCTGTCCGCCGATCCCGAGGCGCCGTTCCCGCCGCACGAGCGCGCCCTGCGCCAGCCCGAGGGACTGCTCGCGGTCGGCGGCGACCTGTCGCCGGCACGGCTGCTCAACGCCTATCGCCACGGCGTCTTTCCCTGGTACTCCGACGACCAGCCGATCCTGTGGTGGAGCCCGAACCCGCGCACCGTGTTCCGCAGCGACGGCGTGCGCCTGTCGTCGAAGTTCCGCCGCCAGTTGCGCCGCAGCGACTGGCGGGTGCGCGCCGACACCGCCTTCGCCGAGGTCATCGAGGCTTGCGCGCGCATGCCGCGCCCGGGCCAGGACGGCACCTGGATCACCGACGAAATGCTCGCGGCCTACCTGCGACTGCACCGGCTCGGCCATGCCCACTCGGTCGAGGTCTACGACGGCGAGCGCCTCGCCGGCGGCATCTACGGGGTCGCGATCGGGCGCATGTTCTTCGGCGAGAGCATGGTCTCGCTGCAGTCCGGCGGTTCCAAGGTCGCGCTGGCGGCGCTGGCGCGGCGCCTGCACGCCTGGGGCTGGCCGCTGCTGGACGCCCAGGTCGAGAACGAGCACCTGCTCAGCCTGGGCGCCGAACTCTGGCCGCGGCCGCGCTTCCTGGCCGCGATCGCCGAACTGACCGGCGCCGAGTTCAGCCCGGGCTCCTGGACCGAGCGTTTCGGCGACCTCCCCGCCCGGGAACTGGCCGACGCGCTGCCGGCACCACCGCCCCTGGCCGCCGCAGGCGACGACCCGGGTAGCTACGACCCAGGCACCGATTAACAACATTTTTGCACCGCAGGTCCCGGCGTGGCACAATGCCGGGCTTCGCGGGCGCGAAACGCCCGTTCTTCCTCATTCAGGAAACACATGGCAAAAGATGACGTGATCGAATTCGAGGGCACGGTGGCGGAAACCCTTCCGAACACCATGTTCCGCGTGCGCCTCGAAAACGGGCACGAGATCATCGCCCATATCTCGGGACGGATGCGCAAGAACTACATCCGCATCCTGACCGGCGACAAGGTCAAGGTCGAAATGACGCCTTACGACCTGACCAAGGGACGCATCACCTATCGCATGAAGTAACCGCGATAGCGCGGTAAGCGAGCAAAGAAAGCGGCCGATGGCCGCTTTTTTCGTTTTCGCGACGGGCCGCGCTCCGGCCTGGCACAGCGACTCCGGCGCCGCCGACCGATGCTGCAACCAAATCGCATGCCCGGGCATCTAGGCATGCATGCCGGACCACCAACACCACCGGCCGCGCCGCTCGCCAGCGATGACGAGCGGTTCGGTCGCCTGCGCGCCGCGCGCACGCGCTCGCCTGCGCAGTACCGGGCCAGCGCAGGCGCCACGCATTCGCCTTGCGACGGCGGCCGGCCGCTGCCGATTCGTCGGCGTCTGTTCCGATTCGCACCCGTCGCAACCCGGCCCGTCGCAAGACGGCTTGCGCCGCGCAACGGCCGGCGCAGCATGCGCCCTGCAAGCGCGCACGGTGCCGGAGGTCATGGCGACTTCCTCCAGATTCGTCGCACACCGCACATCGTTACGTTGATAACCACCCGATCCCCAACAAGGAGTTGTGCCATGCGTCATACCCACCGACTTTCCCTGCTCATCGCGCTCGGCCTGTGCGCGACGAGCGCGCCGGCCCTCGCCGGCGACGCGATCCAGGACTGCGTGGACCTCAGCGGCTCGCAACAGGTGTCGCGCTTCGGCACTCAGTACGTATTGGTCGCCGACGGCGACGCCTATTACCGCCTCAGCGTCGGCAGCTCCTGCGACGGCCTGCCGCTGGCGACCCGCTTCGAACTGTCCGCCGATGGCCAGGGCGGCCGGATCTGCCCCACGGGCACCCGGGTCAAGACCAACAACGCCAACTGCAAGATCAACGCGGTCGAACGCATCGACGCCAGCGACTACGCGCGCTACACCAAGCGTCGCTGATCGCAGCCGGGCAGAATCGGGAACCGCGGGTACGACGGTCGCGAGACCGTCCGGGTTACGTGCTGTCCGAGCCAGGCTGGTACGGACATGCGCGAGAAACCCGCGCACAAACGAAAACAGGCGGCCACTCGGCCGCCTGTTTTCGTTTATCGACGAGCGCGCCGCCCAGGCGGCGCGCCTGGATCACACCGTCACCGGCAACAGCTTCTCCGGCTCGGCCTGAGACTCGACCACCAGCTCGTCGTCCTTGACGTCGATGCTGACGCGACCGCCGCCGATCAGCTTGCCGAACAGCAGCTCGTCGGCGAGCGGGCGCTTGATCTTGTCCTGGATCACTCGCGCCATCGGGCGTGCGCCCATCAGCGGATCGAAGCCGTGCTGGGCCAGCCAGTCGCGCGCGGTCGGGGTCGCGCTCAGGGTGACGTTCTTCTCGTGCAACTGCGCTTCCAGTTCGATCAGGAACTTGTCGACCACGCGCAGGATGTGATCGAAGCCCAGCGCCTGGAACTGCACCACCGCGTCGAGGCGGTTGCGGAATTCCGGGGTAAAGCTGCGCCGGATCACTTCCATGGCGTCGGTCGAATGGTCCTGCTGGGTGAAGCCGATCGTGCGCCGCGCCGCCTGCGCCGCGCCGGCGTTGGTGGTCATCACCAGGATCACGTTCTTGAAGTTGGCCTCGCGACCGTTGGTATCGGTCAGGGTGCCGCGGTCCATGACCTGCAACAGGATGTTGAAGATGTCCGGATGCGCCTTCTCGACCTCGTCCAGCAGCAGCACGCAGTGCGGGGTCTTGACGATCTTCTCGGTCAGCAGGCCGCCCTGGTCGAA
>CAMLID010000110.1 GCA_946480055.1 uncultured Lysobacter sp. | reverse complement strand
CTACGGCGGCTTCATGGTCAACTGGATCGCCGGCAACTGGAACCAGCCGTGGAAGTGCCTGGTCAACCACGACGGCGTGTTCGACCAGCGCATGATGGGCTACGCCACCGAAGAGCTGTGGTTCACCGAGTGGGAGCAGGGCGGCACGCCGTACGCGGTGCCGAAGAACTACGAGCGTTTCAACCCGGTCAACCACGTCGACAAATGGCGCGTGCCGATGCTGGTGGTGCACGGCCAGCTCGATTTCCGCATCCCGGTCGAGCAGGGTCTGGGCGCATTCACCGCGCTGCAGCGCCGGGGCATCGAGTCCAAGTTCCTGTACTTCCCGGACGAGAACCATTGGGTGCTGAAGCCGCAGAACAGCGTGCTCTGGCACGACACGGTCAACGGCTGGTTGAAGCAGCACATCGGCCAGTGATGCCTGGCTCCCTCTCCCGCGATGCGGGAGAGGGCTGGGGCGGCGGTATGCGGCACGGCACAACCGCGCGATCTATGAAACGGGTCGCAACGTAGGATGCGGTAAGCCGAAGGCGCATCGCATCGCCCGCTGCCGGTTCGGGGATGGCGATGATGCGGTTGTCACCGCATCCTACGAGCCGACCAGATTCCAAAGAAAAGGCCGCCCTCGGGCGGCCTTTTCTTGTGGCGAAGCGATGTCTTCAACAGCAGCGCGACCGGCCTTTCCCGTACCGCGCCAACATCCGTTCGTGGAAGAAGGCGTCGCGCGACATCGGCTCCAGTCCGGGATGGGCGCGGCGCATGTGCTCGACGTAGTAGTCGTAGTCCGGTATCCCGATCGCCAGACGCGCGGTCTGCGCTGCCGTGCGCCACCAGCGCAACAGCAGCGACCAGATCAACAAGCCGGCGTCAGCGAGCCAGCGATTCGAGCGCGACATAATCGCTCTCCTTCGCCGTGGCCGCGGCGTTGCGACGCGCCGCGAACGCGGCACGCAGACCGAAGAACACCGTCGCGACCACCACCGCCACGAACAGCGCGGTCAGGCCGGCGTCGAGGTAGTTGTTGAACACCACCCGCTGCATCTCCTCGACCGATTTCGCCGGCGCCAGTACCTCGCCGCGCGCGGCGGCGTCGGCGAACTTGCGTGCGTTGGCGATGAAGCCGATCTTCGGGTTGGGATCGAACAGCTTCTGCCAGCCCGCGGTCAGGGTGCAGATCAGCAGCCACACGGTCGGGATCAGCGGGATCCACAAATACTTCTCGCGCTTCATCTTGACCATGACCACGCAGCAGAACACCAGCGCCAGGCCGGCGAGCATCTGGTTGGCGATGCCGAACAGCGGCCACAGCGTGTTGATGCCGCCGAGCGGATCGACCACGCCCTGGTACAGGAAGTAGCCCCACATCGAGACCGCGAGCAGAGTGCTGGCGATGTTGGCGACCCAGCTGTCGGTGCGTTGGAACGGCGTATAGGCCAGGCCGACCAACTCCTGGATCATGAAGCGCGCCACGCGGGTGCCGGCGTCGATCGTGGTCAGGATGAACAGCGCTTCGAACAGGATCGCGTAGTGGTACCAGAACGCCATCATGCCTTCGCCCGGTATCAGCCCGTGCAGGATCTGGGCCATGCCCACCGCCAGGGTCGGCGCGCCGCCGGTGCGCGAGAGGATCGTGGTTTCGCCGATCTCCTTCGCGGTCGCGGTCAGCACGTCGGGGGTGATCACGAAACCCCAGTTGGAGATCGCGAGGGCGGCCGATTCGGCGGTGGTGCCGATCAGCGCGCCTGGCGCGTTCATCGCGAAGTACACGCCCGGCTGCAGCACGCAGGCGGCGATCAGGGCCATGATCGCGACGAAGGCTTCCATCAGCATGCCGCCGTAGCCGACCAGGCGGATGTCGCCTTCGCTGGAGATCATCTTGGGCGTGGTGCCCGAGGAGATCAGCGAGTGGAAGCCCGAGACCGCGCCGCAGGCGATGGTGATGAACAGGAACGGGAACAGCTTGCCCGAGAACACCGGGCCGGTGCCGTCGACGAACTGGGTCACCGCCGGCATCTGCAACTGCGGCGCCGCGATCACGATGGCCAGCGCCAGCACCAGCACGGTGCCGATCTTGAGGAAGGTCGACAGGTAATCGCGCGGCGCCAGCAGGAACCACACCGGCAGCACCGAGGCGATGAAGCCGTAGCCGATCATCAGCCAGGCCAGGGTCGTGCCCTTGAGGTGGAAGATCTCGCCCCAGGTCGGATCCGCGGCGACCTTGCCGCCGAGCCAGATCGCGAGCAGCAGCAGGGCGAAGCCGATCACCGAGACCTCGAGGATGCGGCCCGGGCGGAAGTAGCGCAGATACACGCCCATCAGGATCGCGATCGGGATGGTCATGGCGACGGTGAAGGTGCCCCAGGGGCTTTCCGCCAGGGCCTTGACCACCACCAGCGCCAGCACCGCGAGCAGGATCACCATGATCATCAGGATGCCGATCATCGAGATCACGCCGGCCGCGGGGCCCATCTCGGCGCGGATCATCTCGCCCAGCGAGCGGCCGTCGCGGCGGGTGGAGAAGAACAGCACCAGCATGTCCTGGACCGCGCCGGCCAGGACCACGCCGAACAGGATCCACAGCGTGCCGGGCAGGTAGCCCATCTGCGCGGCCAGCACCGGGCCGACCAGCGGGCCGGCGCCTGCGATCGCCGCGAAGTGGTGGCCGAACACCACGCTCTTCTCGGTCGGCACATAGTCCAGACCGTCGTTGCGGCGCCAGGCCGGGGTCGCGCGCGAAGGATCGACCATCAGCGCGCGCTGGGCGATGTAGCGGCCGTAGAAGCGGTAAGCGATGGTGAACGTGGAAACCGCCGCGACCACCAGCCACATCGCGCTGATGGATTCGCCGCGGTTCAGGGCCACGGTACCGAGGCAGAACGCCGCCAGCACCGCCATTAGCCCCCAGCCGAGCCAGGACAGACCTTTCATGACGACCCTCCGAATGGACTCAGGCAGCGTCGCCCCTGCGTCCACGCGGGTCAATGCGCAGTGCGGCATCGGAGCTAGTACTTTGGTCTAAGGGGGCCGCGGTCCGCTATTCATCGGCGCGTTGCGTGGCATCGCCCGTGGGCTGTGGGGTAGGAGCGGCGTAAGCCGCGACCGCGTCGTGGCCGAAGCTGTGCGGTCGCGGCTTACGCCGCTCCTACCCCAAAGCGGGCGTTGCGGTTAGGGCGAAGGAGGGCGCGTGCGGTTACAACGCGGTCGGAGAGTCGGCGCTACAGCCACTTCGCCCGGCGCAGAAAACCGAACAGCACGACACAGACCACCAGGGTCACGCCGATCACGACCCAATAGCTGTGCTCGCCCGCGAGTTCCGGCATGTGGGTGAAGTTCATGCCGTACCAGCTCGCGATCAGCGTCGGCGCAGCCAGCAGCGCGGCCCAACCGGCCAGGCGCTTGACCACTTCGCCCTGGCGGATGGTGACCAGCGACAGGTTCACGCTCATCGCAGCGGTTAGCATCTCGCGCAGGGTATCGGTGGTTTCGTTGATGCGCACGGCGTGATCGAGCACGTCGCGGAAGTAGAGCTGGCTCTCCTCGTCGATCAGCGCGCTGCGCGAGCGCGCGAGCTGGCCGAGGATGTCCTGCAGCGGCGACACCGCCATGCGCAAGCGGGTGAGCTCGCGCTTGAGGTCGTAGAGCTTCTCGACCGTGCCCTTGCGGAAGTCCTCGGCGAAGACGTCTTTCTCGAGCTCGTTAAGTTCTTGGCTGAACTCGTCGACGATCGGGGTGAAGTTGTCGACCACCATGTCCAGCACCACATACAGCGCCGAGGCCGGGCCGTGGCGCAGTTCCTCGGATTCGCGCTCCAGGCGCATGCGCGCGGCGGCGTAGCTGCTGGACGCGCCATGGCGCACCGTGACCAGGTAGCGTGGGCCGACGAACAGGTGGGTCTCGCCGAAACGGATATGGCTGTCGACGGTCTGCGCGGTGTGTACCACGATGAACAACGAGTTGCCGTAGCTTTCGATCTTGGGCCGCTGGTGCGCGTTGTGCGCGTCCTCGATGGCCAGGTCGTGCAGGCAGAACTCTTCCTGCAGCTTCTCCAGGATGCCCTCGTCCGGCTCGTACAGGCCGACCCAGACGAAACTGCCGTCGTCGACCGCGAGCACGTCGCTGATCTGGTCGAGGCTGATGTCGCGCCGCACGCCTTCGCGGCTGTAGGCCGCGCAATTGATCACGCACTGGGGCAGGTTGGGATCCTTCATGCCGCGCATCGTGCCCGTGCGCGGCGTTGCCGGCAAGCCGCGCGCGCTCAACGCTTGCGCAGGCCCAGCAGCAGGCCCAGGTGCAGCGGCAGCAGCAGGCTGATCCAGTGCACGTTGCGCTGCGGCTGCATCGGCAGCCAGTGCGCGAACAGCGCCAGCACCGCGCAGGCCGCGACCGCCGCCAGGATGCGGCCGAACCATGGCCCGGCTTCGCGCCCGCGCAGGACGCGCCAGCCGCCCAGCCAGAGCAGCCAGCACAGCGGATTGAACAGCAGCAGATTCTGGTTGGCCCAGCCGTAGGTGTGCTGAGTGCCGAACCAGATGAACAGCATCAGCGCAGCCAGAATGCCGCACAGGGTCCAGAACGGCAGCGCGATCGCGGCCAGCAGGCGCGGACGGCGTCGGCCCAGCCAGGCCAGGCCCAGGCCGATGACGACGCCCGACAGCGCCCACGGGGTCCAGACGATCGGCGCATCGGCGGGCTCGGGCGCGATCCGATGCGGCAGGATCTCCTGCTCGGCCAGGACCAGCGGCCGGCCCTGGGTGTTCTTGACACCGCGCAGGGCCGCGGCCAGGCGCATCGGCACGTAGGACTCGTTCCACACCGGCAGCGGACGGTCGGCCGACGGTCCCAGGCCGATGTCGAAGCCCAGCCACATCCACGGCGCCGGCGAGGCCAGCCGCACCGCTTCGCTGCGGAAGGTGCTGCCGTGCGAGCGGCTCTCTATCTGCCGGCGCAGTGCGCCGCCCAGCGCGCGATCTACGGCATCGCGCACGCGGGTGGCGCAGTTGTCGTCGAAATACTGGTAGCGGTAGTAGGCGTTCTCGGGCTTGGCGTTCTCGGCCAGGGAAGCGGCGAGCGCGCGCGCCTGGTCGTCGTCCAGGTCCAGCCACTGCACCGAAACGCCACGGCCTTCCTCGCGGTACAGCGCCAAGTCCTGTTCCAGCGGCAGCGCGGCCAGGCGGTAACGCATGTCGTTGCGCACGAAGCGGGCGATGAAGTCGGGGGCTTCCGGGTCGAAGAAGCCGAAGTTATATGAAGTCGCGGCACCGGTGTCGGGGTCGAGCACCACGATCGAATCGTGGCCGAAGCGCTCCCAGAAGATCTCGCCCGGCTGCATGGTCGCCATGCCGATGCGCGGGACCGATGGGGACTGCGACGGTGCCGCTGCGGCCGGCGCCTGGGTCGCCGGTACCGAGTCCCGCGCTGGCGTGGCTTGCGACGGCGGCGCGGCCAAGGCGGCGGTCGCGCTCAGCCACATTGCGGCGATGGCGAACAGACGGGGCAGGGCGCGGCGAATTGGGTTCAAGGCAGGTGGCCGGTCGACGGGTCGGAGCATTCTAAGCGGCGTACACACTACTTCCGGTGCGGGTGGGCGTCGTCGCGTGCAGTCGTCGCCGAGGGGGTACGGGCGCGCGCTCGGGGGCGCGCACCTGGGCAGGCCCCGGTCAGTCGTTGCCCAGCACGCCGACGTGGAAGGCATGGACGCGGCGCGCGTCGGCGCTGGCGACCCGGAACACGAAGCGGCCCAGAGTGAGTTCCTCGCCGGCCTCGGGCAGATGCCCGATCGCAGCGGTGACCAGGCCGCCGATGGTGTCGTACTCGTCGTCGTCGAAATCGGCGCCGAAGCGCTCGTTGAAATCGGCGATCGGGGTCAGTGCATCGACCACGTACTGGCCGTCGGCCTGAGCCGCGATCAAGGCGTTCGGGTCTTCGGCGTCGTCGTGCTCGTCGTCGATCTCGCCGACGATCTGCTCGAGCACGTCCTCGATGGTGACCAGGCCGGCGACGCCGCCGTACTCGTCGATCACGATCGCCATGTGGTTGCGCGACTGGCGGAACTCGCGCAGCAGCACGTCCAAACGCTTGGATTCGGGGATCAGCACCGCCGGACGCAGCAACTCATGGATGCTGCCCGGGCCGTTGTCGGCGACCACGCCGCGCAGCAGGTCCTTGGCCAGCAGCACGCCGAGGATCTCGTCCTTGTCTTCGCCGTGGACCGGGAAACGCGAATGGCCGGATTCGACCACCAGCTTCATCAGGTCCAGGAACTTGGCGTCGGCCGGCAGCACGACCATCTGCGAACGCGGAATCATCACGTCGCCCACGGTCAGGTCGGACACGGCGATCGCGCCTTCCATCATCCGCAAGGTGTCGGCGGCGATCAGCCCGTCGGCCTGCGCGTCGCGCAGCAATTCGACCAGGTCTTCTCGGGTCGTGGGCTCACCGGACAGCGCCGAGCTGATCCGTTCCAGCCAAGAGCGCCGCTTCTCGGGCTGCTCGGTGTGACTACTGTCGTCCTCGGACATTCGATGCTTGCACTATGCCCATCGGGGGAAGGGCGAGGCCTCCAGTCTAACCCGGATGGTTTGCCCGGGTGCCAGGGCGGGCACCGGTCAGGGGCCGCAGACAGCGCCGGGCGGCGGTTTCGGACCGACGGCCGGCTGTGGACGGCGGCCGCTGTGCCGGCCGTCATCTGGCGGACACGGGTCCGACGTCCTCCTGCAATTCATCGCCTCTCAGCCGCCCTCGCACCTCTGGCGCTGGCGACCGGTCGGTTGTGCGAGGCGGAAACGGCCGGCGTTGGACAGCACCAGCGAACCGACCTGCTCGCCGCTGTCCGCGCACAAGGTGAAGCTGACATTGCTGCCCTCGTTGCCGCCGTCGGACTGGAACACCACCCGTCGGCGCCCCTGCGTGCTGTACATGCGCAGCCCGCCGGCGAGCGCTTCGGCGCGCTGGATCACGGGGTCGTGCGGATCGTAGCGGCGGTTGCCGTCGACATCGGCATAGACCATCCAGCCGCGGCTCCATTCCACGCTGTCGTCGCAACCGGCACCGCGCGGCGCCGGACAGATGATGACGGCGCTGCCGGTGGACACGGCCACGCGCGCCGAAGTCAGGAAGCTGTCGGTCATCGCCATCGCGACGCCGGAGATGCGCGCCTTGGCCATGGCGTTCGCCGCGGTCGGTATCGCGATGCCGGCCAGGAGGGCGGCGATCACGAGTGCTATCAGCATTTCGAGCAGAGTGATTCCTTGCATGCGGTTCATAGGGCCGTCCTTTGCGGTGGTGACTCAGTGTCGGCCGCGTTTCGAGACGGGGCAGTAGGGAATCTCCCCGATGGTGTGTCGGGGAACTACGCGACAACGTAGATGTGTCGATAGCTGCTTGTCAGACACGCAAAACGCATGCGGCGATTTCCTACATCCGAATGGGAAGCTGCCTGATGGATCCGCTATCGCCCTGGTCGCAGTCTGTGCATGCCGACCGGCGGTTCGCCTCGGCGATCTCATCACTCAAGGAGGAGCGCACATGCATCATTATGATTTTCGTAGGGTCTTGATGGCGGGTGTAGCGGCCCTGTACTTGCTTGCGACGCCGCCCGCATCCGCGACCGTCCAGCCGGCGCGCGACTACATCGAAGCCGGCAGCTACCTGCGCAGCGACGCTGAGTTCGAGGCCTGGTACAACCTGTTTCATCATCTGCGCCGCGACTTCGACGATATCTGCGGCGACACCTTCTGCGAGGGCGATTACAGCAACATCCAGCCGCTGAGCTTCCGCTGCTCTGTGGAGCGCTCCAGCGGCCGCATCGGCCAGTGCCTGTGGCTGTTCGCCGCCAGCAACGAGGAGGTCGACCCGGCGACCGGCCGGGTAAATGTCCAGTTCCAGCACTGGCGCTGCCGTGCGCCGCTGGCGCCGCGGACGACGATGGAAGCCTTGCTGGGCGCGCTCGCAGCTGATAGCCCGATGCGCGCGCGGCTACCGGGGACGCAGCGCACGCTCTACGACGGGCTGATCGACTGTCTGTGATTCCTGGCAGGCGCCTGCGGCGGGTGCGCGGATCGGGGCGGGGCGCGGCTGGAAGGCTCGCCGCCGTGCCTTTGGCCCGGGTCCACCCTCCGCAGGCGGTGCTGGCGTAGTCGTGGAGAGTTCCTGGTGCCGACGAACCGACACGGCTCGTGGTCGCCGATCTGAAGACGATTGGGGCCGGGGTGTGCGAGTTGAACCACAGCCAGGTGAGTGCGGCTGGCGCAGGCGGAATAGGGCGCCGGCTTACGACTCCGGCCGAACAGCGCGGAGTCGGTTCGGCTCGCCCCACTCAGGGGGCGATCGGACCCACGCCGACCGGGTCGGCTTCAGCGCTCAGTCTTCCAGGTACGGATCGGCGATGCCGAGCCCGGCCAGGATTTCGCGCTCCAACTGTTCCATGCACTCGGCTTCGCGTTCGTCCTCGTGATCCCAGCCCAGCAGATGCAGGGCGCCGTGGACGGTGAGGTGAGCGTAGTGCGCGACCAGCGGCTTCTTCTGTTCGCGTGCCTCGCGTGCGACCACGGGGGCGCAGATCACCAAGTCGCCCAGCAGCGGGAACTTGACGCCCTTGGGCAGGCCCTCGGGCACTTCGGCCGGAAAACTGAGCACGTTGGTCGCGTAATCGCGGCCGCGGTAGTGACGGTTGAGGGCGCGGCCTTCCTTGTTGCCGACGATGCGGATCGCCAGGTCGGCTTCGCGGATGCGGCTGTCGAGCGCAGCCGCGACCCACTTGCGGAAGCTCACCGCGGCTGGAATGCCGGTGCGCGGGACCGCGTAGTTGATCGCGACATCGAGACGGACGGGACCTTTGGTCATCGTAGTGTCGAAATGGAGTTGGGGTGGCTCAGGCGGACGGTCCGGTCTGGACGTCCTGGGCGTCGCGCGCGTCATAGGCGCTGACGATGCGCGACACCAGCGGATGCCGGACCACGTCGCGCGCCTCGAAGAAAGTGAAGCTGATGCCGTTGACGTTGCGCAATACGTCCAACGCGTCCTTCAGCCCCGACTTCACGTGCTTGGGCAGATCGACCTGAGTGAGATCGCCGGTGACGACGGCGGTGCTGCCGTAACCGATGCGGGTCAGGAACATTTTCATCTGCTCGATCGTGGTGTTCTGCGCCTCGTCGAGGATCACATAGGCATCGTTAAGCGTGCGTCCGCGCATATAGGCCAGCGGCGCGATCTCGATCACATTCTTTTCCAGCAGCTTGACCACCTTCTCCACGCCCAGCATCTCGTAGAGCGCGTCGTAGAGCGGGCGCAGGTAGGGGTCGACTTTCTGGCTCAGGTCGCCGGGCAGAAAACCGAGCTTCTCGCCGGCCTCGACCGCGGGGCGCACCAGGATCAGGCGCTGCACGCGCGCTTCGTTCAGCGCTTCGACCGCGC
>CAMLID010000109.1 GCA_946480055.1 uncultured Lysobacter sp. | reverse complement strand
TGCGCGAGCGCGGCATCGGCGTGATCCACGGCGGCGTCAACTCGCTGCGCTTCACCCCCAACTTCACCATCAGCAGCGAAGAGATCGACCTGCTGGTGTCGATGGTCGGCCGCGCGCTCAAGGAAGGCCCGCGCGCGCAGCAGGCCGCCGCGGCCTGAAAGCCTGAAGCGAAGCTGCGGTAGCGAGCGCGAACCGCTGCTCGCTACCGCTCGCTGCGCACTTCTCTCTCCTCACTACTGCTCCAAGGAAGTCACGGAATGATTCGCCTGTCGAACAAAGACACCGGCGCCGACATCGGCGAGATCAGCGAGGAAGAGCTGCAGATCCTGGTCGCTGCGCTGGAAGAAGAGAACAGCCAGGACCAGAACTACTGGATCGACCACGCCACCGTCGACATGATCGAGATCGATCATCTCAACGCCGGCTCGCTGATCACCGTGCTGCGCGCGGCCATCGGCGACAGCGACGGCGTCGAGATCCAATACGTGCGCACGGCCTGAACCGGCACGCGCGCAGCGGCCGCGGCGGCGACGCCGCGGTCCGCCGCGAACAACCGCCCTGCCCATGGCGCTCGATCTGATCCAGGCTCGGCACGACCGCGACGCGCCCTACTCGCATCGCAGCTTCGCCCTCGACGAATCCCTGCACGCGCAACTGCTGGCCGCCGCGCAACCGCGCGCCGACTATCCCTTGTTGCACAAGATGCGCGACTACTACGCCGACACCACGTTCCTGCTCGGCGAACTGCGCGACCTGCATGCGGAACTGGCGCGTGCGGCCGTCCGCTGCGCCGATCCGACGCAGGTGCATGCGCTGCAACGGTTCGTGGAAGGCGCGCTCGCCGACGCCGACAACCTCTACGCCTGCGCCGATTGAGTTCGCGCGCAGGCATCCCGATGTGCCGCGCCCCCCGTTCGCGGCCGGCAATCGCGGAGCGTCGGCAACCGCCAACGCGCTTGCGCCCCGCGTCACAACCATCAATCCTTTGCGGCAGATACTGCCCGCCCCGCCCGAGGCCGCCCATGAAGATCGTCGAAGTCCGTCATCCGCTGGTCCAGCACAAGCTCGGCCTGATGCGCCGCGCCGGCAACAGCACCAAGGAATTCCGCGAGCTCGCATCCGAGGTCGCGACCCTGCTCACCTACGAAGCCACCGCCGATCTGGAAACCGAGGAAGCGACGATCCAGGGCTGGGCCGGCCCGGTCACCATCCGCCGCATCAAGGGCGCCAAGGTCACCCTGGTGCCGATCCTGCGCGCCGGCCTGGGCATGCTGACCGGCGTGCTGGAGCTGATCCCCTCGGCCAAGGTCGGCGTGGTCGGCCTGCAGCGCGACGAGCGCACCCTGCAGCCGGTCGGCTACTACGAAAAACTCACCGGCCGCATGGACGAGCGCACCGCGCTGATCCTGGACCCGATGCTGGCCACCGGCGGCACCCTGATCGCAACGGTGGACATGCTCAAGGCCGCCGGTTGCAAGCGCATCAAGGGCCTGTTCCTGGTCGCCGCGCCGGAAGGCCTGCGCGCGCTGGAAGCCAAGCACCCGGACGTCGAGGTCTACACCGCCTCGGTCGACGAGCGCCTCAACGAGGTCGGCTACATCCTGCCGGGCCTGGGCGACGCCGGCGACAAGATCTTCGGCACCAAGCACGAGACCTGAGCCGCAACGTCGCACTCTCTCTGGGGTAGGAGCGGCGCAAGCCGCGACCGCGCCAAGGAGACTACCGCGCCTGCATCGAACACGCATCGATTTCACTCCGGCGACGGATAGCGCGCCGGCGCGGCGCCTGAGTTTCTCGGTCGTGGCTTACGCCGCTCCTACCCCGATGCGGCGTCGCCCGATTCCGCGGCGGCGCGGGCCTTGGCCTGGCGCCGACGGCGCGCGACCCAGGCGATGGTGACGATCAAGGCGCCACCGCCGAACCACGGCCACAACCGGTGCGCGCTTTCGGCTTCCGGCGCGGCCACGGGCGCCGGCACTGGCGCCGCGTTCAAGGCCGCCGCCGCCACCGCCGGCGACATCCGCCAGCGACCCTCGACCAGTTCGACCTTGCCTTCCAGCGGCGGCAAACGCAGTTCGCGCCAGCTCACGCGCAGATCGCCGATCTGCGGATCCAGCGGATTCTCGGCGCTGCCCAGGCCATCGCCTTCGGGCTGGAAGGTCGCCGCCAGATTGGCCGGCAGACGCGAGAAGTTGGGCCGGAACACTCGCCACTCGCCCAGCGCATGCAGCACGGCGGCTTCGATCGGGCGCCCGTCCAGGCTCGCCGATTCCGACCACCAGCGCCGATTCTCCAGCGGCAGCGTCGGCGGATTCTCGTGGCCGGGCGCATAGCCCTGCGAATCGATCCGCGCCGCGTTCCAGACCCGCTCGTAACCGGTCGGGGTGGCGCGCCACTGGTACATCTCGACCCGACGGTCGAGGCCGAACTGACGGCTGGCGATGCCGAATTCCCGGTCGCGCAGCACGCTCGCGGTGCGCGGCTCGCCGACCGGTTCGGCCGCAACGACCGGGGCCGCGGTCGGCGGCACGGGCGCCTGCGCCGCGGCTGTGGCCAGGAAGCAGACGATCGGCAGCAGCAGCGCCGCCCGCGCCGATCTCATGCAGTCAGGGCCCGCGCGTGCAGGGCCGGGACCTCGTGGGCGGTGCCGAACTTGCCCTTGTCGTCGCGCACCACCTGGGCCAGCGCGCAGCCCGGGTCGTGGGTGAAGAACAGATGCACGTTGCGCTCCAGCTTGTCGGCGAGGAAGGACTTCTTCTCGTCGATCAGCAACTCGGCGTTGCGGTCGTAGCCCATGGTGATGGGCACGTGGACCCAGGGCCGGCCCGGGATCAGGTCGGCGCAGAACACCACGCCGCCGTGCGGGCGGCCGTCGACGGTTTCCGGGCCGACGATCTCGGCCAGCATCAGCCCCGGCGTGTGGCCGTCGCTGTAGTGGAAACGCACGCTCTCGCCCAGGGTCTTGGAATGTTCGCCGTCGACCAGCTCCAACCGGCCGGTGGCTTCGAGCAGTTCCGGCAGTTCCGGGATGAAACTCGCGCGGTCGCGCGCATGCGGCTGGCGCGCGCGCTCGTAATGCGCGCGCCCGACCAGATAGCTCGCGTTCGGGAACAGCAGCCGCGGTGCCTGACCTTCGGCCCAGGGCGCGAGCAAACCGCCGGCGTGATCGAAATGCAGATGCGACAGCACCACCACGTCGACGTCCTCGGGCGCGAAACCGGCTTCGGCGAGCGACTCCAGCAGCACGTGGCGTTCCTCGACCACGCCGTAGCGTTCGCGCAGCTTGGGTTCGAAGAAGGCACCGATACCGGCTTCGAACAGCACGGTCTTGCCGGCCAGCGGACTGGCGAGCAAGGCGCGGCAAGCCAGGTCGATGCGGTTGTGTTCGTCCGGCGGCGACCACTTCGCCCACATCGCGCGCGGCGCGTTGCCGAACATGGCGCCGCCGTCGAGCTTCTGGCTGTTACCCAATAGGGACCAAAGTTTCATCGCGGCCATCCGAGGGAATCTGTGGGAGCGAGTGACAGATGCGGGCGCTGGCGGGCGCTCGCAAGCGCATCGCGCAGGCACGTCGCGCACATCGACGCGTCGCAGGCATAGGGTAACTCCGCAGGCGTTAGTGCCGCGATAGCGCTGGCTGCGCAAACGAACGATGCGCGACACGCGTCCCGACGGCAAGAATGATCCGGTCGCCAGCGCCAAAGCCGGGGGCGACGTAAGTCGCGATCGAACCCGAAAACGAAGAAACAGGGCGCGATCGTCGCTCTACCGCCCTACCCGCCGCCCACTACGGCACGGCCGGCTAATCCTGCGGCGTCGCCGCGGTCGCGAACTGGAACACGAACTCGCCCGACTTGCCGCCGTCGGCGGTGACCCGGATCGGCGCCAGGGAACCGTCGGCGCGCAACTTGGCGCTGCCGGTGGCGACGGTGCGGCTGATCAGGCCCGAGCTGCGGCCGGTGATCTTGATCGTCATTTCCTGGCCCGGCACCAGCACCACGCGCGCGATCGAAGGATCGCTGGCGCGCGGACGCGCGATCGCGTCGGCACCGGTATCGACGTAGTCGCGCGAGGCCAGCGAGAACAGTTCCTCGCCGCCGCCTTCGATCTCGAACGACCACGCGGTGCTGCCGCTGGTGCCGTCGTCGATCACTTCGATCTGCTTCAGGGTCAGCAGTACCGCGGTCTTGCGCGGCGCCTGCTGCGAAGTCGCCGGCGCGGCGGCCGGTTTGCCCGGAGCGTTGGCCGGAACTGCAGCCGTCGCCGGCGCGTCGTCGCTGAGCCAATCGCGGACGTTGTTGACCAGGGTGGTCAGGCCGACCAGGAACGCGAGCAACGCGACCGAGATCGCAGGCACGCGGGTGTACCAGGGCTTGTCCTGTTGATCCGTCACTGTCGGCCCCGCCCCTGTTTGTCGCGTCGTTGTGTCGAAAGCGCAATCTACTGCACTGCGCGCGACGGCTCTAGCGCCGCGCGCATCGGATCGCGCCCAGGTTCAGGGCTGAGGCAGCACCGCGGCCTTGCCGACCGGATTGCGCGGGTCGGTGCCGCCGGACAGCGTGCCGGCGGTCTTGTCCCACATCACCGTCTGCAGGTTGCCCCAGTTGCCTTCGCCGGCGTTGACCTTGTGGCCCATCGCCTGCAACGCGGCGACCGTGGCCGCGTCGAGCGCTCCGGCCTCGGCCGAGATCGCGTCGGGCATCCACTGGTGGTGGTAGCGCGGCAATGCCGCGACCTGCTGCGGCGCCAGGCCGGCGTCGTAGCCCAGGATCGCCAGCAACACCTGGGTGATGATGCGGCTGCCGCCGGGCGCGCCGACCGCGATCACCTTGTCTTTCGACTCCAGGAAACTGGGCGTCATCGAGCTGAGCATGCGCTTGCCCGGCTCCGGCGCATTGGCCGAGTAGCCCATCACGCCGAAGGCGTTGGGCGTGCCCGGACGCAGCGCGAAATCGTCCATTTCATTGTTGAGCAGCACGCCGGTGCCCGGCGCGACCATGCCCGAGCCGTACAGCAGGTTGACGGTCTGGGTCGCGGCGACGCGGTTGCCATCGGCGTCGATGATCGAGAAGTGGGTGGTCTCGTCGTCTTCCAGCGGCGCCGCCTGGCCCGACAGCAGGTCGCTGGGCGTCGCTTTGTCCGGATGGATGGTGGCGCGCAGACCGGCCGCGTAGTCGGCGCTGGTCAGGCGCGCCAGCGGCATCTTCACGAAATCGGGATCGCCGAGGTAGAGCGTGCGGTCGCGGTAGGCGCGACGCATCGCCTCAACCACGATGTGGACGCGGTGGGCGTCGTCGAGCTTGGACAGGTCCCAGCCCGAGATCGTCTGCAGGATTTCGGCCAGGGCCACACCGCCCGAGGACGGCGGCGGCGCGGTGACGATGTTCCAGCCGCGGTACTTCAGGCGCAGCGGTTCGCGTTCGCGCACCTGGTAGCCGGACAGCTCGTCGGCGCGCCACTGGCCGCCTTCGTGCTTGACCGCGGCCAGCAGCTTCTTGGCGACTTCGCCGCGGTAGAAACCGTCGTAGCCCTTGGCCGCCAGCAGCTCCAGCGTATGCGCGAGCTCGGGCTGCTTGAGGATTTCGCCGGCCTTGGGCGGGCTGCCGTCGGCCAGGAACACCGCGCGCGTGCCGGCGTAGCGCTCCATCACTTCGCGCCGGCTGGCGTAGCCCTTTTCCAGGCGCGGGTAGATCGGGAAACCTTCGCGCGCGATCCGGATCGCCGGCGCCAGCGAAGTCTTCAGCGGCAGCTTGCCGTAGCGCTCGGCCAGGTGCACCAGCGCCGCCGGCAGACCGGGGATACCGGCCGACCACGGACCGTTGGTGGCGCGGTCGCGATCGAGTTCGCCGTTCTTGTCCAGGTACGCGGCCGGAGTCGCCGCGGCCGGCGCGGTCTCGCGCGCGTCGACGAACACATCGCGACCGGTCTTGGCGTCGTGCAGCAGAAAGAAGCCGCCGCCGCCGATACCGGAGCTGATCGGCTCGACCACCGACAACGTCGAGGACACCGCGACCGCGGCATCGAAGGCGTTGCCGCCCTGGCGAATCGCTTCCAGGCCGGCGTCAGTCGACAGCTGGTGCGCGCTGGCGATGGCGGCGCCCGGCGGGTGCGCGACGCCGGCTTGCGGCGCCTGCGCCGCATGCGACGGGGAGGATACGAACAGCAAACCCAGGGACAGCAGACCGGCGTGCACTACGGGCGCCATGCGCATCGTTTACTCCTGTTGCAAACGCTGCAGCTTGGCCAGCAGCTGTTCGTGGGATTCGGGATGAGCCGGGTCGTTGTCGATGCATTCGACCGGGCAGACGACCACGCACTGCGGTTCGTCGTAGTGGCCGACGCATTCGGTGCAACGCGCCGGATCGATCACATAGATGCTCTCGCCCTGCGTGATCGCCTGGTTGGGACAGGCCGGTTCGCAGACGTCGCAGTTGACGCAGAGCTCGTTGATACGCAGGGACATGGGGACATCATGGGGGCGGAACGGGCGCTTCAGAACGGCTCGTCTTAAAACAGGCTCGTCTTAAACCAGGCTCGTCTTAGAACCGGCTCGTCGGGAGCCGGACGCCGGACGCCGGCCGGGTAAGGCGACCGCGTCGCCGCGCGCGGGCGGCGGCGGAACGGCCGGGACGCAGTCCGCGCCCGACCGTCCGTAAACCGGCGGGTGCGACCGCCGGGCGGCGGCCGCATCCGCGGGCGATTACTTAACTTCGACGAACGAGTATTCGACGTTGTACGGCGCGACGGCGGCCTTGACGCGCTCGCTGTCGGCCGGAGCGCCGATGAACAGCACCTTCACGCCCTTCATCGGCGGGGTGTCCTTGGTCGGAGCCGGGAACGCCTCGACGATCAGGTCGGCCATCTTGCCCGAGGCCGGCGAGCCATAGGCCAGCAGGTTGCCTTCGGTGATGCCGCGCGCGATGTCGAGCTTGGCCTTCTCGACCTGGCGGTCGTAGAAACCCTGGAAGTCCGGGCTGCTTTCGGCCGGCAGGTAGTACAGGTACGGGCTGACGGCGATGCCTTCGGCTTCGACCTTGCGCTTGACCACGTCGGTCAGGTACTTGCCCCATTCGTTGTCGTCGGTGCCCTTGGGCGCGGTCAGCGGAGCCTGCACGGCGGCGACCGGCGCTTCTTCCTTCTTGCACGCGGCCACGAAGGGCAGCGTGAGGCAGGCGATCAGCATCAGGCGGGAGGTGGTGTTCATCGGGATCCCCGTGTGTTGGAAGTCATCGTTTCTGATTGCGCTGCCATTCGGCCTGCAACGCTTCGGCTACCGCCGGTGGTACGAATCCGGAGACGTCGCCGCCGAGGCGGGCGATCTCGCGTACCAACGACGAGGAAATGAATCCGTACTGCTCGGCCGGGGTGAGGAACAAGGTCTCCACCTCCGGGATCAGGTGGCGGTTCATGCTCGCCAGCTGGAACTCGTACTCGAAGTCCGAGACCGCGCGCAGGCCGCGCAGCAGCACGCCGCCGCCGACTTCGGCGACGAAATGCGCGAGCAGGCAGTCGAACCCGCGGACTTCGATGTGCTTGTGGTGGGACACCGCCTGCCGGGCCAGCTCGACGCGCAGTTCCAGCGGCAGCGCCGGACTCTTACCCGGGCTGGCGGCCACGCCGATGATCAGGCGTTCGAACAGCGGAGCGGCGCGGTCGACGAGGTCGATGTGGCCGTTGGTGATCGGATCGAAGGTGCCGGGATAGACGGCGATTCGAGTACGGGCCACGCTCATGGAGTGTTCGTTCGCGTCTGCTGGCGGATGGCGGCGGGCGGGCGTCGGTCCGGGCCGCAGGGGCACCGTTACCGTCGCGACGCGCCCGTCGGGACGGAACGAAGTGTAGCAGTCGGGCGCTTTCGCAGGGTTCGTTGCGACCGCGGCCGCGCAGGCCTCGTTTTCGGGACTGCCTAGCCCGCCGGGCGCCGCCGATACAGGGCGTAGCTCACTTCCCTGGTGCCGCCTTCGCGGTGTCGCAGCCAGTCCGACGGCAGCGCGATCGGCACGCCCAGCGGCGCTTCGACGTACAGCCAGGCCCCGGTTGCCAGTTTCGGCAACAAGGCCGGCCAGACCGCGTCCCACAAACCGGCCGCGAACGGCGGGTCGACGAAGGCCAGGTCGTAGCCGGCCTCGGCCTGCCCTCCCAGCCAGCCCAGCGCGTCGGCCTGGACCACCTGCGCGGCCTCTCCGCCGGGCAAGCGCGCCACGGTCGCGCGCAGGGCCGCGGCCAGACTCGGGTCGCGCTCGACCAGGGTCGCGCTGGCGGCGCCGCGCGACAGCGCTTCCAGCCCGAGCGCGCCGGTGCCGGCGAACAGGTCGAGCACGCGCGCGCCGGGCAAGGCCGGCAACAGCCAGTTGAACAGGGTTTCGCGGACACGGTCGGAGGTCGGGCGCAGGCCCGGCGCGTCGGCAACGTCCAGACGGGTGCCGCGCCAGCGGCCGCCGATGATGCGGATGCGTCCGGGCGCCCCGGTGGCGGCGCGCGTGGGCCGGCCTGCGGTGGGTTTGTTCATCGGGAGCGTGGCGGAGCCGGTGCTAGCATGTGCGCATTCTCGCGCATTCGTGACGCTTCCCCCTGATGATCGGTTTTTTCCGCCGCAAGAAGCCCGAAACTCCCGCCAGCGAAGCCCGACTCAGCACCGAGGAACTGGCCGCCGCCTTCCCGTCGGCGCAGCCGGTCGAGCCTGCTGCCGTCGCGCCCGTCGACGTCGAGCCCGCTGCCATCGAAGCCGTCGCTGTAACCGAACCGGTGCCGGCCGAGGTGATCGCGGCCGCGCTCGAAGTCGACGCCACCACCGCTACCGCCGTCGCCGCCGACAGCGCCGCGCCCGCCGCCGCCGGCAAACCCGGCTGGCGCGAGCGCCTGCGCGGCAGCGTCTTCGCGCGCAGCCTGGGCGGGCTGTTCTCGCGCAATCCCAAGCTCGACGACGACCTGCTCGACGAAATCGAAACCGCCCTGCTCACCGCCGACGTCGGCGTGACCGCGACCACCGCGCTGATCGAAGGCCTGCGCCGGCGCATGAAGGCACGCGAGTTCACCGATGCTCAGGCCCTGCTCGCCGCGCTGCGCGCCGACCTGATCGCGCTGCTGCGACCGGTCGCGCAGCCGCTGCGGATCGACACCACGGCGCGCCCGTTCGTGCTGCTGACCGTCGGCGTCAACGGCGTCGGCAAGACCACCACCATCGGCAAGCTCGCCAAGCGCTTCCGCGACGAGAACCGCGCCCTGATGCTGGCCGCCGGCGACACCTTCCGCGCCGCCGCGGTCGCGCAGCTGCAGGCCTGGGGCGAACGCAACGGCGTGCCGGTGATCGCCCAGGGCCAGAACGCCGACGCCGCCTCGGTCGCGTTCGACGCGCTGCAGGCGGCCAAGGCGCGCGGCATCGAAGTGCTGATCGCCGACACCGCCGGCCGCCTGCACACCCAGCAGGGCCTGATGGCCGAGCTGGGCAAGATCAAGCGCGTGCTGCAGAAGGTCGACGCCAGCGCGCCGCACGAAGTGCTGATGGTGATCGACGGCACCACCGGCCAGAACGCCCTGTCGCAGCTGCGCCAGTTCAACGCCGCGGTCGGCGTGACCGGCCTGGTGGTGACCAAGCTCGACGGCACCGCCAAGGGCGGCGTGGTGTTCGC
>CAMLID010000108.1 GCA_946480055.1 uncultured Lysobacter sp. | reverse complement strand
CGCAACGCCGGCCTGGGCTGGATCGGCAAGCACACCTGCCTGATCGACAAGGACGGCGGCTCCTGGTTCTTCCTCGGCGAGATCTACGTCGATCTGCCGCTGCCGGTCGATGCGCCGGCCAGCGCGCATTGCGGAACCTGCGTGCGCTGCATCGACGTGTGCCCGACCCAAGCCATCGTCGCCCCGCATCGGCTCGATGCGCGCCGCTGCATCGCCTACCTGACCATCGAGCACGAAGGCGCGATCCCCGAGGAACTGCGGCCGGCGATCGGCAACCGCATCTTCGGCTGCGACGACTGCCAGCTGGTATGCCCCTGGAACAAGTTCGCCAAGCGCACCGACGAGCCCGACTTCCGCGCCCGCAACGATCTCGACCGCGCCAGCCTGGCGCAGCTGTTCGCCTGGAGCGAAGCCGAGTTCCTGCAACGTACCGAAGGCTCGGCGATCCGCCGCAGCGGCCACGAACGCTGGCTGCGCAACATCGCCGTCGCCCTGGGCAACGCGCCGGGCACGCCGGAGGTAATCGATGCACTGCGCTCGCGCCGCGACGCCGACAGCGCGGTGGTGCGCGAGCACGTGGAGTGGGCGTTGGCGCGGCATGGCGTGGATTGAGCCCGCTGCATCCCGAACCCGGGCTTTGGGGTAGGAGCGGCGTAAGCCGCGACCGCGAATCCGCAAGCGCCGCCGAGCATCCGTGTTCCGATGCCGTCGCACACACCCGGGCCCGACTACGGTCGCGGCGCCGCGCTGAAGTCACTGCCCCCCGCCTCCGCGGGGATGACGAGCAACAGCGCTAGCCGCGAGGCGCCATCGCGACCTATGCACTGTGTAGGGCGCGGTGACGACCGCACCGTCCGTCACGTCGCAACGAAAGAATCGATCGCGGGACGGAGCGGTGCGCCTTCGGTTTACCGCACCCTACAGGCCGCTCAGGCCGCACTCTGCCGACCGGCTCGCCTCAGCCGCGCAGCTGCAGGATCAATTCGCGCGTAACCGGATCCTCGGCCTCGGCTTCACCGGACAGCGCCGGCAGCAGACGACTGGCGACCTGCTTGCCGAGCTCGACGCCGAACTGGTCGAAGGCGTTGATGTCCCAGAACACCGATTGCAGGTATACGCTGTGCTCGTACAGCGCCAGCAGCGCGCCCAGCGAACGCGGGGTGAGCGCGTCGAGCAGGATCGTGGTGCTCGGCCGGCCGCCGGCGTAGGCACGATGCGGGTCGTCGCTGGCCTGGCCGTTGGCGAAGGCCTCGGTCTGCGCCAGCAGGTTGGCCTGCAGTGCGCGATGATTTTCGGGATAGGGCGCATCGGCGCGGATCACGCCGATGAAGTCGCCCGGCACGATCGAACTGCCTTGATGCAGGGCCTGGAAGAAGCTGTGCTGAGTGTCGGTGCCGACGCCGCCCCACCACACCGGCACGGTGTCGCCGACGATGGCGCTGCCGTCCAGCCGCGTCGACTTGCCCAGGCTCTCCATCACCAACTGCTGCAGGTAGTTCGAAAGCAGCTTGAGACGGTCGTCGTAGGCCAGCACGGCCTGGGTCGCGTAACCCAGGCCGTTGCGGTTCCAGACCGACGTCAGCGCGTGCCAGGCCGCGAGGTTGCGCGGCAGCGGCGTGTCGAGCACGTGCGCGTCCATTTCGGCGGCGCCGTCGAGGAAGGCCTCGAAGGCGTCCATGCCGATCGCCAGCGCGATCGGCAGGCCGACCGCCGACCACAGCGAATAGCGCCCGCCGACCCAATCCCACATCGGCAGGATGCGTTGGGGCGGAATCCCGAACGCGGCCGCGGGCCGCTCGACATTGGCGCTGATCGCGTACAGGCGGTTGGCGGCATGCTCGCCCAGCCAGTCGCACACCACCCCGCCGTTGAGCAGGGTTTCCTGGGTGCCGAAGGTCTTGGAGATCAACAGCGCGGCGGTGCGCGCCGGATCCAGGCCGGCCAGAGTGCGCTGAGCCGCGTGGCCGTCGACGTTTGACAGGAAGTGGACGCGGAAACGGCCCGGCGCGGCGCCGCTGAGCGCGTCGGCGGCCAGGCGCGGCCCCAGATCGGAGCCGCCGATGCCGACGCTGACGATGTCGGTGACGTCGCTGGCCGCGAGTTCGTCGACGATCGCGCGCATGCGCTTGCGCGCCTGCAGCGCCTGGGCGTGGGCGTCGCGCGCGACCTGCGCCTGGGAAAAATCGCCGCGCAGCGCGGTATGCAGCGCCGGCCGGCCTTCGGTGATATTGACGGTCTGCCCGTCGAACAGCGCGCGCAGGCGCGGGCCGAAGCCGGCGCCTTCGGCCGCCGCGAACAGCGCGGCCAGGGCCTCGCGGTCGTAGTGCTGGCGCGCGAAGCTGGCGTAGACCGGGCCGACCCGCAGCGCGAAATCCTGCGCGCGGGCCGGGTCGGCCGCGATCAGCTGCGGCAGCGTAGTGCGGGCGACGCGCCCCGCCTGGGCGCTCAGTGGGCTCAGTCGGGATTCGTCGCTCATGCGCTCTCTCAGGCCGCCTGGGCCGGCATAGAAGTGTTGGTGTGGGTCAGCTGGTTGTGGCGGTCGACGTAGACCAGGGTCGGCTTGTACTTCGCCGCCTCGGCCTCGTCGCAGACGCCGTAGGCGCAGATGATGACCAGATCGCCCGGCTGGGCCCGGTGCGCGGCCGCGCCGTTGACCGAGATCACGCCGCTGCCCTCTTCGCCGCGGATGGCGTAGGTGACGAAGCGCTGGCCGTTGTTGACGTTGTAGATGTGGACCTGTTCGTACTCGCGGATGCCGGAAATATCGAGCAGGCGGCCGTCGATCGCGCAGGACCCTTCGTAGTGGAGCTCGGCGTGGGTGACCGTGGCGCGGTGGATCTTGGCCTTGAGCAGGTTGAGTTGCATGTTCTCACTCCGTCCGCGGACGTGCGGGCGCGAAAAACCGAAGTCTAGCAGCGCATGGCGCGCTGCAACATCGGTGGGACCGACCGGCCCTGGAACGGTTTATCCGCGTTCAGGCGGCGAATTCGAGGTTGTCGATCAGACGGGTCCGGCCGAGCCGGGCCGCGATCAGGGCGACCCGCGGCGCGTCGGCTGCGCCGGTCTCCGGCAGGCCCAGGTCGTGGCGCCGGATCGCTGCATAGTCGACGACGAAGCCGGCGGTTTCCAGGCGTAGCGCGGCTTCGGCCTCGACCGCCTCACGCGGGGTGCCGGCCAGCAGCGCCTGCCGCATCCACTGCAGACAGCGGTGGATTTCGGCCGCGCGCGGGCGCTCCTCGTCGGACAGGTACTGGTTGCGCGAGCTCATCGCCAGGCCGTCGGCCTCGCGCAGGGTGTCGCCGGCGACGATCTCGATCGGGAACGCCAGGTCGCGCACCAGATAGCGGATCACCGCCAGTTGCTGGTAGTCCTTGCGCCCGAACACCGCCACGTCCGGACGCACCTGGTTGAACAGGCGCGCGACCACGGTGGCGACGCCATCGAAATGGCCGGGACGGTGCGCGCCCTCCAGGCCGTCGGTGACGTGCGGCACCTGCACCTGGACGGTGGCCTGCGGGCCGTAGGGGTACATGGTTTCGACCGAGGGCAGCCACATCAGGTCGGCGCCGGCCGCGGCCAGGCCGGCGGCGTCGGCCTCCGGGGTGCGCGGGTAACGGCCGTAGTCCTCGTTGGGGCCGAACTGGGTCGGATTGACGAACACGCTGACCACGACCCGATCGGCGCGTTCGCGTGCCAGTTTCACCAGCGAATGGTGGCCGGCATGCAGATTGCCCATGGTCGGCACGAAGGCGACGCGCAGGCCGTCGCGACGCCAGGCGTCGATGGTGGAACGCAGTACGGCCAGGTCGTCGACGGTCAGCATGTCTTGCTCGTGCGTAAGGTGGAGGCGGCGAAATCCGGTGGCGCCGCCACCGCAGGCTGCGGATTACACGCCGATACGGCGGCGATCACAACGGCCGCGCGCGCAACGCTGGGTTCAACCGGCGTAGGAGTGCGCGTCGTCCGGGAAGCGGCGCTCGCGCACGGCGTCGGCGTAGGCCCGGAATGCGCCCTCGATCGAGCCGCCTTCAGCCAGGAAATCCTTGACGAACTTGGGCCGGCGGTGGCCGGAGTTCACGCCCAGCAGATCGTGCAGCACCAGCACCTGGCCGTCGCAAGCTACGCCCGCGCCGATGCCGATGGTCGGGATCGCGAGATCGGCGGTGATCGCGGCGGCGACCGGGTTGGGCACGCATTCCAGCACCAGCAGCGTGGCGCCAGCGTCCTGGACCGCGCGCGCATCCTCGCGCAGGCGCGCCGCGGCGGCTTCGTCGCGGCCCTGGACCTTGTAGCCGCCCAGGCGCAACACCGACTGCGGGGTCAGGCCCAGATGCGCGCAGACCGGAATCTCGCGTTCGACCAGGAAACGGATCACCTCGAGCTTGTGGCCCGCGCCTTCGAGCTTGACCATCGCCGCGCCGGCCTGCAGCAGCGCGGTCGAAGCCTCGAGCGCGCGCTCGGGAGTGGCGTCGGACTGGAACGGCAGGTCGGCGATCAGCAGCGCCTTGGACAGGCCGCGCGCGACGCAGGCGGTGTGGTAGGCGATGTCGGCCACGCGCACCGGCAGAGTGCTGTTGTGGCCCTGCACCACCATGCCCAGGGAATCGCCGATCAGCACCAGGTCGATGCCGACCGCGTCCATGGTGCGCGCGAAGCCGGCGTCGTAGCAGGTCAGCATGACCAGCGGGCGGCCTTCGCGCTTGGCGTCGGCGAGCATGGGCACGGTCCAGGCGGTCTTGCGCGGGGTGTCGGTGGGAGCCGAGGTGTACATGGTCGGTGGGTCTCGCCCGGCCGATCGCCGGACGCTCGCGGGGGGTAGCCCTATAACTTAACGCCTAAGCCAGCGTTTGTATGTCGCCCGGTTCGAGTCCGGCCAACGCGTCGCGTGCCGGTCCGATGCCGGGAATGTGCGCATCGGGCGCGATTTCGAGCAGCGGCAGCAGCGCGAACGCGCGCTCGTGCAGGTGCGGATGCGGCACGCGCAGGCCGGGTTCGTCGAGGCGGCGCTGTCCGTACAACAGTAGATCCAGGTCCAGCGTACGCGGACCCCAGCGGTCGCTGCCGTCGTCGCGGCGGTCGCGGCCGGCCTCGCGCTCGATCGCCAGCATCGCCGCCAACAGGGCCTGCGGCGACAGTCCGGTCTCCAGCATCGCCGCGGCATTGACGAAATCCGGCTGCGCGGTCACGCCCCAAGCCGGCGTGCGGTACAGCGAGGACGCGCGCAGCAGGCGCGTGTCCGGCAACGCGGCCAGGGCCGCGAACGCGCCGCGCAGGATCGCGGCGCTATCGCCCAGGTTGCTGCCCAGGCCGACGAACGCGACCTCAGCCGGGTTCATTCGCCGTCGTGGCCGACTGCACCGGTCTCGGCAGCGCCCGCCTCGGCTCCGCCGCCGTTACGGCGACGGCGGCGACGCTTGCGCGGCGCGGCACCGGGCTCGGCGTCGGACGGCGGCTGCGCGTCCAGCTGCGCGGCCAGCTCGTCGCCGGGTTTGCCCTGGGCTTCGCTCCAGAACGCGACATCGGCCGCGTGCTCGTCGGACGCGGCCAGGCGCAGGTTGAGGAAATCGTAGGCGGCGCGGAAACGCGGATGCGACAGCAGCCGGAACACGCGCTTGCGCTGGCGCTGCGAGAAGCGCGTCTGCAGCAGCCAGATCTCCTGCATCGGCAGCGAGAAACGGCGCGGCAGCGCGATCGTTTCCAGCTGGTGCACGGTGACCCGGTCGGCGGCGCGGCGCTGGGCTTCGACCGCGTGCATGCCTTGCGCCTGCAGCGCCATCAGGGCGCGGCAATAGGCCGGCCACAGCAGCATCGCGAACAGGAACGCCGGCGACACCGGCTCGTCGTTGGCGACGCGGGTGTCGGTGCCCTGCAGGCCTTCCAGCAGCATGCGCCGCAGCGCGCCGCTGCGATTGGATTTGAGCGCGGCCGCGGTCTCCGGCAGCAGCGCCGGCAACAGGCCGTAGCGCTCCAGGCCGAGGAAGCTCTGCACCGCGTGGCCGGACAGGAACAGCTTCAGGCATTCCTCGAACAGCCTCGCCGGCGCGGCTTCGCTGAGCAGCGAAGCCAGGACCGGGATCGGCGCCGCGGTCGCGGCCTCGATCTCGAAGCCGAGCTTGGCCGCCAGGCGCACCGCGCGCAGCATCCGCACCGGGTCTTCGCGGTAACGCGTTTCCGGGTCGCCGATCAGGCGCATCAGGCGGTTCTGCACGTCCTCGAAGCCGCCGACGTAATCGCGCACCGAGAAATCCTCGACCGCGTAGTACAGCGCGTTGGCGGTGAAGTCGCGGCGGACCGCGTCGTCCTCGATGCTGCCGTAGACGTTGTCGCGGACCAGGCGGCCGCCGTTGTCGGTCTCGCGATCGCCGCTGCCGTCGTCGATGTTGGCGCGGAAGGTCGCGACCTCGATGATCTCGCGGCCGTAGACCACGTGCGCCAGGCGGAAGCGGCGGCCGATCAGGCGGCAGTTGCGGAACAGTCCCTTGACCTGTTCCGGGGTGGCGTCGGTGGCGACGTCGAAGTCCTTGGGGTGGCCACCGACCAGGATGTCGCGCACGGCGCCGCCGACCAGGTAGCCGCCGAAGCCGGCGTCGCGCAGTCGGTACAGCACCCGCAGCGCATTGGGGCTGATCTCCTTGCGCGAGACGTTGTGCTGTTCGCGCGGGATCACCCGCAGCATGGGATGGACGTGGTCGTGACCGTTGGGATTTTCGGGCTGCATCGAGCGGTCGTCGCCGCGGTTGGGATCGGTGCTGCGGGGCAGCGGATCGCTGTGGGGAGGTGAACGGCGGCCGGTCGGAACCGGTTGCCGAGCGCTATTCAGCCCCATATACTAGCAGGCCGCATACGATTGAGAGTCGGATGCGGGTTTACCTCAGCTCCCTTCGTCTAGAGGCCTAGGACGTGGCCCTCTCAAGGCTAAAACACGAGTTCGAATCTCGTAGGGAGCGCCAAATCCCGAAAGCCCGCGCAGCGATGCGCGGGCTTTTTCTTTAGTACGGGCGACTTTGCGGGCGCTGCAGGGGCGGCGATGAGAGTCGCTCGCAACAACCGCCGAGCGGCAGCGAACCGCTAGGTTTGCGCCCTCGCCTGTCGCTAAACTAGCCACGCCGATCATCCACGGAAGACCGTTCCATGCCCTTCGTCGTCACCGAGAACTGCATCAAGTGCAAGTACACCGACTGCGTCGAGGTGTGCCCGGTCGACTGCTTTCACGAAGGCCCGAACTTCCTGGTGATCGATCCGGACGAGTGCATCGACTGCACCCTGTGCGAGCCGGAATGCCCGATCAACGCGATCTATCCCGAGGACGACGTGCCGGCCGGACAGGAGGCGTTCGTGGCGCTCAACGCCGAGCTCGCCAAGGCCTGGCCGGTGATCACCACGCGCAAGGACGGTCTGGCCGACGCCAAGGACTGGGAAGGCAAGCCGGGCAAGCTCGACTTGCTCGAACGCTGAGCCCGGGCGCGCAGCGCGCCGACAGTCGCCGACACCAAGATCGCATACGAAAACGGGCGCCCAGGGCGCCCGTTTTCCTTACAGCCATGGCAGCGGATTACTTGCTGCCGATCGCTTCCTTCAGCGCCGCGATCAGCTTGACCGGCGGCTCGCCGGTGGCCGGCAGGCCGCGCGGATCGACCGCGGACACATAGGCGCCGGCTTCGACCGCGCTCACGCGGACCAGGAAGTTGGCGCCTTCGTAGTTGACGTCGTAGGCGCCCAGCAGCTGGGCGCGGCTGGCGATGGTCAGGCCTTCGACCTTGGCCAGGGCGGTACCGACCTTGGCGTAGGCGTCGTCGCGGCTGCCGGCGGTGGTGAAGCCGATCGGCGAGGCGGCGGTCGGGGCCGCGACCGGCGCACGATCGGACGCGCTCACCGAACCGTTGGGGACCGCCATGGCGCCGTCGGTGCGCGGACGGTCGAGGTCCGGCGGCACTTCCAGCGGACGCTGCTCGGGCGTTTCGGAGTACAGCGGATTGGTGCCCTTGCGGAACCAGCTGCAGCCGGCGGTGGCGACCAGGCCGATCAGCAGCGCGCCGACAGCGACGCGGGACAGGGAAACATTGGAACGCATGGGCAAATCTCCTGCGGGGTTCAGGCCGCGAGCGTAGCGCGGCAGTCGTGTTCGAGTTCGCTTACCAGCGCATGGACGCTGGCGGCGGCATCGTGGTGGGCAGCCGACAGGGTCGTCAGCGGCAGGCGCAGGCCGTGGCCGATGCCCTGGCGGGCGAGTACGGCCTTGACCGGGATCGGGTTGGATTCGACGCCCATGAAAGCGTAGACCGGCGCCAGGCGTGCGTCCCAGGCCAGGGCCTCGTCGCGGCGGCCGGCGCGGGCCAGGTCGGCGAGACGGCGGAACGCCGCCGGCAGCACGTTGGAGGCGACCGAGACGATGCCGTCGGCGCCGGCCAGCATGGCCCGGCAGGCGGTCGGATCGTCGCCGCTGAGCACAGCGAAGCCGGAATCCTGGAACGCGAGCAGCGCGCTCATGCGCTCGGGCTCGCCGACCGCTTCCTTGATGCCGACGATGCGCGGATGACCGGCTAGCTGGGCCACGGTCTCGGGCAGCAGGTCGCAGCCGGTGCGGCCGGGCACGTTGTACAGCACCACCGGCAAGGCGCCGTCGTCGGCGATCGCGCGGTAGTGGGCGACCAGACCGGCCTGGGTCGGACGCACGTAGGGCGGCGTGACCACCAGCGCGGCGTCGGCGCCGAGCGCAGCGACGCGGCGGGTCAGCTCGATGGTTTTGGCGGTGTTGGACAGGCCGGTGCCGGCAAGCACCGGAATCCGGCCGCCGACCTGCTCCACGGCGGTGCGCAGCAGGGTGTCGTATTCGGGATCGTGCAGGGCCGCCGCCTCGCCGGTGGAACCGGCGACCACGATGGCCTGGGTGCCGCTGTCGAGCTGCGCGGCCAGCAAGGCGCGCCAGGCGTCGAGGTCGAGTTCGCCGGCCGCGTCGAACGGCGTGGCCAGCGCGGTGATGCTGCCGGAAAGTCGCAAGGGAGGCCTTCGCGCAAAGCGCTGTGTGAGCGGCGGCACGATATGCCGCCAATAACAGATGTTACCGCCTTGCGATGTTACTTGCGGGCCGAAAGCGCGGGCAAGTATGCTGGCTTCAAGCCGCAGCCCGTGCGCGGGCCGCCGTTCAGTATCCGAGCCATCCGCTCCCCTTGCAGGCGCCGCCTTGACCGATTCCGCTGCCCGGCCGTCGCCGAACGAAAACCACCTCCTGATCAACGCCTATACGACGCATCCGGAGTCGCCGCTGTTGTCGGTGACGCGGCGGATCGCCGATTCCGGCTGCAACCTGGTCGACGCGCGCCTGTCCACGGTGGGCCGGGACGTGTCCGTGACCGCGCTCGCGGTCGGTTCCTGGGACGCGGTCGCCAAGCTCGAAGCCATGCTCACGCGCCTGGAGCGCGAGGAAGGCCTGAAGCTGGTCTGGTACCGCACCGGCCCGAAACAGGTGCAATCCAACCTGTTGCCCTACATCGTCGAAGTGGTCGCCGCCGACAAGCCGGGGATCCTGTTCCAGCTCGCCGACTTCTTCGACCGCCAGGGCATCACCATCGAGAGCCTGCACTGCTCGCGCTACCGCGCCATGCAGACCGGCGCCGACATGTTCTCCGCGCAGGTGACCATCGGTGTACCGTCGAGCATGCACATCGCCGCGTTGCGCGACGATTTCCTGGAGTTCTGCGACCATTTGAATCTCGATGCCATCATGGACCCGATGAAGTTCTGAGGATCAGACAGCACGCATGCTCGACACCGGCGACCGCCTCGACAAGACCGTTTCCTCCCTGCCCCTGGCGCTGTCCAGCGGCGAGACCGCGAAGCTGAAGGACTACGCCGGCCAATGGCTGGTGCTGTACTTCTACCCCAAGGACAGCACCCCGGGCTGCACCACCGA
>CAMLID010000107.1 GCA_946480055.1 uncultured Lysobacter sp. | reverse complement strand
CGAACATGTTGAAGTTGATTTCCTGCGGCACCAGGCCGATCAGGCGCATCGCCGCGCCGCGCTGCGTGGCGATGTCGACGCCGAAGATGCGCACCTCGCCGGCGCTCTTGTTGACCAGCGAGCTGACGATGCCGATCAGGGTCGACTTGCCGGCGCCGTTGGGGCCGAGCAGGGCGAAGAAATCGCCCGGGGCGACGTCGAGCGAGACGCCCTTCAGGGCCTCGACGCGGTTGTCGTAGGTCTTGCGCAGCGCGCGCACGGACAGCGCGGGCGCCGCGGGGGCGCCGCCGGCCGCCGTGGACGCGGAGGCCGTACCAGCTTGGTTCTGGGTCATTTCGGGAAGCCTGCACCGCGAGCCGCGCGGCGATAACCGGTAGTATAGGCGCCCCCGTGGTCGCGCTCCGGCCACAGACTGTTGCAGGTTTGTCGGTAGCCGTGGCCATCCAGCATTTCCCCCTCAAGCTCGTCTCGCGCCGCATGCTGGCCCCCACCGTGGGCCACTACACCTTCGTCCGCGACGACGGCCAGCCGCTGGATTACATCCCCGGCCAGTTCATCCAGGTTCACTTCCAGTACGCCGACGGCACCGCGACCAAGCGCAGCTACTCGCTGGCGACCATCCACGACCACGCGCTGGGACCGGGCGAGGCGGTGGAGATCGCGGTGAGCTACGTGCCCGGCGGCGCGGCGACCGCGCTGTTCGAAGGCCTGGACGAAGGCGGCACGGTCGACGCCAGCGGCCCGTTCGGGCGCTTCTGCCTGATGCCGGCCGACGCCAACCGGCGTTACCTGCTGATCGCCACCGGCACCGGCGTGACCCCGTACCGGGCGATGCTGCCGCAGCTGGAGACCCTGATCCGCGAGCGCGGTATCGAGGTGGTGCTGATGTTCGGCGCGCGCACCCCGGACGAGCTGCTGTACGGCGAGGAGTTCCGCGCCTTCGCCGACCGCCAGCCGAACTTCCGCTTCGTGCCCTGCTACTCGCGCGAACTGCCGGCCGATCCGCATCCGGACACCCGCCACGGCTACGTGCAGCAGTTCCTCGACGAGTTCGCGCCCAACGGCGAAACCGACATCGCCTACCTGTGCGGCAATCCGAACATGGTCGACACCTGCTTCGAAGCGCTCAAGACGCACGGCCTGCCGATTCCGCACATCCGCCGCGAGAAGTACGTCAGCAGCAAGTAAACCAACCAGCGCGGCGGGGCCTCTGCCTCCGTACGCCGCGGCACAGCTCGCGCGAACACTTCGGCTGCACGCACCGCCCGCCATCATGGCCGCCTCTGGGCAACGGAGTCGGTCATGCGCAACCCCGGTGGCTTCACCAAGATCGCCAAGTGGGCAGCACGTTTCACCGGGCGGCCGCTGTGTTTCGGCCTGGCCACCGGCCTGGTCCTGGTCTGGCTGGTGTCCGGCCCCCTGTTCGGCTTCAGCGACACCTGGCAGCTGGTTATCAACACCGGCACCACCATCATCACCTTCCTGATGGTGTTCCTGATCCAGAACACCCAGAACCGCGACACCGAGGCGATGCAGATCAAGCTCGACGAGTTGATCCGCGCCACCCGCGAAGCCCACAACGCCCTGCTGGATCTGGAAGAGTTGGACGAGGCTGCGCTGGACCGCTACCGCAGCCGCTACCAGGAGCTGGCGAAGTCCGCGCGGGCCGGCGGCGAAAGCGACGAGATCGAGGAGAGGCGGACGGGTTCGGCGCCGGACCGGTAATTCCCCAAGGCGGCGGCCGGCGCGAGCTTTCTGTAGGAGCGGCGTAAGCCGCGACCGCGGGGTCAGGTATCGCGTCGCAAGCCTCGTGGAGCAAGACGCGCAGCAGGCGCCGGTGCGTGGGATTCGCGGTCGCGGCTCACGCCGCTCCTACCCCAAAGCGGGGGCGAAGCCGGCTTCGGCGCGGGCGCGCCTCCTATCGGTCACATTTTTCCGCTGGCGCCAGTCTGTCATTCTGAAGGCGTATCGCCTTAGGACGAGAGGGATCCATGCGTATCACCCATTATCTGACGGCCGCACTCGCGGCCGCCGTGCTGCTGTCCGGCTGCGGCCAGGACCCGGCCGCGCAGAAGCAGGCCCAGGCCGAAGCCGGTCAGCGCCTCTACGGCCGGATCGCGTTCCGGCCCTGCTCGCTGACCAGCCCGTTCACCGCCGACAGCATCGCCGCGCAGTGCGCGCGCTACGCCGTGCCTGAAAACCCGGCGCTGCCCAAGGGCCGCCAGGTCCAGCTCAACATCGCCTGGTTGCCGGCCACCGACGAATCCGACGTCGCCGCCGATCCGGTGTTCTTCCTCGCCGGCGGTCCCGGCCAGGCCGCGACCGAAGTCTGGCCGACGATGGACGCGGCTTTCCGCGAGGTGCGCAAGCACCGCCACGTGGTGCTGATCGACCAGCGCGGCACCGGCAAGTCGAATCCCTTGATCTGCCGCAACGCCCAGGGCGACAGCGCGGTAATGGAGGACGACAACGCCGGCATGCAGGATGCGGTCAAGTTCGCCGGCGACTGCGCGGCCAAGCTGCAGGCCGATCCGCGCTATTACACCACCACCGACGCGGTGCGCGACCTGGACAACGTGCGCGCGGCACTGGGCGTGGCCAAGATCGACGTGGTCGGCGGTTCCTACGGCACCCGCGTGGCGCAGCAGTACGCAATGCGCTATCCGCAGCACACCCGTGCGGTGGTGATCGACGGCGTGGTCCCGAACGAGCTGGTGCTGGGCTCCGAGCACGCGCGCAATCTGGACGTCTCGCTGGCGCTGCAGTTCGAGCAGTGCCGCAAGACCCCGGCCTGCCGCCAGCGCTTCGGCGACGATCCGCGTGCGCAGCTGCGCGAGCTGATGGCGCGCTTGAAGGACAAGCCGGTCGAGGTCGAGTACCGCGACCCCACCACCGGCGAACTCAAGCGCGACAAGGCCACCGCCGGCGCAGTCGCCGGCCTGACCCGCATGTTCGCCTACGCGCCGCAGGCCGCCGCGCTGCTGCCGCTGGTGCTCAACGAGGCCGATCAGGGCCGCTACGCGCCGCTGATGTCGCTGACGCAGATGATCCAGGGCCAGGTGAGCGAGCAGATCATGCACGGCATGCAGCTATCGGTGATCTGCGCCGAGGATGCGGACCTGCTGAAGGACGATCCGGCCGACGCCGACACCGTGATGGGCAGCGATCTGTCCACGGTGCTGGTCGCGCAGTGCAAAGCCTGGCCGACCGGCGAGCGTCCGGCCGATTTCCACGCGCCGTTCAAGTCTTCGCTACCGACGCTGTTGCTGTCGGGCGAGTTCGATCCGGTGACGCCGCCGCGTTACGGCGAGCAGGTGCTCAAGGGTCTGCCCAACGGTCGCCACCTGGTGCTGCGCGGCCAGGGCCACGGCAGCTTCGCTTCGGGCTGCATGCCCAAGCTCATGGGCCAGTTCCTGGAAAGCGCCGATGCCAAGCAGCTCGACGCCAAGTGCCTGGACTCGCTGGGCTACGTGCCGCCGTTCGTCTCGTTCAACGGGTGGGAGCCGTAGCGCGTTGCGCGCTGCGATCCACCGCGTTCCCACCTTCCAGGCTCTCATCGATGATCATCGCTAACGATCTGCACAAGAGTTTCAAGACCAAGACCGGCGTGGTCCACGCCGTCGAGGGCGTCGACTTCGAGGCGCGCGACGGCCAGATCACCGGCCTGCTCGGCCCTAACGGCGCCGGCAAGACCACCACCCTGCGCATGCTCTACACCCTGATGCAGCCCGATCGCGGCGACATCCAGGTCGACGGCGTCGACGCACGCCGCGATCCGGCGACCGTGCGCCGCGCGCTGGGCGTGCTGCCCGACGCGCGCGGCGTGTACAAGCGCCTGACCGCGCGCGAGAACATCGCCTACTTCGGCGAGCTGCACGGTATGTCGCGTTCGGCGATCGCCGAACGCACGCGCACGCTCGCCGCCGCGCTGGACATGGACGACATCCTCGACCGCCAGACCGAAGGCTTCTCGCAGGGCCAGCGCACCAAGACTGCGATCGCGCGCGCCCTGGTCCACGACCCGCGCAACGTGATCCTGGACGAACCCACCAACGGCCTGGACGTGATGACCACGCGCGCGATGCGCGGCTTCCTCAAGCAGCTGCGCGACGAGGGCCGCTGCGTGATCTTCTCCAGCCACATCATGCAGGAGGTGGCCGCGCTGTGCGATCGCATCGTGATCGTGGCCAAGGGCAAGGTGGTCGCGTCCGGCACCGCCGACGAACTGCGCGCGCAGACCGGCGAATCCAATCTCGAGGACGCGTTCGTGCGCGCCATCGGCAGCGACGAGGGCCTGCATGCATGAAGACTTCCTGGTTCTCCGCAACCTGGGCCGTGGTGCGCAAAGAATTGCGCGACATCGGCCGCGACCGCCGCACCCTCGCCCTGGCCCTGCTGCTGGGCCCGCTGCTGTATCCGGTGCTGATGCTGGGCATGGGTTCGCTGGCCGAGAAGCGCGCCAAGACCCAGCTCGACAAGACCCTGGAGGTGCCGGTGCTCGGCGCCGAGCGCGCGCCCAACCTGATCGCCTACTTGGCCACGCGCGGCATCGTCGCGACCAAGCCGCCGGCCGACCTGGACCAGGCGATCGCGCGACAGGACGTCGACGTCGCGCTGCAGATCGGCAGCGAGTACGGCAAACAGTGGAAAGACGGCCAGCCGGCTCTGGTTGAGATCGTGCAGGACAGCACGCGTCGCGACGCCGAGATTCCCAGCGCGCGCCTGCGCAACGCCTTGGAGGGCTACAGCCAACAGGTCGGCGCGCTGCGACTGCTCGCGCGCGGCTTGTCGCCGACCATCGCGCGTCCGGTCAACGTCGGCACCCGCGACCTCGCCACGCCGGAAGCCAAGCGCGGCCTGATGCTGTCGTTCATGCTGCCCTATCTGTTGATCTTCTCGTCCTTCATCGGCGGCGCGGCCTTGATCCTGGACGCCACCGCCGGTGAACGCGAACGCCAGTCGCTGGAACCGCTGCTGGCTACGCCGGCTTCGCGCGGCGCCATCGTCAGCGGCAAGATCGCGGCGGCCTGCATCCTGGGCTTCACTTCGCTGCTGCTGACCTTGCTCGCGTTCAAGCTCAGCGCGCAGATGGGCACCGGCAGCACGCGCATGCTCGATGTGAGCTTCATGGCGATCGGCAAGATGCTGTTGATCCTGCTGCCGATGCTGTTCATCGGCACCGCGCTGCTGACCTACCTGGCCGCCGGCGCCAAGAGCATCAAGGAAGCGCAAAGCCACATGACCTGGCTGATGCTGATGCCGATGGTGCCGACGATCATCCTGATGGTGAATCCGCTCAAGACCCAGTTGTGGCAGTTCGCGGTGCCGTTCCTGGCCCAGAACCAGCTGCTGCTGAAGGTGATCCGCGGCGAGTTCATCGCCTCGCAGGTGTGGATGGTCTATCTGGCCGCGGGCTTCGCGCTGGCCGCGCTGTTGTGGTTCGCCGCGGTGCATCGTTACCACAACGAGCGTCTGGCGATTTCGGGCTGAGGTTCGCAGCCACGCACGCGAGCGCGCGTGTTGCAGGAAGCCCGGCCTCGCGCCGGGCTTTTTGTTTCCGGAGCGATGAATGCCGGGCGATCGCGGCGATTCGATATCACGCGGCGATGCGATTAGCCTGAGGCTCACCACATCCTACTAAGGACCTCGGCTCGGCCTAGGGGCACTGGCGCAGTCGTAGGGTGCGGTGCGAACCGCACCGTCGCGGTACTCCGATGCGGTGCGGCTATGCGCTTCCCTGGCGAATCAAGGTTTGCCTCGCCTGCCCAACAGCATCCGCCCCAAGCTCAGGGCCACTCCGCCCGCTGCGGCGTACAGGATCGCGGCGAACAGGTTCAGCAGTGCTGTCTCCACGTGTCCGGTCTGGGTCGCAAGGGTATGGCTCGAGGTCGCGATCAGCACGGCCGCGCACAGCAACGCCGGCGCGCCCACGACGATCAGCGCGACGCCCAGGACGTTCTTCACTTTCACAGCGTCTTCCCGTTGCGGTCGGATGGCGGTCGCATAGATAGATAGCCGCCGCCACGATGCCGGGGCCGCCCGAAAAACAACGCCCGGCCGAAGCCGGGCGTTGCGGGTACTGCGGACGGGTCCCCTGTGCGTTGCCGCACTCCCGCCTTTGGATCGCTTAGCCGCCCGGGTTGAACCCGATCGTGCGTCGGGTCGTGACCGGTGCCCCCACCGGCTGGAACCGCCACTTGCGCACCGCATTGACCGCTTCGCGGTCGAAGATGCGCGCCGGGTTGGAACGGACCACGCGGGCGGCGGTGACCGAGCCGTCGGTGCCGACGGTGAACTCGACCTGCACTTCGCCCGATTGACCGGCACGCAGCGCTTCCGGCGGATAGCGCGGAGCCGGCGTCGATACCGCACGCAGGTCGGCGCCCGCGGACGGCGTGGCGGAGGCGGTCTGGCGCGCTTCGGCCGCACGCTGTTCGCTGGCGCGTTGCTCGGCGGCGCGCTGGTCGGCGGCGCGTTGCTCGGCTTCGCGAGTGGCGGTGGCTTCGCGGGTCGCTGCGGCCTGACGCTCGGCGGCCTGGCTGGCGGCGAGCTGGGTCGCGGCCTGCTTCTGCTGCGCTTCCTGCTGGGCCAGACGCTGCTTCTCGAGGTCGGCCTGCTTCTTGGCCTGCTCTTCGGCGGTCAGCACCTGCTCTTCGGCGCGCTTGGCGACTTCGGCCTGCTTGGCGCCGATGCTGGCCTTCAGGCGCGCGAGCGCCGGATGCTGGGCGTCGGCCTTTTCCAACAGAGCCGACAGGCGCTGGGCTTCGGCGAAGTCCTCACGGCCGACGCTTTGCTCGGTCGCGATCACGGTCATCGGCAGCAGGTCGGTGAGCGCGCTGGAGACGGCGGCGTCGGCCGGCGCCTTGTCGCGCAACGCCAGGTAGTACTCGACCGCGTTGTCTTCGGCCGGCGCGTACAGGCGGTTTTCCGCATAGGCCTTGCGGGCCGCTTCGCGGAGCTGGTCGGCGGTCAAGGCGGAGACCTTGGCCGAGACCGCTGTTTCCGGCGTGACGGCCGGAGCCGTGGTCGCCGCGGTGGTAGCCGCCCCGTCCTGGGCGGGTTGATCCTTGCCGCAGGCGGCCAGCGTGCAGGCCAGGGCCAGCGCGATGGTCACATGCGATACGACGGACAGCCGGCGTGAACGCCGGTCATTTTGGTTCACAGTCATTGGCAAAACTCCCCTGAAGTGCGCCGTAGCGAGCACACACCGGATAGGACGCGCTAGCAGGCCGCGTTTGTCAAGCGCCTGGGGGCCAAAAACCGGCTCCGGCAAGGCATGAATCGGTGATTGTGACCGATCCCGGGGCGCCAGGTTCCGTGCCTCTTCGGAAGCTGCGCTACTTGCCGATGCAGAAGCTGGAAAAAATGTGCCCGAGCAGGTCGTCGGCGCGGACCCGGCCGGTGATTTCGCCCAAGGCGTCGTGGGCCTGGCGCAGCGACTCGGCGGCCAGGTCCAGCACTTCGCGTTCGATCTGGACCCGGGCGTCGGCCAGTTCGGCCTGGGCGCGCAGCAGGGCTTCGACGTGGCGGGCGCGGGCCGTAAACGCCCCCTCGGCCGCGTCGGCGCCGTCGCCCTGGGCCAGGGTGCGCAGGCGCGCGTGCAGGGCGTCCAGACCCTGGCCGGTGCGGGCTGAGACCTGAATGCGGTCGTCCGCGTCGGCGGGCCCGGCGCCGTCCTCGAGCAGGTCGGCCTTGTTGTACAGCCACAGCCGCGCCGGCACCCCGGCGATGGCGTCGGCGACCGCGAGACGGCCGGACTCGGGGTCGCGCGCGTCCAGCACCACGATCGCCAGGTCGGCACGCGCGAGTTCGTCGCGGGCGCGGCGCATGCCCTCGCGTTCGATCGCGTCGCCGCCCTCGCGCAGGCCGGCGGTGTCGACCAGGGTCAGCTCGACGCCGTCGCTGCGGATGGTCTCGTGCAGCAGGTCGCGGGTGGTGCCGGCGATGTCGGTGACGATGGCGCGGTCGCTGCCGGCCAGGGCGTTCAGCAGCGAGCTCTTGCCGGCGTTGGGCGGCCCGACGATCACCGCGTGCAGGCCGTCGCGCAGACGGCGGCCGCGTTCGGCGGCGGCCAGCAGGGAGTCCAGGGCGACCGACAGGGCCTCGAATCGGCGGCGCAAGGCGGCGCCGCCGAGGGTGTCCAGCGGTTCGTCGGCGAAATCGATCGCGGCCTCGACGTGTACCCGCACGGCGAGCAGGTCGTCGGCCAGGGCATCGACGCGACGCGAGAATTCGCCGTCCAGCGCGCGGCGCGCGGCGCGCGCGGCGCGTTCGTCGGCAGCGGCGATCAGGTCGGCGACGGCCTCGGCCTGGGCCAGATCGAGCCGGCCTTCGAGGAAGGCGCGCTCGCTGAACTCGCCCGGCCGGGCGCGGCGCGCACCCAGCGCGCCGCAACGCTCGGCCAGGGCCTGCAGCACGGCCGGGCTGCCGTGCGCCTGCAGTTCGACCACGTCCTCACCGGTGTAGCTGGCGGGTGCGGCGAAATACAGGGCGATGCCGTCGTCGATCACACCGCCGTCGCCGTCGACGAAGCGCACGTGATGCGCTCGCCGCGGTTGCAGTCGACGCGCCGCGAGGCTCTCGCCGATCGCCAGAGCTAGCGGCCCCGACAGACGCACGATCCCGACCCCGCCGGCACCGGGCGCGGTGGCGATCGCGGCGATGGTGTCGCGGTCGTTGGGAGGCGTGGCGGTCATGCGGTTTCGGCGGCCGGTCGGTGGTGCATCAGGGTAGCGCGTTGGGGGTTGGGGAGCAGTTGGCTGAGTGACTCAGTTGCCGGTGTTCTGGCCGGCGCTGATCGGAGTGAGCTTGGTCTCGCCCTGGGAAGACCGCGAAGCACCGATGACTGCATGTCGCGCATCCAGCAGCAGCTGTTGTTGTTGTTGTCGCGGCATTGGAATCCATTGAGCCGCACCACGACGAACAACCGTAGACGCGAAGGGCGACGCGCAGGATGCGCGGCGTTTTTCGAAGGGACAGGGTTGTCCCGTCGAAAAATCCCGGCGCCAGCACCGAACCCGCACGGGAGGGTTGGTCCCGCTAGCCCTTCTCTTTGGTTACTTTTGACCGTAGGGAATCCAGGCGGACTCTTGGGCTAGCAAGAGAAAGTGACCCGCGCGCGCAGCGGGCGGGAGCCTTTGACTTAAGAATCGAAACCTTCGCCGAACCTCGGAGGTCGCGGTCGCGGCTTACGCCGCTCCTACCCCAAAGCGACCGAAGCAGGCGCGGCAGAGGGGTCGACAATCGCGGCTCACGCCGCTCCCACAGAAAGCAGGAGGCGAAGCTGTAGCGGAACCTTCGCCGGCAGGCGAAGTTCGCGGTCGCGGCTTGCGCCGCTCCTACCCCAAAGCGAATTAGGCGCAGTCGCGGGGCTGACGATCGCGGCTCGCGCCGCTACCACCCCGAAGCTAGAGCGGAGCCCGAAACCAAGAAGCCCGCCGATCGGCGGGCTTCGTGGTCGAGCGAACGACTACGCGGCTCAGGCCTTGGCCGGCGCCTCGGCGTAGCGCTTGGTCATCCACCACTGCTGCAGCAGGCCCAGGCCGCTGTTGGTGATCCAGTACAGCACCAGGCCGGCCGGGAAGAACGCGAACATCACGCCGAAGACCAGCGGCATCAGCTGCATCATCTTCTTCTGCATCGGGTCCATGCCCGGGGTCGGCGTCAGCTTCTGCGTCGCCCACATCACGGCGATGTTGATCAGCGGCAGCACGAAGAAGGGATCGCGCGCGGTCAGGTCGTGGATCCACAGCATCCACGGAGCGTGGCGCAGTTCCACCGACTCCAGCAGCACCCAGTACAGGGCCAGGAACACCGGCATCTGCACCAGGATCGGCAGGCAGCCGCCGACCGGGTTGATCTTCTCCTTCTTGTACAGCTCCATCATCGCCATCTGGAACTTCTGCTTGTCGTCGCCGT
>CAMLID010000106.1 GCA_946480055.1 uncultured Lysobacter sp. | reverse complement strand
CCGCTCCCACAGAAGGCAGAAAGCGGAGTCGTTGCGGAACCTCCGCCAGCGGGCGAAGTTCGTGGTCGCGGCTTACGCCGCTCCTACCCCAAGGCGACAGGGACCGGGCGCGACTGCGGGGCTGGCGATCGCGGCTTAGGCCGCTCCCACAGAAGGCAGAAAGCGGAGTCGTTGCGGAACCTCCGCCAGCGGGCGAAGTTCGTGGTCGCGGCTTACGCCGCTCCTACCCCAAAGCGACAGCGAATCGGGCGCAATCGCGGGGCTGGCGATCGCGGCGCACGCCGCTCCCACAGAAGGCAGCGGCGGACCCGATCGGCGAGCCTACGCCCGCCGATAGACCTCGGCGCCCTGCGCCAAAAACTCCGCCGACTTCTCCGCCATGCCCTCGCTCAACGCAGCCGTCTCCTCAACGCCATGCTCCTTGGCGTAGTCGCGCACGTCCTGCGTGATCTTCATCGAGCAGAAGTGCGGCCCGCACATCGAGCAGAAATGCGCGACCTTGTGCGCATCCTTCGGCAGCGTCTCGTCGTGGTACTCGCGCGCCCGCTCCGGGTCCAGGCCCAGGTTGAACTGGTCTTCCCAGCGGAACTCGAAGCGCGCCTTGCTCATCGCGTTGTCGCGCGCCTGCGCGCCCGGGTGCCCCTTGGCCAGGTCGGCCGCGTGCGCGGCGATCTTGTAGGCCATCAGGCCCTCGCGCACGTCCTGCTTGTTGGGCAGGCCCAGGTGTTCCTTGGGCGTCACGTAGCACAGCATCGCGGTGCCGAACCAACCGATCATCGCCGCGCCGATCGCGCTGGTGATGTGGTCGTAGCCCGGCGCGATATCGGTGGTCAGCGGGCCGAGGGTGTAGAACGGCGCCTCGCCGCACACCTCCAACTGCTTGTCCATGTTCTCCTTGATCAGCTGCATCGGCACGTGGCCGGGGCCTTCGATCATGGTCTGGACGTCGTGCTTCCACGCGATCTTCGTCAGCTCGCCGAGCGTCTCGAGCTCGCCGAACTGCGCGGCGTCGTTGGCGTCGGCGATGCAGCCCGGGCGCAGGCCGTCGCCGAGCGAGAAGGCCACGTCGTAGGCCTTCATGATTTCGCAGATGTCCTCGAAGTGCGTGTAGAGGAAATTCTCCTTATGGTGCGCCAGGCACCACTTGGCCAGGATCGAGCCGCCGCGCGAGACGATGCCGGTCACGCGCTTGGCGGTCAGCGGCACGTAGCGCAGCAGCACGCCGGCGTGGATGGTGAAGTAGTCCACGCCCTGCTCGGCCTGTTCGATCAGGGTGTCGCGGAAGATCTCCCAGGTCAGTTCCTCGGCGCGGCCGTCGACCTTCTCCAGCGCCTGGTAGATCGGCACCGTGCCGATCGGCACCGGCGAATTGCGGATGATCCACTCGCGGGTTTCGTGGATGTGCTTGCCGGTGGACAGGTCCATGACCGTGTCCGCGCCCCAGCGCATCGACCACACCAGCTTCTCCACTTCCTCGGCGATGCCCGAGGACACCGCGGAGTTGCCGATGTTCGCGTTGACCTTGGTCAGGAAGTTGCGGCCGATGATCATCGGCTCGCTTTCCGGGTGGTTGATGTTGTTGGGGATGATGGCGCGGCCGCGCGCGACTTCGTCGCGGACGAACTCGGGCGTGATGATCTTCTGGATGTTCGCGCCGAAGCTGTGGCCCGGGTGCTGGTTCAGCAGGTGCGCTTCGCGGATCGAATCCAGGCGCTGGTTCTCGCGGATCGCGATGTATTCCATTTCCGGCGTCACGATGCCGCGGCGCGCGTAGTGCATCTGGGTGACGTTGGCGCCGGCGACGGCGCGGCGCGGCAGCGGCCGGTTGCCGAAGCGCACGTGCGCCAGCTTGGGGTCGTGCTCGCGCTTGCGGCCGAACTCCGACGACAGCCCGCCCAGCACCTCGGTGTCGCCGCGCTCGGCGATCCAGGTCGCGCGCAGCGGCTTCAGGCCGGCGGCGAGATCGATGACCGCCTCGTGATCGGTGTAGGGACCGGAGGTGTCGTAGACCGCGAGCGCGACGTTGTCCTCGCCGCCGAAGATCGTCGGCGTGCGCGCCAGCGCGATCTCGCGCATCGGCACTTGCAGGTCCGGGCGCGAGCCTTCGACGTGGATCTTGCGCGAACCGGGAATCGGACGCACGACGTCGGCCGAAAGACGTTCGGCCTGCTGCAGCAGTTCGGAGGGCACCGCATTCATGGGATCGGATCCGCTTTGGGTGAAGACATCCGCACGGGACGTGCGGGCGCATGCGAGTGAACGCACAAAGCGGGCGGCGCGCGGCCGCGAAGCGCGGCCGGCGAAGCTTCCCTACGGCGGTCTCAACCGCATCAGGTTCGAAGGGACTGTCTCAACCGCCGGCCTGGAACCGCCGCGGTACCCCCGCTTCAGTGCGCATTTCACCACGATACCGGCCCTGGAGCCAGTACGGCCGGGGCGGACCGGCCGACGGCCCGAAGGCGCATCGAACGGCAAGCACGCGCAGGCATCGCGCTCGCCCACAGCGACGCCCGGCCGGAAGCTCCGGCCGGGCGCGCCGTGCGGATCACCGAATGCGTCGGCGCAACCGCGCTTGCATCACGGGTTGGTGAACCAGCCCGAGCAGTACTTCAGTCCGTTCTTGGTCAGGTAGAAACGGTTGCAGTTGGTGTCGTAGCTGGTGCCGATCGCGGTGATCTGGAAGCCGGACACGTACACGCCGTTGAGGTGATAGAAGCTGCCGTTGGACTTCAGCGACCAGTGCTCGTGCGGGCCGGTGGAGGCGCCGCCGTTGCATAGCGCCTGTGCCTGGGTGTTGGCCGGATTGGCGATGCGGGTGTTGGCCGCGACGCTGGCGCCGGTGCCGTACTGGATGTTCATCAGGTGGTAGTAGGTCGTCGACCAACCGCCGCTGTGCACCACTTCGGCGAAACACGAGGAATGCCGCTTGAACGAGCCGGCCGCCGACGACGACACCCAGGTGCCGCTCTGGTTGCTGCCCCAACCGCCGCCCAGCGACATGTCCAGCGACGACATCGGGTAGTTGCCCGAGCCGGTGTTGGTGTGCGCGCCGCCGACGTGCCAACGCTGCCCGCGCGGATACGGGAACTGCAGGAAGCCGTTGGCCGGACCGGCCAGGGCGCCGACGTCCGGACCGGCGGCGAATCGCGCCGAGGCCGGCGCGGCCTTGCGGGTTTCGTTGAACAGGCCGGCGTAGACCTGCTGGAACTCGCTGTCGCCGCTGTAGGCCGCGCTGGATTCGCTGGCGCCGGCACGCGCGAACAAGGATTGGATCGGATTGGCTCGCGCCAGCGACACCGGGCCCTTCGCGTTCGGCCCGTCCTGCGCGTACAGGGCCTCACGCAAGGCCAGCGCCACCTCGCGGGTTTGCGCGCTGAAATCGCGAGCCTTCGCGAGCTTGCCGTAGGGACGGCTCAGCGCATCGGCGGTGGCGCGCTTGCGCGTCACCACGCCGCTTTGCTGTTCCATCAGCGCGATCAGCACCTTCGGGCTGATGCCGCTGTAGCCGGCCCAGTGCGAGATCGTTTCGCCGTAACGCGACAGATGCGGCGCACGCTTGGCCAGGTAGGCGTCGATGTCGAAGTCGAACATCTCGTCGTAGCTGTAGACCAGGTCCTGCCCGGACAGCCCGGCGGTCGCCGCGGGTTCCGCCGCGACCGCGTTGCCGCACATCGCAGCGGCGATACAGCACGCCAACAGCGCCATTCTTGCCTGGGAAATCTCCTTCATGGTCTTGCTCCTTGATAGATGAATGGGCGAACTGTCTGCGCCGTCCCGAGCCGTCGGGTCCCGCGCCGAGTCGTAACGTCCGGCTAAACGTCTCTCCACTCCGCCCGCATCCGCCGCCCTTTGAGGGATGCGCGGCCAAAAAACTTTGGCGCCCGGGCGCGGCAATGTCGCGGGACACAGGTCCGGTCGTTTAGGTCCAAATGAGACAAATCCCGCAGTTCCGTCATTCCAAATCGACATGAGCGCCGCTGCCCCGTCTGCGACGGCAGCGCACCAGGCGCGCATTCGTACTCACATCGAGTGCCTGCGACGTATGACAAAACCGCGCACCTTGCACCTATCGGTACCGGCGTCCCGCGTGCCACGATGACGTCATCGTCACGACGCACGCTCCGGCCGCATGAATCGACCTACCCCGCGCCTGATCGCCCTGTTCTGCGTCGTACTCGCCACCGGCGCCTGTTCGCTGTGGCCGTTCCGCGGCGACGCGCCCCCGGCGCCGGTCGCCGACGACGCCAGTGAGCTGTTCCGGCGCCTGTCCGCGCTGTGCGGCAATGCCTACCTGGGCAGGGTGGTCGCCGACATCCCCGAAAACCCCGCCGACCCGTATTCCGGCCGCGCCCTGGTGATGCACGTGCGCGAATGCGGCCAGCACGAGATCCGCATCCCCTTCCATGTCGGCAGCGACCGCTCGCGCACCTGGGTGCTGAGCCAGCACGGCCACGCGCTGCAGCTCAAGCACGACCACCGCCACGCCGACGGCGCCGCCGACCCGCTCTCGGGCTACGGCGGCGACAGCAGCCGCATCGCGATCGGCGCCGACAGCGCCGAAGCCGAGTTCCCCGCCGACCCCGACTCGCGCGCGCTGTTCCGGCGCCTGGGCCGGCCGGAATCCGCGCAGAACGTGTGGTCGATCGAACTCGACGGCGGCCGCAGCTTCGTCTACAAACTGGCCCGGCCGGGGCGATTGTTCCGGGTCGAATTCGACCTGACCCGGCCGCTGGCGACCCCGCCGCCGCCCTGGGGCGCGACCGAGCCGGCGCCGGCCGCGGCCAAGCCCAAGCGCGCGCCGCGGGCAAAAAGGCTGCGCTGAGTCCGCAGCGCGACGTCGCCGGCCCGCACCGGCGCCCAGCCGCGCCCAAGCCCGCCCGCAAAACGCGACCTGCGTCGGCACCGCTTGACGCACCGCACAAACGTCGGGTATTGCTGTCTCCCATGCACCCCGCTTTCGCCATCGCCCGCATCGATGCCCTGCCGCAAGGCCGGGGCCCGGCCGCGCGGGCGATGTCGATTACCACCACCGGTACCACCACTACCCCAGTGGTGCGGACGGGCGTGTCCAACTGATCCAAACACGCCGCTCCGCACCCGACCCGGGTGCGGCCTGCCGGCCACCCCCGAGTCGCGCCGCGGAGCCCTCAACGGAGCTCTCGCCATGTCGTCCGCGCCACCCTCGTCCGCCGCACTCGCCGTCGCCGCACCCGTCTGCCACGTGCACAAGTTCGGCGGCAGCAGCGTCGCCGACGCCGCCCGCTACCGTGCCGTCCCGCCGCTGATCGACGACGGCGCGTCCGCGCGCCTGGTCGTGGTCTCGGCGATGCAGGGCGTGACCGACGCCCTGGTCGAGCTGGTCGCTGCCGCGCGCCGCCGCGACACCCTGGAACCGGCCTTCTCCAGCCTCAGCCAGCGCCACCTCGACGCCGCCGTCGAACTCGATCCCGGCGGCCGCCACCGTGCGGCCCAGGCGCTACGGCGCGAATTCGGCGTGCTGCGCCAGAAACTCGACCGGCTGATCGCGGGAATGGTGTCCGACGTCGAGGCCGAACAGCTCGCCGTCGCCCTGCCCGGCCTGGGCGAAGTGCTGTCCTCGTACCTGCTGCACGCCGCGCTCGGCGGCGACGCCGCCGGCTGGCAGCGCCTCGACGCACGCGAGGTGCTGGTGGTGCATCCGGGCGAAATGGGCGTGGGCGTGGATTGGGACGCCAGCCGCGCGCGCCTGGCCGACTGGCGCGCGCGCCATCCCGGCGAACGCATCGTCATCACCGGCTTCGTCGCCCGCGACGCGCACGGCCGGGACACCACCCTGGGCCGCAACGGCAGCGACTACTCCGCGGCGATCTTCGCCCACCTGTTCGACGCCGACGCGCTGACCATCTGGACCGACGTCGACGGCGTACTCTCCGCCGACCCGCGACTGGTGCCCGACGCGGTCTGCCTGCCGTCGATGTCCTACGCCGAGGCCTGCGAACTGGCCTATTTCGGCGCCAAGGTGCTGCACCCGCAGACCCTGGCGCCGGTGCAGCAGCGCGGCATCCCGCTGCGCATCCGCAACGCCCGCAACCCGCAGGCGCCGGGCACCCTGATCAGCACCACGCCTTCGGCCGACGGCGCGCCGGTCAAGGGCCTGAGCCTGGTCCACGACCTGGCGGTGCTGGAGCTGGTCGGCAACGGCATGGTCGGCGTGCCCGGCACCGCCGAGCGCCTGTTCGGCGCGCTGCGCGGCGCCGGTGTGTCGGTGACCATGATCTCGCAGGGCTCGTCCGAGCATTCGATCTGCTGCGTGGTGCGCGCCGACCAGGCCCAGCGCGGGCGCGAGGCCATCGTCGCCGCCTTCGCCGACGCCATGGCCGACGGCCAGGCCCAGGAAGTCAGCGTCACCCCCGACGTGTGCGTGCTGGCCGCGGTCGGCGACGGCATGGTCGGCACCCCGGGCGTGGCCGCGCGCCTGCTCGGCGGACTGGCGCAGGCGCGCGTCAACGTGCGCGCGATCGCCCAGGGCGCGGGCGAACGCAACATCTCCGTCGCGATCGGCGCACGCGACGCGACCCGCGCATTGCGCGCCGCGCACTCCGCGTTCTGGCTGTCGCCGCAGTGCGTGTCGGTGGGCCTGATCGGCCCCGGCAAGGTCGGCCGCGCTTTGCTCGCGCAACTGGCCGCAGCGCAGCCGCGCTTCGAGCACGACTCGCGCCTGGAACTGCGCCTGCGCGCCATCGCCGACAGCCGGCGCATGCAGCTGTCGGCCAAGGCCATGCCGCCGCAGGACGCGGTGGCGACGCTCGAAGGCGGCGAAGCCCTGGACCTGGAACGCTTCGCCGCGCACGTACGCGCCGAGCACCTGCCGCACGCGCTGATCGTCGACTGCAGCGGCAGCGACGCGGTCGCCGCCTACTACCCGCAGTGGCTGGCCGCCGGCATCCACGTGGTCACGCCCAACAAGCAGGCCGGCGCCGGACCGCTTGCGCGCTACGAGGCGATCCGCGCCGCCACCCGCAACGGCGGCGGCAAGTTCCGCTACGAAGCCACGGTCGGTGCCGGCCTGCCGGTGATCCAGACCCTGCGTTCGCTGCTCGACACCGGCGACGAACTCACCGAAGTCGAAGGCATCCTGTCCGGCACCCTGGCCTGGCTGTTCAACCGCTACGACGGCAGCGCCGCGTTCTCCGAACTGGTGCGCGAAGCCCACCGCCTGGGCTACACCGAACCCGACCCGCGCGACGACCTGTCCGGCACCGACGTCGCCCGCAAGCTGGTGATCCTGGCGCGCGAAGCCGGGCGGCCGCTGTCGCTGGAACAGGTCGAAGTCGAAAGCCTGGTCCCCGAAGCGCTGCGCACGGTGTCCAAGGACGAGTTCATGGCGCGCCTGGACGAACTCGACGCGCCGCTGAAACAGCGCTTCGACGCCGCCCGCGCCGCCGGCCTGGGCCTGCGCTACCTGGCGCGGCTGGACCGCGACGGCCGCGCCAGCGTCGGCGTGGTCTCGCCGCCGCCGGGCCACGCGTCCATGCACGGCGCGCTCACCGACAACCTGATCCAGTTCCGCACCCGCCGTTACGCGGATAATCCGCTGGTGGTGCAAGGGCCCGGCGCGGGGCCGGACGTCACCGCGGCCGGCGTGTTCGGCGACATCCTTTCCATCGCGCAGACCCTCGGAGCCCGCGCATGAGCGCCGCAACACCCGGTTCGTCCTCCATCGATGCCGCGCAAACCGACGCCGCCGGCAGCGTGCGCGCGTTCGCGCCCGCCAGCGTCGGCAACATCGGCGTCGGCTTCGACCTGCTCGGCCACTCCATCGACGGCCCGCGCGACGTCGCCGTGGTGCGCCGCATCGCCGCGCCCGAAGTGCGCATCGCCGCGATCCGCGGCGATGTCGCCGGCGCCGACGCGCTGCCGCTGGAGGCCGCGCGCAACACCGCCGGCCAGGCATTGATCGCGCTGCGCGACAAACTCGGCCTCAACTACGGCTTCGAACTGGAACTGGAGAAAGGCATCCCGCTGGGCTCCGGCCTGGGCGGCTCGGCCGCCTCCTGCGTGGCCGCCGTGGTCGCGGCCAACGCGTTGCTCGATGCACCGCTGCCGCGCGATGCCCTGTACGAATTCGCGCTGGACGGCGAATCGGTGTCCAGCGGCAGCCGCCACGGCGACAACGTCGCACCAATGCTGCTGGGCGGCGTGGTCATGGCCACCGCCACCCGCATGATTCCGCTGGCCGTGCCGTACTGGCTGTACGCAGTAGTGGTGCATCCCGACCAGGTCCTGGAAACCCGGCGCGCGCGCGCCGTGCTCGCCGACCCGTACCCGCTGCACACCGTGGTCGAACAGAGCGCGCACCTGGCCCTGTTCCTGACCGGCCTGCAGCGCGGCGACGCCGGCCTGCTGCGCGAAGGCCTGGTCGACCTGCTGGTCGAACCGCGCCGCGCCCCGCTGATCCCCGGCTTCGCCGCGGTCAAAGCCGCCGCGCTCGACCACGGCGCACTCGGTGCCAGCATCTCCGGCGCCGGCCCCAGCACCTTCGCCTGGTTCGAGTCCGAAGCCCAGGCGCGCGCCGCCGCACCGTCGATGCGCCAGGCCTTCGCCGACGCCGGCTTCGATTCGCGCGCCTACGTCACCCCGGTGGCGGGGCCGCGCGCGGAGGTGATCGAAGCCTCGTGACGGGAGCGGGCTCGCCGCCTTCCCGCACTCACCGCGCTCCCACGCACACCCAGCCGTCATTCCCGCGCAGGCGGGAATCCAGTGTCTTCAGCCGGTACCCGCAGCGCAGGTCGACATCGATATCCGCCCGCACGCAGACCGCACGACCCGAGCCTCCGCATGAATTTCTTCAGCACCCGCGGCCAAACTGCCGCGACCGCGATCGACGACGCCCTGTCCGCCGGCCTCGCGCCCGACGGCGGCCTGTACGTGCCCGAACGGCTGCCCACGCTCGCCGCGCTGCCCGTGTACGACGCACTCGCCGACACCGCGCACGCCGTGCTCGCGCCCTACTTCACCCAGTCCGCCTTGCGCGAACGCCTGCCCGACCTGTGCCGCAGCGCCTACGCCTTCCCCGCGCCGCTGCGCCCGCTGTCGCAAGACGACGACCTGCTGCTGGAGCTGTTCCACGGCCCCACCGCCGCATTCAAGGATTACGCCGCGCGCTTCCTGGCCGAAGCCCTGGCCGGCCTGCGCCAGCCCGACGCTGCACCGACCACCATCGTCGTCGCCACCTCCGGCGACACCGGCGCCGCGGTCGCCGCCGCGTTCCATCGCCGCCCCGGCTTCCGCGTGCTGATCCTCTACCCCGACGGCCGCGTCTCGCCGCGCCAGGCCCACGGCCTGGGTTGTTGGGGCGACAACGTGCAGGCGCTGCGCGTGGACGGCGATTTCGACGACTGCCAACGCCTGGTCAAGCAAGCCCTGTCCGACACCGAACTGCGCCGCGCGCGGCCGCTGAGTTCGGCCAACAGCATCAGCCTGGGCCGGCTGCTGCCGCAGGCCGCGTACTACGCCCACGCCGCCGTCCGCCACCACCACGCCCACGGCACCCCGCTGAACTTCATCGTCCCCACCGGCAACCTCGGCAATGCCTGCGCGGCCGTGGTCGCGCAGCGCATGGGCCTGCCGATCGGCGAGATCCGCCTGGCCACCAACGCCAACGACACCCTGCCGCGTTACCTGGACGGCGCCGACTACGCGCCGCAACCGACCCGCGCGACCCTGGCCAACGCCATGGACGTCGGCGCGCCCAGCAACGTCGAACGCCTGCGCCACTGGTACGCCGACGACGCCGCACTGCGCGCCGCCATCCACGCCACCGCCGTCGACGACGCCACCATCACCCAGACCATCCGCCACGCCCCGCAGCGCCACGGCGTAGTGCCCTGCCCGCACACCGCCACCGGCCTGCACCTGCTGGAACGCCTGCGCTCGGAAGGCGACACCCGCCCCTGGGCCGTGGTCGCCACCGCGCATCCCGCCAAGTTCGACAGCATCGTCGAACCCCTGGTCGGCCACCCGGTCGAACCCCCACCGGCCCTGGCCGCCGCGCTCGCGCGCCCCGCCTCCGCCGAACCGCTGCCCGCCGACTACGCCGCCCTGCGCGAACACCTGCTGACCGCTTTGGGGTAGGAGCGGCGTAAGCCGCGA
>CAMLID010000105.1 GCA_946480055.1 uncultured Lysobacter sp. | reverse complement strand
CCTCGGCGCCGGCCGCATCGTCTACCAGGACCTGACCCGGATCGATGCCGCGATCCAGGACGGCAGCTTCTACGCCAACGACGAGCTGCGCGCCGCCTGTGCCGCGGCCAAGGCCTCCAGCGGCACCCTGCACGTGATGGGCCTGCTTTCGCCCGGCGGCGTGCACAGCCACGAGCAGCACATCTTCGCGATGCTGGAACTCGCACACCGCGAAGGCGTGCCGCGGGTCGCCGTGCACGCCTTCCTCGACGGCCGCGACATGCCGCCCAGGTCGGCCGCGCCCAGCCTGGCGCGCCTGCAGGAGGTCTGCGACCGTCTCGGCAACGCCCACATCGCCTCGGTCAGCGGCCGCTACTACGCCATGGACCGCGACCAGCGCTGGGATCGCCAGCGCCGTGCCTGGGATGCGATCGTCGAAGTGGCCAGCGAGCATCGCGTCGTCGACGCCCAGACCGCGCTGGCGCAGGCCTACGCGCGCGGCGAAAACGATGAGTTCGTGGCCCCGACCGTGATCGACGGCGCGCTGCCGATGAACGACGGCGACGCGGTCGTGTACATGAACTTCCGCGCGGACCGCGCACGTCAGCTGACCGCGGCCTTCGTCGACCCCGGCTTCTCCGGTTACGAACTGCGCCGGCCCAAGCTGTCGCGCTTCGTCTGCCTGACCGAATACGACGCCAAGCTGCCGGCGCCGGTCGCGTACGCGCCCGACGACCTGCGCCACACCCTGGGCGAACTGCTGGCCGAGCACGGCCTCAAGCAGCTGCGCATCGCCGAGACCGAGAAGTACGCGCACGTGACCTTCTTCTTCAGCGGCGGCCGCGAAGATCCCTACGAAGGCGAGACCCGCATCCTGGTGCCCAGCCCCAAGGTCGCGACCTACGACCTGCAGCCGGAGATGAGCTGCCCGGAAGTCACCGCGAAACTGGTCGAGGCGATCCGCTCCGGCGCGATCGACGTCGCCATCTGCAACATCGCCAATCCCGACATGGTCGGCCACACCGGCGACCTCGGCGCGGCGATCCAGGCCGCGCAGGCGGTGGACGTGGCGATCGGCGCGATCGCCCGGGCCGTGCGCGACAGCGGCGGCGCGCTGCTGATCACCGCCGACCACGGCAACCTGGAAATGATGCGCGACCCGGACACCGGCCAGCCGCACACAGCGCATACGGTCGGCCCGGTGCCGCTGGTCTACCTCGGCCCGCGCCGCGCTTCCTTGCGTGGTGGCGGAGCGTTGCGCGATGTCGCGCCGACCATTCTCGACCTGCTCGGCCTGCCGCTGCCGGTGGAGATGACCGGTCGGACCCTGCTGGTTTCGGACGGCGTGATCGAAGGCGGGCTGGTCGCCTGATGCCGACCCTGCGCGCGTTCGCCGTGGCGCTGCTGCTGTCGCTGCTGGCGCTTGCGCCGGCGGCGGCGCAGAACACCAGCCGCGATGCCGAACGCAAGCTCGAGCGCATCAAGAGCGAACTCAAGTCGGTCGCAGACGAGCGCCGCAAGCTCGAAGGCCAGCGCGGCGCGGCCTCCCGCCAGTTGCGCGAGGCCGATGAGAAGGTCGGCCAATCCAACCGCAGCCTGCGCGACACCGAGCAGCGCCTGGCGCGCGAGCAATCCTCGCTGGCGCAGCTGCAACAGCGTCGCGAAACTCTGCAGGGTACGCTGGGCGCGAAGCGCGAAGAACTCAACCGCTTGTTGCGTGCGGCCTATACGCAGGGCGCCGATGCGCCGCTGAAGGTGATGCTGGCGCAAGACAAGGTCGCCGACGCCAACCGTCTGCTCGCCTACCATGGCTATCTGCAGCGCGACCGCGCGCGTCGGATCGCGCAGCTGCGCACCGAGCTGAGCGAACTCGACGCGGTCGAACGCGACATCGTCACCCGCCGCTCCGAGCTGGACAGCTCGCGCAAGCAACAGCGCGCGCAGCTCGGGCAGTTGCAGAGCGACCGCGAATCGCGCGCCGCTCTGGTCAGCCAGATCAACCAGAAGTATCAGGACCGCAGCAGCCGTGAGCGCGCCCTGGGCCGCGACGCCAAGGGCCTGGAAGGCCTGCTCAAGAAGCTGCGCCAGGCCGCCGCGCGCGCCGAAGCGCGGCGCAAGGCCGCGGCCGCGCGCGAGGCCCGCGAAGCGCGTGCCGCCGCGCAGACCGGCTCCAAGCCGGGCAGCGCGGCATCGACACGCAAGCCGGTCGTGGTCGCCAGCGCGCCGCCGTTGCAGGTCGGCGGCCTGGGGTGGCCGGTGTCGGGCGCGCTGCTGGCCGGCTACGGCGGCACCATGCCCGACGGCCGCGGCAGCGAAGGCCTGCTGATCGGCGCCAGCGCCGGCGCCACGGTCAAGGCGGTCGGCGACGGCCAGGTGGTCTACGCCGAATGGATGACCGGCTACGGCCTGCTGCTGATCGTCGACCACGGCAACGGCTACATGAGCCTGTACGCGCACAACGACGCCTTGCTGCGCAACGTCGGCGACCGCGTCAAACGCGGCGACCCGGTCGCCACCGTCGGCAGCTCCGGCGGCAACGGCCGCCCGGCGCTGTACTTCGAGCTGCGGCGCAATGGGCAGCCGGTGAATCCGGGGACCTGGCTGCGGCGCTGAGGGGCGAGGGGATCGGCTCCCGGCCCCTCCCCAGACCTACCCTGAATGCTCCGCGCAGCGGTTAACGAAAGCTTCCCGCGGCCTGCCTAACGTGTTCCTATTCGACCACGCGCACCGAGCGAACCCCGATCGCGCCGCGCGGTCCAACCGATATCCGTTTCGGAGTTCCATGCATGCGCCTGCGCCATCCGCCCTCTTTCCGTCCGACCTTGGCGCGAGCCCTGCTGCTGGGCCTGGCGCCGCTGGCGCTGGCCGGCGCGGTCCTGCCCGCTGCGGCCCAGGACAAGCAGCCGCCCGCCACCGCTCCCGAGCCCGCCAAGCCGGCCAAGGCCGATGCCAAGGACGCGAAAGACGCCAAGGACGAGTCCAAGGTGCCGATCGATGAGATCCGGCGCTACGTCGCGGTCTACAACGCGGTCAAGCAGGCCTACGTCGAGCCGGTCGACGACCGCAAACTGATGCACTCGGCGATCCGCGGCTTGCTGTTCGATCTCGACCCGCACAGCGTCTACCTCGACAAGGTCGCCGCCGACGATTTCGACGAACAGGCGCGCGGCGCCTACGACGGCATCGGCGTCGAGCTGCAACGCCAGCCCGACGGCACGCTGCGGGTGATTTCGCCGATCGACGACACCCCGGCCGCGCGCGCCGGGATCAAGGCCGGCGATCTGATCGTCGCCATCGACGGCAAGCCGTTCAAGCCCGACGAAGGCGACAGCTCCGGCCCGCTGCGCGGCGCGCCCGGCAGCAAGGTGGTGCTGAGCATCGTGCGCGCGGGTAAAGACAAACCCTTCGACGTGACCGTGGCGCGCGAGACCATCCGCATCGCCAGTGTGCGCAGCCGCATGCTCGAACCCGGTTACGGCTACCTGCGCATCAGCGCGTTCCAGGCCGACACCGCCGCCGATTTCGAAACCCAGGTCGAGAAGCTCAAGACCCAGGCCGGCGGCAAGCTGCGCGGTCTGGTGATCGACCTGCGCAGCAACCCCGGCGGCTTGCTGACCTCGGCGGTGCAGATCGCCGACGATCTGCTGGAGAAGGGCAAGATCGTCAGCACGCGCGGCCGCATCGCGATCAGCGACGCCGAATTCGGCGCGACCCCGGGCGACCGTCTCGACGGCGCGCCGGTGGTGGTGCTGGTCGACGCCGGTTCGGCCAGCGCTTCGGAAGTGCTGGCCGGCGCGCTGCGCGACAACGGCCGCGCGCGCGTGGTCGGCAGCCGCACCTTCGGCAAGGGCTCGGTGCAGACCGTGCTGCCGCTGGACAACGGCGACTCGGTCAAGCTGACCACGGCGCGTTACTTCACGCCCAGCGGAAAATCGATCCAGGCCCTGGGTATCGTCCCCGACGTCGCCCTGCATCCGGCCAAGGAAGCGGCCAACGGCGGCCGCACCGGCTACAGCGAAGCCAGCCTGCCCGGTCACCTGCGCGGAGACGTCGACGACGCGCCGGGCACCAATGCCGGCGAAGTGCTGGAAGGCGACGCGCCGATCACCGCCGCGTTGGCGGAGCTGAAGAAGCCGGCGGTGGCGAAGGCCGAAGACGGCGCCACCAAGCGTTAGGCATCCGGACGCCGCGAGACCGCGCGGGCCCGTTGCGACGAATGCGAAAACGCCCGGCTTCAAGCCGGGCGTTCTCATATCCGGGCGCGTCGTCGTTCTCGATCGCGTTGCGAGCGCCGGCGTCAGTCAACCGGCGATCGCGGCGCCCGCCACGGCGAAGTCCAGGCGTTCGAGCCGCAGTGCGCCGCTCATCGATCGCATGGGCTCTGTACGACGCGTCGGCGTCAGCGCGGTTTCGCCGGCAGCGGGAACGGCGTGACCACCTTCTCGCCGGTCGCCGCATCGCGGATCGCCGATTGGCCTTTGCGCTCGACTTCCTCGATACGCACGATGCTGTGCATCGGCAGATGCAGCATGCGGGTGTTGCCGAACTCGTCGCGCAGGCGCTCTTCGGTCGGATCGACGACCAGGCCTTCGTGCACGTCGAAGACCAGCTCGCCGACTTCGGTGAACCCCCACAGCGCGCCCGAGGCCACGTGCCGCGCGTACAGCTCGTAGACCTTGCCGGCGTTGAGGAAGGTGACTTTGTAGAGCGTCTTGGCCATGGCGGGTGTCGGTGGAGAGGGGCGGGCCGCGTTCGCGGCGATCTCGCTGGGTATAACGAAAGTAGGGTCGCGGCCGTGACTTGCAAGGCCGCGCCGCGCTCAGAAGCCGCGCCGGCGCCGCATCCGCCGCGCGATGCCCGCGCGCGCGATCAGCGCGAACGCGCCGCCGAAGGCGAAGCCGGCCAGATGCGCCGACCACGCCACCGCGCCGAAGGCCGGGCCGATGAAGGTGAACACCACTTGCAGCAGCGCCCAGACCCCGATCAGCAGCGGCGCCGGCACCTTCACGAACTGCAGGAACAGCCCCAGCGGCACCACTACCCCGAGCTTGGCGCCCGGGAACAGCGCCAGGTAGGCGCCGATCAGGGCCGAGACCGCGCCGCTGGCGCCGATGATCAGCCGGTCGGGGGTGCCGATCACGATCACCGCCGCCAGGTTGGCGACCGCGCCCCCGCACAGGAACAGGGCCAGGAACCGCCAGGGCCCCATGGTCCGCTCCGCCGGCAGGCCGAAAATCAGCAGGAACACCAGGTTGCCGAGCAGATGGGCCCAGTCGGCGTGCAGGAACAGGGCGCTGAACAGGCGCAGGCCGCTGCCGTCGCGGATCGCGTCCCACCAGGCCGCCGGGGTGGACAGGCCGCCCGACAGCGCGCCCCATTCCAGCATCAGCCGGCGCTCCTCCGTGTCCGGCAGCAGGGCCGAACCGATGAAACACAGCCACAGCGCTGCGAACAGCAGGGGGGTGGCCCAGCGCAGGGGTGCTTTTTCGCGGGAGGGGATGGCGATGAACATCGGTCGGGGCGTCGCGTATTCCAGTCCGGCCGGTACGAACAGGGGGAAACCGGCACGGTAGGAAGCCAAAAACGGTAGCGGTGGGACAGGCGTCCTATTGTTAGCTTTCAGTTAACGGCCGCGCTATAGTGCATACGGCGTCGTACGTCGGGAGGGGCATTCCGGCGGGCGCGGGGTCCGGCACAGCCGGGGACCGCAAGGACAGCCGCGGAACACCAAAAATACTCCAATGGAGACTACACGCATGCAACACGCACACCGCTATACGCGCCTGACCGCCCTCGCGCTGGGCATCACTGGCGCCTTGGCCTTTGGCCAAGTCCACGCTTCGGGCTTCCAGCTCAAGGAAAACAGCGTCAAGGCCATGGGTCGCGCGTTCGCCGGCTCCGGCGTGGCCGCGGGCGACACCTCCGTCGTCGCCAACAACCCGGCTGCGATGACCCAATTCGAAGGCACCACCTTCCAGGCCGACGTCACCGTCATCGACCTCAACGCCAAGTTCAGCGGCGGCGGTTACGACGTGCTCGGCCGTCCGCTCACCGGCGGCGACGGCGGCGAAGCCGGCGACATGACCCCGGTTCCGGCGATGTCGATCATCCACAAGTTCGACAACGGCCTGTCCGTGGGCGCCATGGTCAGCGCGCCGTTCGGCCTGAAGACCGAATACGAGAACGGCTGGGTCGGCCGCTACTACGCCGCCAAGTCCGAGCTCAAGACCGTCGACCTGACCCTGTCGGCCGCGTTCGAGCTGGTTCCGGATCACCTGTCGGTCGGCGCCGGCATCGTCTGGGAAAAGGCCGAGGCCGAGCTGTCGAAGTCGGTCGACTTCGGCACCCTGCTGTTCGGTAACCCGGCGACCCGTCCGCTGCCGTTCGCGCGTCCGCAGGCTTCCGACGGCTTCGCCAAGGTCGAAGGCGACGACACCGGCCTGGGCTGGATCATCGGCGTCAACTTCCGCCCGAACGACAAGCTGGCCATCGGCCTGTCGCATCGCTCGGAAATCGACCACGACCTCGAGGGCTCGGTCGATTGGACCGTGCCGGGCAACGTCGCCGCGGTGTTCGCTGCCAGCCCGACCACCCGTCCGCTGTTCCAGGACGGCAAGGTTCTGGCCAAGCTGACCACCCCGTCGGTCACCACCGTCAGCGTCGAGTACAAGTTCAACGACCAGTTCTCGCTGATGGCCGACTACTCCGAGACCGATTGGTCGTCGCTGCAGGAAATCCGCATCGACTTCGCCAATCCGGATCCGGATTCGGTCGAGCACTTCGGCTGGGATACCACGCGCTTCATGGCGCTGGGCGGCGAGTACAAGCTCAACGACACCTGGACCCTGCGCGCCGGCTACGCCTACGACGAAACCCCGACCACGTACGCCGCGCGCACCCCGCGCCTGCCGGACGAGGATCGCCGCTGGTATTCGTTCGGCGCCACCTGGAACTTCAGCGAGAACCTCGAGCTGAACTTCTCCTACGTGCGCATCGAGCCGGACACCCCGGAAATCGGCATCGTCACGCCGGCGGCCGCGGGCGGCCAGCGTCTGTTCGGTTCCTACGACAGCAACGTGAACCTGTTCGGCGTTTCGGCTCAGTACCACTTCTGATCCGACGCGACATCGCGACACCGAAAGCCCCGCTTCGGCGGGGCTTTTTTTGTGCCTGAATGTGGCACGGATGCGCCGGGGCGCACGCGTTTCTTGACAGCGCCCGCGCACGGGTGGAGAGATGGTCGCGATGCGCGCGGCGACTCATGGGGAGGCCGCGGGACGTCCGGCCTCCACGGACCGAAGGAGACCGGGCGCGCCGCATCGTGGACACGCCTGCAACGCAGGCGCCTTGATGGACTAAGGAGACGCTCATGGACTTCGTTTCTCGCTCCGCGCCATTCGTCGCGAACGACGGTGGCGGCAACGCTATGCGTGTGTGTTTGCGCTGGCTATTGATCGTGTTGGCTTTCGTCGTCGCCGCATTGCCCAGTCGCGAGGCCGCCGCGCAGGCGTGGTTGCTGACCCAGGCCGAACGCAAGGCCTATCTGGAGTACTACGCGCCGGTGATCATGCAGCGCGCCGAAGAGAGCAGCAGCAAGAAGGGCCGCGATTGGATCTCGAACTACGATTTCGACCGCGACGGCAATTTCTCCAACAACCGCTACAGCTGGCCGAGCCTGTTGCCGCAGTACATCGCCGCGTCGGCGGCCGGTTCCGGCGCTTATCAGAACTGGCGCATCCGGCCCACGCTGTACGCGTCGGCGATCGAGTACATGGACGGCAACAACAAGGGGCTGGTGCTGCTGTATCACGTCTATCACCCGGTCGATAAGAAGGCCAACGAGATCCACGACTGGGAGCGCATCGAGGTCGTGGTGCGCGCGGTGACCGGCATACCCGGCGGCGCGGGCGAGTACGTGGGCCACGTCACCATCACCAGTCACAAGGACCACGTGATGCGCAGCAACGGCAGCGCCGACCTGAACTTCATGCAGGTCGCCGGCGGCAAGCACGTGATGATCTGGCAGGCCGACGAGGACAACACCGAGCTCGGTACGCACGGCCACGAGCTGCATTTCGTGCAGGACGCCTACAGCACGATCGCCGCGCGCAGGACCGCCAACAACTCGGCCGAAGTCGAGGTGACCAACGACGACGACAAATCGGTGCACTACGTGTGGGTGCCGGAAACTTCGTCCGCGGCGGTGTCGGCCTGGGGGGCGAGTGCGATCAACTACGGCAACGCCGCCAGCCTGGCGGCCGGACGCGACGACACGGTGTCGTGGTCGCTGGTCAAGCGCATCACTTACGAGCTGCAGGATCTCGCCGACATCCACGTCACTCAGTGGTCGGGTTCGGCTTGGTCGACCAACTGGACCACCAACGTCATCGTCGATGTGCTGCTGGACGAGCCGATCGCGAACGAAGCCGGGCAGGTCGAAGTGCCGGCCGGCCTGCAGCGCTTCTATCTGGGGTCGCGCGACATCATGAGTTCCAGCCTCACCGACGGTCGCGAAGGCGTGCTCGCCAAGGCCTGGTTCTGGGGCGGTTATTCGGCGGAAACCAATGCCGACACCATCTCCGGCTCCGACAAGCTCGACGGCTACAGCGGCGCCGGGCGCGACAGTTACAACCGCAACCGCGCCGATGCTAGCGGCGACTACGCGTCGCTGGGCAACTACTGGCGCCAGCACGACTTCCTGGTCCACTCCGGCGCCATCGACACCCGCGAGCATTACGAAGCCGGCGTGTGGCTGGGCAACGGCTGGAACCTGTCGCAGAACGGCGGCTTCGACGGCCGCTGGGCGCAGCTGTTCGACGACCGCGTCGCCTACGAGCCGGTCGCGGCCCTGGTCGTGACCCTGCCGGCGTCGATCCGGGGCTGCGGCGAAACGGTGACGGCGACGGCGCAGGTCTTCGGCGGCTTGCCGCCGTACTCCTACAGCTGGAGCAACGTGCTGTGGCAATCCGGGGCGTCGGCCGAAATCGACGTCGGGGTCCTCGCGACCTTGGTCGTCGGCAGCGCCGACGGACAGAGCGCGACCCGAACCGTCCGTAACATGGCCGGCTGGACCGGCTGCGGCGGAGGTGGCGGCGGCAACCCGATTCCGTAAGCCCTGTCGCGGCAATACGCCGCGGCGATCGGAAAGATCGCAGTGCGTTTCCCAAGAGCCCCGCTTGCAGCGGGGCTCTCTTTCCAGCCAGCTCCCGCGCAACCGGGTGTCCCATAGGCCGATGCATCGCCGTAGCGAACCATCGGCCTTGCTGGCCGCCGCGTTCAGCGCCTGGGTGCTGTCGCGCCTGCACCGGACCGATGGTGGCGCGAGCATGCCTTACGCGCGCAAGCCGTGACGTCCTGAGCGCGCAAACGAAAAGCCCCGCACTCGGCGGGGCTCTCGTTGCAGCGTGATGCGGCGTCGGATCAGTCGCCCAAGGTCAGCAGCGACGCGTTGCCGCCCGCGGCCGTGGTGTTGACGGTGATCGTCTTCTCGGTGGTGAAGCGCGGCAGGTAGTGCGGGCCGCCGGCCTTGGGGCCGGTGCCGGACAGGTTCTGGCCGCCGAAGGGCTGCACGCCGACGACCGCGCCGATCTGGTTGCGGTTGACGTAGCAGTTGCCGACCCGGACCCGCGCGCTGATGCGCTCGATGGTCTCGTCGATGCGCGAGTGGATGCCCAGGGTCAGGCCGTAGCCGGTGGCGTTGATCGCGTCGATCACCGCGTCGAGCTGATCGCCCTTCCAGCGGATCACGTGCAGCACCGGGCCGAAGACTTCCTTGTGCAGTTGGTCCAGCGACTTGAGCGCGTAGGCGCGCGGGGCGAAGAAGCTGCCGTGGGCGCTGTCGGCGTCGACCGCGACCTCGCCGATCTTGGTCGCTTCCTTGTCCATGCGCGCGGCGTGATCGACCAGCATCTTCAGCGCGTCTTCGTCGATCACCGGGCCGACGTCGGTCGAGAGCAGGCCGGGGTCGCCGACCTTCAGCTCGGCCATCGCGCCGGCCAGCATCGAAGTGACCTTGTCGGCGATGTCTTCCTGCACGAACAGCACGCGCGCGGCCGAGCAGCGCTGGCCGGCCGAGGTGAAGGCCGAGCCGATCGCGTCCTTGACCAGCTGTTCCGGCAGCGAGGACGAGTCGGCGATCAGCGCGTTCTGGCCGCCGGTCTCGGCGATCAGCACGCCGATCGCGGCGTCGCGCGCGGCGAGTGCGCGGTTGATCGCACGCGCGGTGTCGGTGGAACCGGTGAAGGCGACGCCCGCCACGCGCGGATCGCGGGTGAGCGCGGCACCGACGGTGGCGCCGTCGCCGGGCAGGAACTGCAGCACCGCTTCCGGCACGCCGGCTTCGTGCAGCAGCTTGACCGCGTAGTAGCCGATCAGGTTGGTCTGCTCGGCCGGCTTGGCGATCACGCTGTTGCCGGCGGCGAGCGCGGCCGCGATCTGGCCGGCGA
>CAMLID010000104.1 GCA_946480055.1 uncultured Lysobacter sp. | reverse complement strand
TGCGGCAGGAACATCTTGCCGGCGCCGAACAGGTCGCCGACCACGTTCATGCCGGACATCAGCGGGCCTTCGATCACATCCAGCGGGCGCGTGGATTCGGCGCGCGCGGCTTCGGTGTCTTCCTCGATCCACTGGTCGATGCCGTGCACCAGCGAGTGGCTGAGGCGGTCGCGCACCGGGCGTTCGCGCCAGGCCAGGTCCTCGACCCGCTTCTCGCCCTTCTTGCCCTTGTAGCGGTCGGCGATCTCGAGCAGGCGCTCGGTGCCGTCGGCGCGGCGGTTGAGGACCACGTCCTCGACCCGCTCGCGCAGATCGCTGTCGAGATCGTCGTACAGCGGCAGCGCGCCGGCGTTGACGATGCCCATGTCCATGCCGGCCCGGATCGCGTGGTACAGGAACACCACGTGGATCGCCTGGCGCACGATTTCGTTGCCGCGGAACGAGAACGAGACGTTGGAGACGCCGCCGGAGATGTGGCTGTACGGGAAGCGGCGCTTGAGCTCGCGGGTGGCCTCGATGAAATCGACCGCGTAGTTGTTGTGCTCCTCGATGCCGGTGGCGATCGCGAACACGTTGGGGTCGAAGATGATGTCTTCGGGCGGGAACCCGATCTGCTCGGTCAGCAGCTTGTAGGCGCGCGAGCAGATATCGACCTTGCGCTCGATGGTGTCGGCCTGGCCGACCTCGTCGAAGGCCATGACCACCACGGCCGCGCCGTAGCGGCGCACCAGCCGCGCCTGGCGCAGGAACTCGTCCTCGCCTTCCTTCATCGAGATCGAATTGACGATGCCCTTGCCCTGCAGGCACTTCAGACCGGCCTCGATCACGCTCCACTTGGAGCTGTCGACCATCACCGGCACGCGCGCGATGTCGGGCTCGGCGGCGATCAGGTTGAGGTAGTCGACCATCGCCTTTTCGGAGTCGAGCAGGCCCTCGTCCATGTTGACGTCGATGACCTGGGCGCCGCTCTCGACCTGCTGGCGCGCGACCACCACGGCTTCGTCCAGGCGGCCTTCCATGATCAGTTTCTTGAACTGGGCGCTGCCGGTGACGTTGGTGCGCTCGCCGACGTTGATGAAGTTGCTTTCGGGCGTGATCTGCAGCGGCTCGAGGCCGCTGAGGCGGGTTTGGCGGGGGAGTGCGGTCATTGCGTGTGTTTTTCTTGGGTCCGTTGCTGGCTGAGCGTAAGCGGTGTGCGTGAGCTGCGTGCGTGCGGGGGCAACGTCACGCCGCCACGGCGCTGATCACCTGCGGCAAGCGGCGCGGTTCCACGCCATCGACCACCGCGGCGATCGCGGCGATATGCGCCGGGGTGGTGCCGCAGCAGCCGCCGACCAGGTTCAGCAGCCCGGCTTCGACGAACTCGGACAGTACCGCGGCCATGTCTTCCGGGGTTTCGTCGTAGCCCCCGAACGCGTTGGGCAGGCCGGCGTTGGGATGCGCGCTGACGTAGGCGTCGGCGACCTGGGCCAGCACGTCCACGTGCACGCGCAGGTCCTTGGCGCCGAGCGCGCAGTTCAGGCCGATGGCCAGCGGCTGGACGTGGCGCAACGAGTACCAGAAGGCTTCCGCGGTCTGGCCGGACAGGGTGCGGCCGGAGGCGTCGGTGATGGTGCCGGAGATCATCAGCGGCAGCCGCACGCCGCGCGCATCGAAGGCTTCCTCGACCGCGAACACCGCGGCCTTGGCGTTGAGGGTGTCGAAGATGGTCTCGACCATGATCACGTCGGCACCGCCGTCGATCAAACCGTCGGTGGCTTCGCGGTAGGCGATGCGCAACTCGTCGAAGGTCACCGCCCGGTAGCCGGGGCGATTCACGTCCGGGCTCAGCGAGGCGGTACGGCTGGTCGGGCCGAGCACGCCGATCACGAAGCGCGGGCGGCTCGGGTCCAGGGCTTCGGCGGCATCGCAGGCCTCGCGCGCCAGACGTGCGCCGGTCGCGTTGAGTTCGTAGGCCAGGTGCTCCAGGCCGTAGTCGGCCAGCGAGATCGTGGTCGAGTTGAAGGTGTTGGTCTCGATCAGGTCGGCGCCGGCGGCCAGGTACTCGCTGTGGATGCCGGAGATGATCTCGGGCCGGGTCAGGCTGAGCAGGTCGTTGTTGCCGCGCTGGTCGCGCGCGCAGCCGCAGCCTTCGCCGTGTTCGTGGCCCGCTTCGATGGCCGCATGCAGGCCGTCGTAGCCTTCGGCGAAGCGCTCGCCGCGGTAGGCGGCTTCGTCGAGTTCGTGGCGCTGGATCATGGTGCCCATCGCGCCGTCCATGACCAGGATGCGGGCGGCCAGCGCTTGCTGCAGCGCTTGCGCGCGGGCGGGGTTGTGCCAGGGGAGGGGCTTCATGTTCAGGCCTTCTTGGACGGCTTGCGCGCGGGGACGTCGGGGTCGGCGGGTTTGCGTGCGATCAGGGCGATGACTTCGAAATGCGGCGGCCGGCGTTCGCGGGTCACGGTCTCGCAGCTGACGATGTCGAAACCGGCCTTGGTCGAGAACTTCTGCAGATCTTTCTCGGAGAAGCCCAGGTTGACGTGGCCGTAGGCCGCGACCACGCCGCGGTGTTCGTGCCGGGCCAGGCTGGTCAACAGCAGGCGGCCGCCCGGGCGCAGCACGCGCGCGGCCTCGGCCACCGCCTGCGCGGGGTGCTCGGCGTAGGTCAGGGCGTGCATCAGCACCACCAGGTCGAAGCTGTGATCCGGGAACGGCAGCGCGTGCATGTCGCCTTCGCGCACTTCGACGTTGCTGAGCCGGCGCAGGCGGTCGGAGGCGGCGGCCACGACCTTGGTGCTGGCGTCCAGACACAGATAGCGATTGGAATGCGGCGCCAGCAGTTCGGCCAGCACGCCGTCGCCGGAGGCGATGTCGAGCACGTCGCCGGGTTGCAGCAGCGGTACCGCCGAACGCGCCAGCGCTTCCCAGGTGCGGCCGGGGGAGTAGTGGCGTTCCATGTCGCCGGCGACCGAGTCGGCCCAGTTCTGGTCGGCGGCGCGCATCGACAGCACCGCGGCCACGCGCTCGGCGTCCTGGCGCAGCAGCGGATCGTCGCTCCCGGTGCTCAAGGTCTGCCACAGGGCGCGTTGGGCCTGGTCCAGCGCGGCTTCGTCGAAGCGGTAATAGGCCGACACGCCGGCGCGGCGGTCGCGCACCAGGCCGGCCTCCTTGAGCTTGGACAAGTGGGTCGACACGCGCGGCTGGGCCAGGCGGGTGATCGCCGACAGCTCGGCCACGGTGAGCTCCTCGCCTTCGAGCAGGGCCAGCAGACGCACGCGGGTGGCGTCGGCGAACACCTTGAGTCGTGACGACCAGCCTTCCAGATCCATGTTTGAGCCTTGGGATACGTGATTGAGTGCGTGATTGGGGTGCGTGATTTGGAGATACGGATTCGGAGGCCGAAACCGAGAGACCGGAGGGCACCGTTGCCTTGGCGGGTCGCGAGTCTCCGCCCCGGCTTCTATCAACCTATCGCGATACAGCGATAAGTGTCCTCCGCGCGCCCGAAAGGGTCAAGTCTCGCGCCGCATCCGATGCAGCTGGCGTTGGGGCGGGAGGTGGGGTTATTCGGCGGGCGCGGCTACAATTCGCGCAGCGGCCGCGGAACGATGGCCGCGGCTCGATCCGCACCCGGGTTTCCCGCGTTCGGGTCCCTGTCCCGGGGCCGGTTTCACCGCCGTGCCCAGAACCAGAACCAACAGAGGTGCCGACGTGGATTTTGGCTTTACCGAAGAGCAGTTGATGATCCAGGACGTGGCGCGCCGTATCGCCCAGGAAAAGATTGCTCCCAGCGCCGAGCACCACGACCGGACCGGCGAGTTCCCGCTCGAGAACATCCGCACCCTGGGCGAGAACGGCCTGATGGGCATCGAAGTGCCGGCCGAGTACGGCGGCGCGGGCATGGACCCGATCAGCTACGTGCTGGCCATGGTCGAGATCGCCGCCGGCGACGCCGCTCATTCGACCATCGTGTCGGTGAACAATTCGCTGTTCTGCAACGGCATTCTCAAGTTCGGCACCGAAGAGCAGAAGCAGCTCTACGTGCGCGCCATCGCCGAGGGGCGCGAGATCGGCGCCTTCGCCCTGACCGAGCCGCAGTCGGGCTCCGACGCCACCGCGATGCGCTGCAAGGCGGTCAAGCAGGCCGACGGCTCCTTCGTGATCAACGGCAAGAAGAGCTGGATCACCTCCGGCCCGGTCGCCAAGTACATCGTCCTGTTCGCCATGACCGACCCGGACAAGGGCGCCCGCGGCATCACCGCGTTCATGGTCGACACCGCGCGTCCGGGCTTCCACCGCGGCAAGACCGAGCCCAAGCTCGGCATCCGCGCCTCGGCCACCTGCGAGATCGAGTTCGAGGACTACGTCGCCCGTCCCGAGGACGTGCTCGGCGACGAAGGTCACGGCTTCAAGATCGCGATGGGCGTGCTCGACGCCGGCCGTATCGGCATCGCCAGCCAGGCCATCGGCATCGCCCGCGCCGCCTACGAGGCCACCTTGGTCTACGTGCGCGAGCGCAAGGCCTTCGGCCAGCCGATCGGCGCGTTCCAGATGACCCAGGCCAAGATCGCCGACATGAAGTGCAAGCTCGACGCGGCCCTGCTGCTGACCTTGCGCGCAGCCTGGCAGAAGGGCCAGACCGAGAAGAACGGCGGCCGCTTCAGCAACGAGGCCGCGATCGCCAAGCTCACCGCCTCCGAGGCGGCGATGTGGATCGCCCACCAGGCCGTGCAGATCCACGGCGGCATGGGCTATTCCAAGGAAATGCCGCTGGAGCGCTATTTCCGCGACGCCAAGATCACCGAGATCTACGAAGGCACCAGCGAGATCCAGCGCCTGGTGATCGCCCGCAACGAAACCGGCCTGCGCTGACCGCTACGGCATGAAACGCATCGATATGAAGCGCACCGGCTCGTATCGAGTCACCGCCTCACCCGGGGATCGCGGCCGCGGTCTCCGGGTATCAAAGACCGTCGAACGCGACGTGGGCCTGCGGGCCCGCGGACGCGTCGCCCTGCATCCAGTCGTCACACCAGCCGTCACACCAGCGAACTGAATCTCTTCACGGCCCATGCGCGAGCGTGGGCCTCATTCCATCGGACCTCCAAGTTCCCATGAGCAGCAAACCCAAAGCCGCGAAAACGACCGTCCAGGCCGCCGCTAAACCGGTGTCCGCCAAGCGCTCCGCCAGCAAGACCGCGGCGCCCAAGAGCGACGCCGTGTCCCTCGAGCCGATCATCGCCGCGATGCGCAAGCGCCTGCCCAAGGCGCGCCATGCCGAGGCCGAGGCCTTCGCCCAGGCGTTCTACCGCCGCATGAGCGGCGACGAGCTGCCGCAGCACAGCCCCGACGGCTGGGCCGCGCTGGCCAGCGACTTCCTCGAGTTCGCGCGCGCGCGCAAGACCGGCAAGGCGCTGGTGCGCCTGTTCAACCCGACCATCAAGACCCACGGCTGGGAATCGGCGCACACGGTGCTGCAGATCGCCAACGACGACATGCCGTTCCTGGTCGATTCGGTGACCATGACCTTGGCCGAGCAGGGCATCGGCGTGCACGTGCTGGGCCACCCGGTGGTGACCTTCCGCCGCGACAAGGCCGGCAAGATCGTCGCCGTCGGCGAGGGCGTGGCCGAGTCGCTGATGCACCTGGAGATCGACCGCCAGTCGGTCGAAGCCATGCCGCGCGTGCAGAAGGCGCTGGAAGCCGTGCTCGAGGACGTGCGCGCGATCGTGCGCGACTGGGCGCAGATGCGCGACAAGATGGGCGAAGTCGCCGAAGCCTTGGGCGGCCGCAAGCTGCCGGTCAGCGACGAAGGACGCCGCGAGGCGCAGGAGTTCCTGCGCTGGGCCGCCGAAAACCATTTCACCTTCCTGGGTTACCGCGAATACGAAGTGACTAAGAAGGGCGGCCAGGAAGTGCTGTGCGCGGTCCCGGACAGCGGCCTGGGCCTGCTGCGCGGGCACGACGCCGGCAAACCGCGTCCGCTGACCTCGCTGGCTGCGCATTACATGCCGCAGTCGGGTTCGGTCGACGCGCTGATCCTGACCAAGACCAATGCCCGTTCTTCGGTGCACCGTCCGGGCTACATGGACTACATCGGCGTGCTCAGCTTCGACGCCGAGGGCAAGCCGGTGCGCGAGGAGCGCTTCATCGGCCTGTACACCTCCAGCGCCTACAACCGCCGCCCCTGGGACATCCCGCTGGTGCGTCAGCGCCACGCCTATGTGATGGAGAAATCCGGCCTGTCGTCCGACAGCCACAGCGGCAAGGCCCTGCGCCACATCCTCGAGACCCTGCCGCGCGACGAGCTGTTCCAGTCCGGCGAAGAGGAACTGCTGCGTACGGCCACGGGCATCCTCGGCCTGCAGGAGCGCGTGCGCAGCAAGCTGTTCCTGCGCCGCGACCGCTACGGCCGTTTCTTCTCCGGCCTGGTCTACATTCCGCGCGATCGCTTCAACACCGATGTGCGCCTGCGCATCGAGGCCATGCTCAAGCGCATGCTGCACGGCGAGCAAGTCGACACCACGGTGCTGATCGGCGAGTCGCCGCTGGCCCAGCTGCACCTGATCGTGCGGCCGAAGTCGGGCGAGGCGATCCAGATCGACAACGCCGCGATCGAGGCCGAATTGGCCCAGATCGTGCGCGACCGTCGCGACGAGCTGCGCGAGGCCCTGGTCGCGCGCCACGGCGAGGAACGCGGTCTGGCCCTGATCAACCAATACGGCCGTGCGCTGCCGAGCGGCTACGTCGACGAGGTCTCCGCCGCGGTCGCCGCCAACGACATCGAACACCTGGCCGCGCTGAGCGGTCCGGACGATCTGCGCCTCAACCTGCGCCGCATCGGCAGCGGCGAGGGCGGGCTGCGCTTCAAGTTCTACCGCCAGCACGACGACATTCCGCTGTCGGATGCGTTGCCGATGATGGAGAACATGGGCCTGCGGGTGATCTCCGAGCACCCCTACCGCCTGGTGGCCGGCGACACGCCCCTGTACATCCAGGACTTCGAAGTCGAAACCGCCGGCGCCGAAGTCGACGTGTCGCGCCTGGACGAGACCTTCGAGGACGCGTTCGGCCAGATCTGGCGCGGCAACGCCGAGAACGACGGCTTCAACCGCCTGATCCTGGCCGCCAACCTGTCCTGGCGCCAGGTCGCGATGCTGCGCGCCTACTGCAAGTACTTGCTGCAGGTCGGGGTGCCGTTCTCGCAGAGCTACGTCGAGGAAACTTTCTTCCGCTACCCGTTGCTGGCGCGCCTGCTGGTCGAGCTGTTCGAGGCCCGCTTCGATCCCTGCACCGGCAAGGAGAGCAAGGCCGAAATCAAGGCCGGCATCGAGCGCCTGAGCCAGCAGTTGCAGACGCTGGCCGGCGGCGACGAAGCCACGCTGGCGGCGTTGCAGCCGGTCATCGACGCCCGCAACGGCAAGCGCGAGCAGCAGATCGACATCACCCGTTCGACCCTCAAGGGGCTGCTCGACCGCGTTTCCAGCCTCGACGAGGACCGCATCCTGCGCAGCTTCATCGGCGTGATCGACGCCACCCTGCGCACCAGCTACTACCAGCGTCCGGCCAACGGCGGCGAGCGCGGCTACGTCAGCTACAAGTTCGATTCGGCGCTGGTGCCGGACCTGCCCAAGCCGCGTCCGTACCGTGAAATCTTCGTCTACGGTCCGCGCGTGGAAGGCGTGCATCTGCGCTTCGGTCCGGTCGCCCGCGGCGGCCTGCGCTGGTCGGATCGCCGCGAGGACTTCCGCACCGAGGTGCTGGGCCTGGTCAAGGCGCAGATGGTCAAGAACACCGTGATCGTGCCGGTCGGTTCCAAGGGCGGCTTCTTCGCCAAGCGTCCGCCGGTCGGCGGCGACCGCGACGCGGTACTGGCCGAAGGCATCGCCTGCTACAAGATGTTCATCAACGGCCTGCTCGACATCACCGACAACATCGTCGACGGCAAGATCGTGGCGCCGCGCGACGTGGTCCGCCACGACAACGACGATCCCTACCTGGTCGTCGCCGCCGACAAGGGCACGGCCACGTTCTCCGACATCGCCAACGGCATCGCCGCCGAGCACGGTTTCTGGCTCGACGACGCCTTCGCCTCCGGCGGCTCGGTCGGCTACGACCACAAGGGCATGGGCATCACCGCCAAGGGCGCCTGGGAGTCGGTCATGCGCCACTTCCGCAGCCTCGGCCGCGACAGCCAGACCCAGGACTTCACCACGGTCGGCATCGGCGACATGTCCGGCGACGTGTTCGGCAACGGCATGCTGCTGAGCAAGCACATCCGCCTGGTCGCGGCCTTCGACCACCGCCACATCTTCCTCGATCCGAACCCGGACGCGGCCAAGACCTTCAAGGAACGCGAGCGCCTGTTCAAGCTGCCGCGTTCGAGCTGGGACGATTACGATAAGAAGCTGATCGGCAAGGGCGGCGGCGTGTATCCGCGCTCGGCCAAGTCGATCGCGCTGTCGCCGGAGATCAAGGCTGCGCTGGGCATCGACGCCGGCATCGCCGCGATGAGCCCGACCGAGCTGATGAGCGCGATCCTCAAGGCGCCGGTCGACCTGCTGTGGAACGGCGGCATCGGCACCTATGTCAAAGCCAGCAGCGAAACCAACGCCGAGGTCGGCGACCGCGCCAACAACGGTCTGCGCGTCAACGGCAACGAGCTGCGCTGCAAGATGGTGGGCGAGGGCGGCAACCTGGGCCTGACCCAGCTCGGCCGCATCGAGGCCGCGCTGCACGGCGTGCTGCTCAATACCGACTTCATCGACAACTCGGCCGGCGTGGACACCTCGGACCACGAGGTCAACATCAAGATCCTGCTCAACGGCCAGGTCCAGACCAAGAAGCTGACCCTGCCCGAGCGCAACAAGCTGCTGGCCTCGATGACCGACGAGGTCGCCGAGCTGGTGCTCAACGACAACTACCGCCAGAACCAGGCGATCAGCCTGATGGAGCGGATGAGCCTGTCGCGTCTGGGCTCCAAGCAGCACTTCATCCGCACGCTGGAATCGCAGGGCCTGCTCGACCGGCAGATCGAGTTCCTGCCGTCCGACGCCGAGATCGCCGAGCGCAAGGCACGCGGCCAGGGCCTGACCCGTCCGGAACTGTCGGTGCTGCTGTCCTACTCCAAGCTGGTTGCGTTCCAGCAATTGCTGGACTCGGACGTGCCGGAAGACCCGTACCTGTCCAAGGAACTGGTGCGCTACTTCCCCGAGCCGCTGCAGAAGAAATACGCCAAGGCGATGGAGAGCCACCGCCTGAAGCGCGAGATCATCGCCACCGCGGTGACCAACTCGACCATCAACCGGATGGGCGCGACCTTCCTGTTGCGCATGCAGGAAGACAGCGGCCGCACCCCGGGCGAGGTCGCCAAGGCCTTCACCATCACCCGCGAGACCCTCGACGCCCGCGACTTGTGGGCGCAGATCGACGCGCTCGACGGCAAGGTCGCCGAGTCGACCCAGATCGACGCCCTGCAGGTGATCTGGAACCTGCAGCGTTCGTTCACGCGCTGGCTGCTGTCGCGTCCGGGCGCGATTCCGGACATCGCCACCGCGGTCGCGCGCTATCACGACGGTTTCAAGGACATCCGCGCCGGCAAGGGCATCCTCGGCGACGGCCAGCGTCCGGATTACGAAGCCAGCTTCGCCGACTGGAAGGCCAAGGGCGTGCCGGTGGCGCTGGCCGACCAGCTCGCGGCCCTGCCGTACCTGGAGCCGAGTTGCGACGTCATCGAAGTCGCGCGCGAGCGCAAGCTCAAGCCTGTCGAGGTGGCCAAGGTCCACTTCCGTCTCGGCGAGGCGCTGCGCCTGCCCTGGCTGCAGGAGCAGATCGACGCGCTCACCGTCGACGGCCGCTGGCATGCGGTCGCACGCGGCGTGCTGCGCGAGGAACTGGGCACCCAGCAGCGGGTCCTGGTCGGTCAGGTGCTGGCCATGCCGGGCGCCACTGCCGAGGCCAAGGTCAAGCAATGGCTGGAGCGCGACGACGTCTCGCTGCGCTTCACCCTGGCCATGCTCAACGAGCTCGCCGCACAGAAATCGCTGGACTACCCGACCGCCTCGGTCGCGGTGCAGCGCCTGTCGCAGCTGGCCTCGCGCGGCTGAGTCACGCGTCCCTCTCCCGATGGCGGGGGAGGGACGATACGCAAATCCTTGGGTTAGGAGCGGCGTAAGCCGCGACCGCGCAGTTTCGGACACGACGCGGGTCGCGGCTTACGCCGCTCCTACCCCAAAGCAGATGGGTTCCACTGCACGTCTCTGCGGAACCGCTCGTCATCGGCATTTCCCGTAGCTCGGGTTATGCTGCGGTCGCCATCCGTTCGGAGCCGCCGATGACCGCGACGCCTCGCATCGCCTTCCTCGCCAGTCCTATCGACGAAGCGCAACGCGCGCTCGCCGAGCTGATCGCGCGCCACGGCCAGCACGAACCGGCCGACGCCGACGTCCTGGCCGCACTCGGCGGCGACGGCTTCATGCTGCAGACCCTGCATCGCTACGGCAGCCTGGGTAAACCGGTGTACGGCATGAAGCTGGGCACGGTCGGGTTCCTGATGAACCAGCACGGCGACGGTCTGCTCGAACGCCTGGCCGCGGCCGAACCGGCGGTGCTGCGTCCGCTGGAGATGGTCGCGCAGACCGAATCCGGCGCCACCGTCGGCTCGCTGGCCTACAACGAGG
>CAMLID010000103.1 GCA_946480055.1 uncultured Lysobacter sp. | reverse complement strand
AAGAAGCTGATGGAGACCGGCCAGTACGAGTTCATCCGCTCGTACTCGCGCGCCGGCGAGTCGCAGGTGATCTTCGGCGCGCGCGATTCGATGCGTTCCAAGGACATCCAGCCGCTGTGGTACCAGGTGCGCAAGAAGGTCGGCGACATCCGCCCGACCTTGCCCAGCGACGTGGTCGGGCCGTTCTTCAACGACGAGTTCGGCGACACCTTCGGCAATATCTATGCGCTGACCGGCAAGGGCTTCGACTACGCCGTGCTCAAGGACTACGCCGAACGCGTGCAGCTGGCCCTGCAGGACCAGGCCGATGTCGGCAAGATCGAGCTGTTCGGCGTACAGGACGAGAAGATCTGGGTCGAGCTGTCGAACGTGAAGCTGGCGACCCTGGGCGTGCCGGCCAACGCGGTCGGCGAGGCCCTGAATCAACAGAACGCGCTGGCCCCGGCCGGTTTCTTCGAAACCGGCAGCACCCGCGTGGCCCTGCGCGTGGGCGGTCAGTTCAAGACCGTCGAACAGATCCGCGAATTCCCGATCCGGGTCGGCGACCGCACCTTCCGCCTCGGCGACGTCGCCGACGTGCGCCGCGGCTTCTCCGATCCGCCGGCGCCGCGCATGCGCTTCATGGGCGAGGACGCGATCGGCATCGGCGTGTCGATGAAGGAAGGCGGCGACATTCTCAAGCTGGGCAAGACCCTGGAGAGCGAGTTCGCGCGCCTGCAGAAGACCCTGCCCGCGGGCATGGAACTGCGCAAGGTCGCCGACCAGCCGGCCGCGGTCGAGGAGTCGGTGGGCGAGTTCGTGCGCGTGCTGGCCGAGGCGGTCGCGATCGTACTGCTGGTCAGCTTCTTCTCGCTGGGTTGGCGCACCGGCCTGGTGGTCGCGCTGTCGATCCCGCTGGTGCTGGCGATGACCTTCGCCGCGATGCAGTTCTTCGGCGTCGGCCTGCACAAGATTTCGCTGGGCGCGCTGGTGCTGGCGCTGGGCCTGCTGGTCGACGACGCGATCATCGCGGTCGAGATGATGGCGATCAAGATGGAGCAGGGTTTCGACCGCATCCGTGCGGCCGCGTTCGCCTGGGACAGCACCGCCTTCCCGATGCTGACCGGCACCCTGATCACCGCCGCGGGCTTCCTGCCGATCGCCACCGCTGCCTCCAGCACCGGCGAATACACGCGCTCGCTGTTCGAGGTGGTCACCATCGCGTTGCTGGTGTCGTGGATCGCCGCAGTCGCGTTCATCCCGTTCCTGGGCGACAAGCTGCTGCCCGACCACGGCCACGCCGCCGCGCTCAAGCCCGGTTCGCTGGCCGCGCGCTGGCATGCGCAACGCGCGCGCTGGGCCGAGCGCTACCCTGCGATCTCCGACTTCATCGCTCCGGCGCCGCACGACGGCAAGGACCACGATCCCTACGCCAGCAAGTTCTACACCCGCTTCCGCAACTGGGTGACCTGGTGCGTGCGCCGGCGCTGGCTGGTGATCGGCATCACCGTGGCCGCGTTCTTCCTGTCGGTGTTCATGTTCCGATTCGTGCCGCAGCAGTTCTTCCCGGACTCCGTGCGTCCCGAACTGATGGTCGACATGGAACTGGCCGAAGGCAGCTCGCTGCGCCAGACCGCCGAGCAGGCGCAACGCCTGGAAGCGCTGCTCAAGCAACGCCAGGACCTGGTCAACTACGTGTCCTACGTCGGCACCGGTTCGCCGCGCTTCTACCTGCCGCTGGACCAGCAGCTGCCGGCCGCCAATTTCGCCCAGTTCGTGCTGATGCCCAAGGACGTGCAGGCGCGCGAAGCGATCCGCGAGTGGGTGATCAAGGACGTGGTGCCGCGCTTCCCCGAACTGCAGCTGCGCGTGACGCGCCTGGAGAACGGACCGCCGGTCGGCTACCCGGTGCAGTTCCGCGTCTCCGGCGAGCACATCGACCGGGTGCGCGCGATCGCCTACCAGGTGCGCGAGAAGATCCGCGCCAATCCGCACGTGATCAACGTGAACCTGGACTGGGACGAGCCGAACAAGGTCGTGCGCCTGCAGGTCGACCAGGAGCGCGCCCGTGCGCTGGGCATCACCTCGGCGCAGCTGTCGCAGTTCCTGTCCAGTTCGCTGTCGGGCTCGCACATCAGCACCTACCGCGAGGGCAACGAGTTGATCGAGATGCTGCTGCGCGGCCCCTCCGAGGAACGCCTGCAGCTCAACATGCTCGGCAGCCTAATGGTGCCGACCAGCAACGGCCGCGCGGTGCCGCTGACCCAGATCGCCACCCTCGAATACGGTTTCGAGGAAGGCATCATCTGGCACCGCGACCGCCAGCCGACCATCACCGTACGCGCCGACATCTACGATGGCACCCAGCCGGCGACAGTGATGGGCCAGATCTCGCCGACCCTGGACGGTCTGCGCTCGCAGCTGCCTTACGGCTATTCGATCAACGTCGGCGGCAGCGTCGAAGACTCGGCGCGCGGTCAGAACTCGATCATCGCCGGCGTGCCGCTGTTCGTGTTCGCGGTGTTCACCCTGCTGATGCTGCAGCTGCGCAGCTTCACGCGCAGCTTCATGGTCATGCTGACCGCGCCGCTGGGCCTGATCGGCGTGACCTTGTTCCTGCTGGTGTTCCGGGTCCCGTTCGGCTTCGTCGCGATGCTGGGCACGATCGCGCTGTCGGGCATGATCATGCGCAACTCGGTGATCCTGGTCGATCAGATCGAGCAGGATCGCGCCGATGGGCACGAGCCCTGGCGGGCGATCGTGGAGGCGACCGTGCGTCGCTTCCGCCCGATCGTGCTGACCGCCCTGGCGGCGATCCTGGCGATGATCCCGTTGTCGCGCAGCGCCTTCTTCGGGCCGATGGCGGTGGCGATCATGGGTGGCTTGATGGTGGCGACCTTGTTGACGCTGCTGTTCCTGCCGGCGTTGTATGCGGCTTGGTTCAGGGTGAAGGCACCGGAGGCGGGGGCGTAGCGCGCCCCGCTTCCTTGCGTAGGGCGGTGCCTGCGCCGCTCTCGCTTTCCTTGGGGTAGGAGCGGCACGAGCCGCGGCCGCGAACTTCGCCTGCCGGCGGAGGTTCCGCTTCCGATCCGCTACCTTCTGTGGGCGCGGCGTAAGCCGCGATCGTCAACCCCTCGACCGCGCCTGCTTCTATCTCGCTCTGCTTTGGGGTAGGAGCGGCGTGAGCCGCGATCGTGAACTCCGAGGTTCTGCGATTGCTTCGGTTCTTTAGATCAAAGGTTTCCGCCCGCTGCGCGCGCGGGTCACTTTCTCTTGCTAGCCCAAGAGTCCGCCTGGATTCCCTACGGTCAAAAGTAACCAAAGAGAAGGGCTTGCCTAGACAAACCTCCCGTGCGGGTTCGGAGCGTGCGCGGGGACTTTTCGACGGGATATCCCTGTCCCTTCGAAAAACGGCGCGCGTCCTGCGCGCCGCCCTTCGGGTCTACGGTTGTTCGTCGTGGTGCGGAGCTATGGATTCCAATGCAACGGCAACGGCAACGGCAACGGCAACGGGTTGGGGGCTGGTCGGCAACGCGTTTTCGCGCCGCCGACCAGCCTCAATCGCGCAATTCCGCCACCTGGCACGGCAGTTCCAACTGCGCCAGCACCGCCGCCGTCACCTCGGCCGTGCTCGCGCCGCGCCCGCCCGGAGCCAGGTCGGCGGTGAGTACGCCGCGCTCCAGCACCGCCGACACCGCCTGCTCGACGCAGTCGGCCTCGCCGGCCAAGCCCAGCGAATGACGCAGCAACATCGCCGCGCTGAGGATGGTGCCGCAGGGGTTGGCGATGCCGCGGCCGGCGATGTCGGGGGCCGAGCCGTGGATCGGCTCGTACAGGCCGACCTTGCCTTCGCCCAGCGACGCCGACGGCAGTAGGCCCAGCGACCCGGCCAGCATCGAGGCCTCGTCGGTGAGGATGTCGCCGAACATGTTCTCGGTCACGATCACGTCGAACGCGCGCGGCTTGGCGATCAGGTGCATCGCCATCGAATCGACCAGCTGATGTTCCAAGGTCACATCCTGGAATTCGTCGCGGGCGATGCGGGTCGCGACTTCGCGCCACAGCCGCGAGGTCTCCAGCACGTTGGCCTTGTCCACCGACACCACATGGCCGCGGCGGCCGCGTGCCAGGGTGCAGGCGTGGCGCACCACGCGTTCGATCTCGGCCACGCTGTACTCGCACAGGTCGCTGGCGCTGTCGGCGTTGCGCTGTTTTTGGCCGAAGTAGATGCCGCCGGTGAGTTCGCGCACCACCAGCAGATCGACGCCGGCGAGCAGATGCGGCTTGATCGGTGAGGCGCCCAGGGTCGCCGCATGCGGCTTCACCGGACGCAGGTTTGCGTACAGGCCCAAGCCCTTGCGCAGCGCCAGCAGGCCCTGCTCGGGACGCACCTTCGCCTTCGGGTCCGACCACTTCGGTCCGCCGACCGCGCCCAGCAGCACCGCATCGGCACCGCGGCAGGCGGCCAGCGTGGCTTCGGGCAACGGCTCGCCGGTGGCGTCGATCGCGGCACCGCCGATCAGATGCTCGTGCAGCGCCAGGCTGTGGCCGTAGCGGCGCCCGACGGCGCGCAGCACTTCCACGGCGGCGGCGGTGACCTCGGGGCCGATGCCGTCGCCCGGCAATACGACGATTTCAGCGTGCATGACACAGTTCCTCAAAGCGTTGGATGGCGGGTTGTTGTTTGAGCAGGTAGCCGAGCTGGTCCACGCCTTCGAGCAGGCAGGTCTGGGCGAAGGCATCCAGCGGGAATTGCACGCGCGCGCCGCCGGGCAGGATCACGCTGCGGCTGGCGACGTCGATGCGCAGCTCGATGCCGGGGCGTTCCAGCAATTCATCGACCACGTCGTTATCGAGCACGATCGGCAGCAGGCCGTTCTTCAGTGCGTTGCTGCGGAAGATGTCGGCGATCTCGGTGCTGATCACCGCGCGCAGGCCCAGGTCCGTCAAAGCCCAGGGCGCATGTTCGCGCGAGGAGCCGCAACCGAAGTTGCGCCCGGCGACCAGGATCTGTGCGCCGGCGTTCTCGGGCCGGTTGAAAACGAACTCGGGGTTGGGCGTGCCGTCGGCAAGGTAACGCCAGTCGTTGAACGCGAAACGGCCCAGGCCCTGACGTTCGGTAGTGGTCAAAAATCGTGCCGGGATGATCTGGTCGGTGTCGATGTTGCGTTCGCGCAGCACCACGGTGCGCGAGGTCAGTTCGGTGAAGGCGGACATCAGGCCACCTCCCGCGTGGCTACGGCATCGTCGAGGTAGGCGCGCGGGTCGGTGACCTCGCCCGCGATGGCGCAGGCGGCCGCGGTCAGCGGCGAGGCCAGCAGTGTGCGCGCGCCCTTGCCCTGGCGGCCTTCGAAATTGCGGTTGCTGGTCGATACCGCGAGTTGGCCGGGACCGACCAGGTCGCCGTTCATCGCGATGCACATCGAGCAACCCGGCTCGCGCCATTCGGCGCCGGCCGCGCGCACGATGCGGTCGATGCCCTCGGCCTCGGCCTCGCGCTTGACCTGCTCGGAACCGGGCACCACCAGCATGCGAACGCGCGGATGCACCTGCCGGCCCTGCAGAACCCGCGCCGCCTGACGCAGATCGGTGAGGCGCGAGTTGGTGCAGCTGCCGACGAACACCACGTCCACCGGGGCGCCGGCCAACGCCGCGCCGCCGCTCAGGCCCATGTAGGCCAGCGCCTTGGCGTCGTCCGCGTCGCGCGCGACCGGCAGCTGCGCATCGACCGCCGCGACCTGCCCAGGGTGCGTGCCCCAGGTCAGGGTCGGCTTGATCTTGCTGGCATCGATATGCACTTCGCGGTCGAAGCGCGCGCCCTCGTCGCCGACGAACGCGCTCCAGCGCGCGACCGCACGCTCGAAGTCCGCGCCCTGCGGCGCACGCGGGGTCGCGGCCAGATAGTCGTAGGTGATCTGGTCGGGCGCGATCAGGCCGGCGCGCGCGCCGGCTTCGATCGACATGTTGCAGACGGTCATGCGTTCGTCCATCGACAGCGCGCGCACGGTCGAACCGCGGTACTCGATGACCTGCCCGGTGCCGCCGTTGACGCCGATCTCGCCGATCACGTGCAGGATCAGGTCCTTGGCGCCTACGCCGGGCGCGAGTTCGCCTTCGATGTTGATCGCCAGCGTTCGCGGCTTGCGCTGCAGCAGGCACTGGGTCGCCAGCACGTGGCCGACTTCGCTGGTGCCGATGCCGAAGGCCAGCGCGCCGAACGCGCCGTGGGTGGCGGTGTGGCTGTCGCCGCAGACGATGGTCATGCCCGGCTGGGTCAGGCCCAGTTCCGGACCGATCACGTGGACGATGCCGCGGTGCGGGCTGTCGTAGTCGAACAGTTCGATGCCGTGGCGCGCGCAGTTGCGGCGCAGGGTGTCGACCTGGCGCTCGGCTTCGGCGGTGTAGTAGGGCAGGCGGCCGTCGGCGTCGCGCGGCAGGGTCGGGGTGGAATGGTCGAGCGTGCCCTTGGTCAGGTCCGGGCGGCGCGGCGACAGGCCGCGCGCGTCGAGTTCGGCGAAGGCCTGCGGCGTGGTGACTTCGTGGATCAGGTGCAGGTCGACGTAGAGCACCGCCGGCACGGCCTCGGTCTCGGGCGTGACCAAGTGGGCGTCCCACAGTTTGTCGAACAGGGTTCTGGGCGTGGTCATGGGGTCTGCTTTGGCGTTATGGCTGTGGCGTTGTTGGGTTGGGGTGGTTCAGGCGGTCGCGGTCAGGCGCTGCGGCGCCTGTTGGCGCGTGCGCAGCACCCGGTTGGCGACGTCCAGCCAGGCCAGCGCACTGGCCTCGAGGATGTCGGTGCTGGTGCCCGAACCGGTCAGCTCGGCTCCGTCCACGCGTGCGGTCACGCTGGCCTGGCCCTGGGCGTCGTCGCCGGTGGTCACGCTGGAGACGTGGTAGCTGTCGATCTGCAACTGCACGCCGGTCGCGCGCGCCAGCGCCGCGAACAGCGCATGCACCGGGCCGTCGCCGACCGCGGCTTCGCTGATCGCGACGCCGTCGGGATCGACCAGTTGCACGCTCGCGGTCGGCAGGCTGTCGCTGGCGATGCCAGTGCTGACGTGGGCGCGGGCCAGGCGGTGGCCGCGCGCGACCCGCGCGTCGGCGCCCAGCACCAGCGCTTCCAGGTCGGCGTCGAAGACTTCGCGTTTCTTATCCGCCAGCGCCTTGAAGCTCGCGAATACCGCGTTCAAACGCGCCTCGTCGACCACGAAGCCCAAGGTCTGCAGGCGGTCGCTGAGCGCGGCGCGGCCGCTGTGGCGGCCCAGCACCATTTGCGACTGGGCCCAGCCGACGTCCTCGGGATTCATGATCTCGTAGGTGCCGCGGTGCTTGAGCATGCCGTGCTGGTGGATGCCGGACTCGTGCGCGAACGCGTTCTGGCCGACGATGGCCTTGTTGCGCTGCACGGCCATGCCGGTAATGCGCGACAGCAGGCGCGAGGTCGGTACCAGCCGGCGCGTGTCGATGCGGGTCTGGGCGTTGTAGTAACCGCCGCGCACGCGCAGCGCCATCACCAGCTCTTCCATCGCGCAGTTGCCGGCGCGCTCGCCGATGCCGTTGATCGTGCATTCGACCTGGCGCGCACCGCCTTCGATCGCGGCCAGGCTGTTGGCCACCGCCAGGCCCAGGTCGTTGTGGCAGTGGGCGCTGAAGATCGCGCGATCGGCGTCGCGCACGTTCGCGCGCAGGTACTCGAACAGGGCGCGGATTTCGCTGGGCGTGGTGTAGCCGACGGTGTCGGGGATGTTCAGCGTGCGCGCGCCGGCGGCGATCGCCGCGCTGCAGACCTCGGCCAGGAATTCGGGCTCGGTGCGCAGCGCGTCCTCGGCAGAGAACTCGACGTCGTCGACGTAGCGGCGCGCCAGTTCCACGCCCATCACCGCGCGCTCCAGCACCTGCTCGCGGCTCAGGCCCAGTTTGTGCTCGCGGTGCAGCGGGCTGGTGGAGATGAAGACGTGGATGCGCGGCTTGCCGGCGCCGTCCAGGGCCTGCGCGCAGGCCTCGATGTCGCCGACGTGGCAGCGCGCCAGCGTCGCCAGGGTCGAGCCGCGCACTTCGCGCGCGATCGCGCGCACGGCCTCGATCTCGGTGCTGGAGCTGGCCGGAAAGCCGGCTTCGATCACGTCCACGCCCAGTTCGGCCAGGGCATGGGCGAAGCGCAGCTTCTGGCTGGAACTCATGCTGCAGCCGGGCGATTGCTCGCCGTCGCGCAGGCTGGTGTCGAAAATGGCGATGTGCTGCGGGGCGTGGTCTATCGGTACTACCGGTCCGGGCGACGGGTTCATGCGGGGACGTCCTCGATCAAAGTGGAGTGCGGGGCAAGGGAGGGCGTATGGGCCGTACGCGCTTGCGGCGACGGCCCGGATCTAAGTCGCGCCAGCCGATAGACGTCGTCTTTGACGGTGGTGCTTCCGGCCGAGGTGGCCTCGTACGCGGGCGTCTCGCGGGTGCGCCGGCGCGGACGTCGCGGCGCGCGCGGCCGCACTTCCGACAGCAGCCGCGCCAGTACGCCGGCGTCGAGGTTTCCGCCGGAGACCACCGCGCATTTGCGCTTGCCGGCGATACGGCGGCCGGCCGCGAGCGCGAGCGCGCCCGCACCCTCGGCGATGATGTGTTCTTCCAGTGCCAGCCGGACCAGGGTCTCGCGCAGTTCGGCTTCGCGCACGATCACCACGTCGTCCAGCAGCTCGCTCAGCACGCGCTCGGTCAGGCGGCCGGGGTCTTTCACTCGTATGCCGTCGGCCAAGGTCGCGGCCGGTTCGATCAGCCGACGGTCGCCGCGCAGCGCGCGCGCCATCGAGTCCACACCTTCGACCTGGGCGCCGATAACGCGCACGCGGCGCGCTGCCGCACTGCCGGACAGCAGTTCCGATTTCAGCGCCAGCGCCACGCCGGCGGCCAGTCCGCCGCCGCCGATCGGCACCAGCACCACATCGGGCGCGAACGCGGCCAGCTCCAGCGCGACCGTGCCCTGGCCGGCGATCACGTCGGGATCGTCGAAGGCCGACAGCAGGCGGTAATCGTGTTGCTCGGCCAGCTCGATCGCGAAGGCCTTGGCCTCGTCGTAACTGTCGCCATGCAGGCGCACCGTCGCGCCCCAGTGGGCGACGCCGGCGATCTTGGTCTGCGGTGCGCAGCGCGGCATCACCGTGATCGCATTGACACCCAGCCGGTACGCCGCCCAGGCCAGGCCTTGGGCGTGGTTGCCGGCGGAGGCGGCGATCACGGTGCGGTGATCGCCGCGTTCGCGCCCGGCCAGCAGGGCGTTGAGCGCGCCGCGCACCTTGTAGGAACCGGTGCGTTGCAGGTTTTCCAGCTTCAGCCAGCAGCCGAAACGTTCGGCGTGGTGCAGCGGCGTCGGGTCCAGGTAACGACGCAGGCGCGCCTGCGCCGCCAACAGGTCGGCGGCGCTCACGCATACCGGGCTGGCTACGTCGCAGTCCATGCTCAGACCGGCGTCAGCCACGCGCGGTAGCGCGGGTCTTCGCCGCGCACCACGCGCGCGTACTGCGCCGACAGCTCACGGGTGACCGGGTTGTCGCCGAACTCGCGGCGGTCCAGCACCGCGATCGGCGTGGCTTCGGCAGCGGTGCCGCAGACGAAGACTTCGTCCGCGTCCAGCAGCTCGTGCAGGGTCACCTCGCGCGACTGCGCGCCGGACAGCGCGATCATGGTGTCGCGAGTGATGCCCGGCAACGCATCGCGGTGCTCGACGGACGTGATCACGCCGTTCTTGACCATGAACACATTGGCGCCGGTGCACTCGACCACATAGCCCTTGTCGTCGGTGAACAGGGCCTCGTCGAAGCCGCGCTGCTTGGCTTCGCGCTTGGCCAGGATCGAATTGACGTAGGCGCCGCTGAGCTTCAGCGCCGGCAGCGAGGTCGCCGGGTTGCGCTTCCACGGCGACACCGTCAGGCGCGTGCGCGCGCCGCCCAGATGCACGACCTTGGCCATCGTCGCGATCATCAGGTGCTGGCTCAGCGGATCCACGTCCAGGCCGATCGTGCCGGTGCCCATCCAGGTGAGCGGGCGGATGTAGGCGTCGCGGTGGCCGTTGGCGCGCAGGGTCTGCACGGTCGCGGCGCTGGCGCGTTCGACATCGAAGTCGATGCCGAACATTTCGGCGCCCTTGCGCATGCGTTCCATGTGTTCGGGCAAGCGGAACACGGCCGCGCCGCCATCGGCGGTGGCGTAGCTGCGGATGCCCTCGAACACCGCGGTGCCGTAGTGCATGGCGTGAGTGGTCAGTGGCGCTTCCGGCGCATCGGCGGCGACGAACTCGCCGTCGAACCAGATCAGGGCCTGGCCCGCGGGTTGCGGCACGCCGCTGCGCGCGGGCGCATAGCTGCGTTCGCGCGCGGCGGCGCCGGCATAGGCGTGCTGGGCCTCGGACGCGGCGGGCGCGGCCAGGGTTTCGACGTTCAACTGCATGGGGACACCTCGACGGCAAGACAGTCGTAGAGCTTGGCGAGCTGGCTCTGCAGGGCGGTGTCGGCGCGGTCGCCTTCCACGGTCATGCGCAGGTGCCAGCGGTCGCCATCGGGTTGCGCTTCGCCGTCCACGGACAGGGGACGGAAACCGCGCCGTTCGGCGGCGCCCAATACGCGAGCCAGCGCGCCTTCGGCCTGGCGCAGGGTCAGTTCAAGCTGGTATCGCATGGGCATCCTCCTTGTCGGTGGCGGGGGTGGGAGAGGCGGCCGCCGCCAAAGCGGCGGCGTCCGGAAACATAATATAGGCGGTGTTGGGGTTGGGCGGCACCCGCGGCCAGACCGTGGCTTACTGGTCGATAGCCACG
>CAMLID010000102.1 GCA_946480055.1 uncultured Lysobacter sp. | reverse complement strand
TCACCTTCACCGCACTGACGGTGGTGGGCGACGGCAACGGCAAGGTCGGCTTCGGCTACGGCAAGGCGCGCGAAGTGCCGGTCGCCATCCAGAAGTCGATGGAGTACGCCCGCAAGGCGATGAACAACGTCGATCTGAACAACGGCACCTTGTGGCACGCCGTGAAGTCGGGCCACGGCGCGGCGCATGTGTTCATGCAGCCGGCGTCGGAAGGTACCGGCGTGATCGCCGGCGGCGCGATGCGCGCCGTGCTCGAAGCGGTCGGCGTCAAGAACGTGCTGGCCAAGGCCACCGGTTCGCGTAACCCGATCAACCTGGTTCGCGCCACGCTGAAGGGTCTGACCGGCATGCATTCGCCGGCCAAGATCGCTGCCAAGCGCGGCAAGAAGGTGGAGGATCTCAACCATGGCTAAGGCTGAGAACAAGCCCGTCGAAGGCGGCACGGTTACCGTGCGCCTGGTCAAGGGTCTGCGTGGCTGTCAGTCGCGTCACCGTCTGTCGGTGAAGGCGCTCGGCCTGAACAAGCTCAACGACGTGCGGACGCTGAAAGACAGCCCGCAGGTTCGTGGCCTGATCAACACGGTCCACTATCTGGTTCAGGTCGAGGGCTAAGGAGAACATCATGCGTCTCAATACACTCAAGCCGGCTGACGGCGCCCGCGAAGACCGCAAGCGCGTCGGTCGCGGTATCGGTTCTGGCCTCGGCAAGACCGCGGGCCGCGGCCACAAGGGTTCGTTCGCTCGTTCGGGCAAGGGCAAGATCAAGGCCGGCTTCGAAGGCGGTCAGACCCCGATGCAGCGTCGTCTGCCGAAGATCGGCTTCCGCTCGAAGACCAAGAAGGACACCGCCGAGGTGATGTCCTACCAGCTGGACAAGCTGGAAGCCGGTGAGATCGATTTCGCCAAGCTGCTCGCGGCCAAGCTGGTTCCGACCACGGCCAAGCAGGCGAAGATCGTCAAGAAGGGCGAGCTGAACAAGGCGTTCGTGCTCAAGGGCGTGCTGGCCACGGCCGGTGCGAAGGCCGCGATCGAAGCGGCCGGCGGCAAGGTCGAGGAGTAAGCGATACATGGCGCGGAGCAGCAACGCGATGGCCGGTCTCGGCGGCGGACTCGGTAAATTCACCGAGCTTCGCCAACGTCTGCTGTTCGTAGTCGGCGCATTGATCGTCTATCGCATCGGTTGCTACATCCCGGTGCCGGGCGTCAATCCCGAAGCGATGCTCAAGCTCATGGAATCGCAGAAGGGCACGATCGTGGACATGTTCAACATGTTCTCGGGCGGCGCCCTTCACCGTTTCAGCCTGTTCGCGTTGAACGTGATGCCGTACATCTCGGCGTCGATCATCGTGCAGCTGCTGGTGCAGATCGTGCCCAGCCTGAAAGCCATCCAGAAGGAAGGCGAGTCGGGCCGGCGCAAGATCAACCAGTGGTCGCGCATGGGTGCGATCCCCCTGGCCGTGTTCCAGGCCTGGGGTATCGCGACGGCCTTGCAGGCCGGCGGCGCGAGCCAGGGCATTCCGGTGGTCTACAACCCGGGTCCGGGCTTCATCCTGACCGCGGTACTCGCGTTGACCGCGGGCACCATGTTCCTGATGTGGATCGGCGAGCAGGTGACCGAGCGCGGTATCGGCAACGGCGTGTCCTTGATCATCTTCGCCGGCATCGTCGCGGGCCTGCCCGCTGCGGTGGTGACGATGTTCACCCAGATCAACGACGGCACCATGAACCCCATGACCGCGATCGCGGTGGTGGCTATCGTCCTGGTGTTCACCTACCTGGTGGTGTTCGTCGAGCGCGGACAGCGCCGGATCACGGTGAACTACGCCCGCCGTCAGGGCGGTCGTAACGCCTACATGAATCAGTCCTCGTTCCTGCCCCTGAAGCTGAACATGTCGGGCGTGATCCCGGCCATCTTCGCCTCGAGCATCGTGATGTTCCCGGCGACGGCGGCGACCTGGTTCAGCCAGAGCAGTTCGGCGACCTGGCTCCAGCGGGTCAGCCAGTGGCTGAATCCTGGCGAGCCGCTGCACATGATTCTGTATGCGGCCCTGATCATCGGCTTCGCCTTCTTCTACACGGCGCTGGTGTTCAACTCGCAGGAAACGGCCGACAATCTGAAGAAGTCGGGCGCGCTTATTCCAGGCATCCGTCCTGGCAAGGCGACGGCCGACTATGTCGACGGCGTACTGACCCGCCTCACGGCGGCCGGTGCGGCTTACCTGGTGATCGTCTGTCTCCTCCCGGAGATCATGCGCACCCAACTGGGCACCTCGTTCTACTTCGGCGGCACCTCGTTGCTGATCGTCGTGGTCGTGGTGATGGATTTCATCGCTCAAATCCAGGCTCATCTGATGTCCCATCAGTACGAGAGCCTGTTGAAGAAGGCGAACTTGAAGGGCGGCTCGCGCGGCGGTCTCGCGCGCGGGTGAGCCAGGACCATTCCGCGCGCCAGAGTAGCGCGCGGGGCGAGTAGGGCGGGATCGCCCTATTCAGCCAGTCCTGGTTCGTCGCCGGAGCATGGGCACACTCCCCATGCCGTGGTTCCGTGGCGTCTCTGACGCCGCGGGGCTTCCTATTAACCCGAGACCTTGTTAAAATTTCCAGTTCACTCGCCGGGGTTAATCCGCCCTGGCCGCCAAACTCAGTTGGAGATCGCGTTATGGCGCGTATTGCGGGCGTCAACTTGCCTGCCCAGAAGCATGTCTGGGTCGGGTTGCAAAGCATTTACGGCATCGGCCGTACTCGTTCGAAGAAGGTCTGCGATGCCGCAGGCGTGAATTCTTCGACGAAGATTCGTGACCTGTCCGAACCGGAAGTCGAGCGCTTGCGCGCCGAAGTCGGTAAGTACGTGGTTGAAGGCGACCTGCGTCGCGAGGTCGGTATCGCTATCAAGCGTCTGATGGACCTGGGCTGCTACCGCGGCCTGCGTCACCGCCGCGGCTTGCCGCTGCGCGGTCAGCGCACGCGTACCAATGCACGTACCCGTAAGGGTCCGCGTAAGGCCATCAGGAAGTAAGGGGTCAAACCATGGCTAAGCCGGCAGCTGCAAAAACCAAGAAGAAGATCAAGCGCGTCGTCACCGACGGCATCGCCCACGTCCACGCTTCTTTCAACAACACGATCATCACGATCACCGACCGCCAGGGCAATGCGCTCTCGTGGGCGACTTCGGGCGGCGCGGGTTTCCGCGGCTCGCGTAAGTCGACCCCGTTCGCAGCCCAGGTTGCCGCCGAAAAGGCCGGCCGTGCTGCGCTCGACTACGGCGTGAAGTCGCTGGAAGTGCGCATCAAGGGCCCGGGTCCGGGTCGTGAGTCCGCCGTTCGTTCGCTGAACAACGTCGGTTACAAGATCATGAACATCATCGACGTGACGCCTATCCCGCACAACGGGTGCCGTCCGCCGAAGAAGCGTCGCGTCTGAGGAGCTGAAGAAAAATGGCTCGTTATATTGGTCCCACCTGTAAGCTCGCTCGTCGCGAAGGCGCCGACCTCGGCTTGAAGTCGTCCGCTCGTGCACTCGATTCGAAGTGCAAGCTCGAGCAGAAGCCCGGCCAACACGGCCCCACCGCCCGTAAGGGCAAGCTGTCCGACTACGCCACCCAGCTTCGCGAGAAGCAGAAGGTCAAGCGTATCTACGGCCTGCTGGAACGTCAGTTCCGCAACTACTACAAGAAGGCCTCGACCAAGAAGGGCAACACCGGCGAGAACCTGCTTCAGCTCCTGGAGACGCGTCTCGACAACGTGATCTACCGCATGGGCTTCGCAGTGACCCGTCCGGCCGCCCGTCAGCTGGTCTCGCACCGCGGCGTCACGGTCAACGGCAAGTCCGTCAACCTGCCGTCCTATCAGGTCAAGGCCGGCGACGCGATCGCGCTGTCCGAGCGTGCCCAGAAGCAGCTGCGCGTGCAGGAATCCCTGACCGTGGCTTCGCAGATGGACCTCTCGCCGTCGTGGGTCGAGGTTGACAGCAAGAAGTTCAGCGGTGTGTTCAAGGCTGTGCCGGATCGTGCCGATCTGCCGGCCGATATCAACGAAGCGCTGATCGTCGAGCTGTACTCGAAGTAATTATCTTTTGAAGCCCCGGTTCGCCGGGGCCTCGCAGGAGACACCGAAACATGACGGTTACCGCCAACCAGGTACTGCGTCCGCGCGGTCCCCAGATCGAACGCCTTGCCGGCAATCGCGCCAAGGTCGTGATCGAGCCGCTGGAACGCGGCTACGGCCACACCCTCGGCAATGCGCTGCGCCGTGTGCTGCTGTCTTCGATCCCGGGTTTCGCCATCACCGAAGTCGAAATCGACGGCGTGCTCCACGAGTACACCACCGTTGAAGGTCTCGAAGAGGACGTGCTCGAAGTCCTGTTGAACCTCAAGGACGTCGCCATCCGCATGCACACCGGCGACGCGTCCACGCTGTCGCTGGCCAAGCAGGGCCCGGGCATCGTGACCGCGGGTGATATCAAGACCGACCACAACGTCGAGATCCTGAACACCGAGCACGTGATCTGCCACCTGACCAAGGATACGGCGATCAACATGCGTCTGAAGATCGAGCGTGGTTTCGGCTACCAGCCGGCCGCCGCGCGGCGTCGTCCGGACGAAGAAACCCGCACCATCGGCCGCCTGATGCTGGATGCCAGCTTCTCGCCGGTCCGTCGCGTCGCCTATGCCGTCGAAGCCGCGCGCGTCGAACAGCGTACCGACCTCGACAAGCTGGTGCTGGACATCGAAACCAACGGCACGATCGACGCTGAGGAAGCCGTGCGCACCGCCGCCGACATCCTCACCGACCAGCTGTCGGTGTTCGGCGATTTCACCCACCGCGATCGCGGTGCGGCGAAGCCGGCCACCAGCGGTATCGATCCGATCCTGCTGCGTCCGATCGACGATCTCGAGCTCACCGTTCGTTCGGCCAACTGCCTCAAGGCCGAGAGCATCTACTACGTCGGCGATCTGATCCAGAAGACCGAAGTCGAGCTGCTCAAGACCCCGAACCTGGGCAAGAAGTCGCTCACCGAGATCAAGGAAGTGCTGGCTCAGCGCGGCCTGTCCCTCGGCATGAAGCTGGAAAACTGGCCGCCGGCGGGTATCGCCCAGCACGGCATGATGGGGTGAGCCTCAGCCTGGCTTGCGCGGCACTGCCGCGCGGCTGAGGCGAACGCCCGGCGCGCTGCGCCGGGCAGGGGAGCTAAAGGGGTCCACGCCGAAGCTAGCCGAAGCGTGGACTCTTGATCCATCGGCAGTACGCAACACCGCAACACAGACGTCGACGGGCCCGAAGGCTCGCGACGATGCCCGATCAGGACGACCGGGCTCGGACCAACCGCAGTCCATGCAACAACGCCATGAAGGCGACAGCGAATCTCAATAGCGACAGCATTCATTAGGAATCACGACCATGCGCCACCAGAAGTCCGGACGTAAGTTCAGCCGCACCAGTGCCCATCGCGATGCGATGTTCACCAACATGGCTGCGTCCCTCATCAAGCACGGCCTCATCCGCACCACTCTGCCCAAGGCCAAGGAACTCCGTCGCGTTGCCGAGCCGCTGATCACGCTCGCCAAGACCGACGGCGTCGCCAACCGCCGCCTGGCTTTCTCGCGCCTGCGCGACAAGGAAGCCGTGGGCACGCTGTTCACGACCCTGGGCCCGCGCTACCAGTCGCGTCCGGGTGGTTACCTGCGCATCCTCAAGTGCGGTTTCCGCGCGGGCGACAATGCGCCGATGGCCTACGTCGAGCTGGTCGATCGCCCGGAAGCCGCCGAGTAATCGACGGCCGCAGCGATCCATCGCAATAACTCGCACCGTCGCGCAAGTGGCGGCGCGCGTGAAAGCCCCGGCCCAGGCCGGGGTTTTTGCATTTTGGGGACGGTTACGATGGCAACGGTTTCGCGGGCAACGACCCAGGCAACTTTCGCCGCCTGTCGGAGTCTTCTGTCGTCATAACCGAACCGGCGCCGCTGCGGCTAGGCAGGGCGCTGCCCACGACGTAAGGTGATAACCATGACCGCCAGTCCGCTGTCCGCCTCGTTCCGCCGCCAGTACCTGCTGGGCTTCCTCGCCTGTGCCGGTTTGCTGGGCTATGCGTTCTACCTGCAACTGCACGACGGCCTGGAGCCGTGCCCGCTGTGCATCTTCCAGCGCGTGGCGTTCTTCGCCCTGGGCGTGGTGTTCCTGGTCGGCGCGATCCACGGTCCCAAGACCGCGCGTGCCCGCAAGACCTACGGCGTGTTCTCGCTGCTGGCCGCGCTGGGCGGCATCCTCGTCGCCGGCAACCACGTGCGCCTGCAGCACCTGCCGCCGGACCAGGTGCCCGCCTGCGGTCCCGGCCTGGACTACATGCTCGAGGCCATGCCGATCACCGGCGTGATCCGCAAGGTCATGACCGGCTCGGGCGAATGCGCCGCGGTCGACTGGACTTTCCTGGGCCTGGCGATGCCGGCCTGGAGCCTGATCTGCTTCCTCGTGCTGGCCGCCTGGGCGGCCTACGCTTCGTTTCGCAAGCGCGCCGCCGCCTGAGCGCCGTCGCGGCGTTCGCGACATCCTCCCGCATCTTCGCACCGCAACCACTGGATCCAAGGAAATGAGCGCCACCGACCGCAACCTCCGAGCCGTCAACCTGCCCGCCAACTGGACCCCGACGTCCTGGCGCGAGCGCACCGCGCTGCAGTTGCCGACCTATCCGGACGCGGCCGAGCTTTCCGAGGCCCTGCAGGAGCTGCGCAACCTGCCGCCGTTGGTGACGTCCTGGGAGATCCTGGCGCTCAAGCAGCAGCTGGCCGAGGCCCAGGAAGGCAAGCGCTTCCTGCTCCAGGGCGGCGATTGCGCCGAGAGCTTCGATCAGTGTTCCTCCGACGTGATCTCCAACCGGCTCAAGGTGTTGCTGCAGATGAGCCTGGTGCTGGTGCACGGCATGCGCAAGCCGGTGGTGCGGGTCGGGCGTTTCGCCGGCCAGTACGCCAAGCCGCGTTCGGCCGACACCGAGACCATCGGCGACGTGACCCTGCCCAGCTACCGCGGCGACATGGTCAACGCGCCGGCCTTCACCGAGACCGCGCGCCGTCCCGATCCGCGCCGCATGATCAAGGCCCACGCGCGCTCGGCGATGACGATGAATTTCGTCCGCGCCCTGATCGACGGCGGTTTCGCCGACCTGCACCACCCCGAGTACTGGAATCTGAGCTGGGTCGGCCACTCGCCGCTGGCCGAAGAGTACCGGCGCATGGTCAATGCGATCGGCGACGCGGTGCGCTTCATGGAGACGCTGTCGGGCTCGGAGGTGCATAACCTCAACCGGGTCGACTTCTACACCTCGCACGAAGCGCTGCTGCTGCCCTACGAGGAGTCGCTGACCCGGCAAGTGCCGCGTCACTGGGGCTACTTCAATCTCAGCACCCATTACCCGTGGATCGGCATGCGCACCGCCGCGGCCGACGGCGCCCACGCCGAGTACTTCCGCGGCATCCGCAATCCGATCGCGCTCAAGGTCGGTCCGTCGGTCACCCCGGATCAGCTGCTGCGCACCATCGACCTGCTCAACCCCGAGGACGAACCGGGCCGCCTGAGCTTCATCCACCGCATGGGCGCGAGCACGATCGCCGACAAGCTGCCGCCGCTGCTGGACGCGGTGCGCCGTGATGGCCGCCGCGTGTTGTGGGTCTGCGATCCGATGCACGGCAATACCGAAAGCACCAGCAACGGTTACAAGACCCGCCGTTTCCGCAACATCCGCAGCGAGATCGAGCAGGCCTTCGAACTGCATGCCGCGGCCGGCACCCGTCTGGGCGGCGTGCATCTGGAATTGACAGGCGAAGACGTGACCGAATGCCTGGGCGGTGCGCGCGAGATCACCGAAAGCGATCTGGAACGCGCCTACCACTCCACCGTCGATCCGCGCCTGAACTACGAGCAGGCGCTGGAAGTGGCGATGCTGATCGTGCGCAAGCAGGCTCAGATCGCGGCGCCGGCCTGAGCCGGACGGCTCGGACAGGACCGGCCGCGATGCGCCGCCGGTCCTGGTCCTGCCGAAACCGGCCTTTGCCGACAAGCAACTTCGAATGACCAGTGAGCGCGCCAACCGCTGGCTGATCGCGGCCGGCGCCGGCAGCGCTTTGGCGGCGCTACTGCACCTGGGTTGCATCGCGTTCGGCGCGCCCTGGTACCGGTTCTTCGGCGCAGGCGAGCGGATGGCGCAGCTGGCGATCGCCGGCAGTCCCTATCCGACCATCGTGACCCTGTGCATTGCGGGCGTGCTCGCGATCTGGTCGCTGTACGCGTTGTCCGGCGCCGGTGCGATCCGGCGCCTGCCGTTGCTGCGCAGCATCTTGTGCGCGATCACCGCGGTGTATCTGTTGCGCGGTGTGGTCGCGCTGCCGTTCGTCACGCAACTGCCGGGGCGCAGCCCGGCGTTCTGGTACTGGAGTTCGGCGATCTGTTTCGCCCTGGGCGCGTTGCATCTGATCGGCCTGCGCCAGATTTGGGCGCGCTTGTCGGCCAGCCGTAGGATGCGCTGAGCGTAGCGAACCGCATCGTTGGCGCGGTCTTCCGCTCCAAGCGAGATGGCGATGCGCGCCCTACGGCGTCCGGATCGATTCCATCGGCAAGCTGGGCAGATAGCGCGGCGCGATGCGCGCGCGCGTGAGCTGCTCGAAGGCGTAGCCGTAGCCGATCAGCCTGGCCTCGCTCCACTTCGGTCCGAGGAAGGCCAGCCCGAGCGGCAGGCCCTGCGCGTCGCCCATCGGCACGGTCAGGCTGGGATAACCGGCGACCGCGGCCGCACCGTAGCCGGCGCCATTGAAATGATCGCCGTTGATCGGGTCGACGATGAAGCTCGGGCCGGTGGCGGGCGCGATCAGCGCGTCCAGCTTATATCGCTTGAGCACGGCGTCGATGCCTTCCGGTCCGGCGAGCCGGTGCGCCTTGGCGGCGGCCTGACGATAGCGCGCATCGGTCAGCGGGCCGCGCTTGGCCGCGCGTTCGAAATGCTCCTGGCCGAAGTAGTGCAACTCCTGATCCGCGTGCGCACGGTTGAACGCGATCACTTCGTCCAAGCTGCGCAGCGGTGCGCCGCTGTCGCGCAGGTAGCGCTGCAACCCGTCCTTGAACTCGTACAGCAGCACTTCGTACTCGTCCTCGTCCCATTGCCCGGCAGTCGCGATTTCGACCTCGATCACCGTCGCGCCGGCCTGGCGCAGGGTCGCGATCGCGCGTTCCAGCGCGGCGTTGAGTTCGCGTTGGTAGCCGACGCCGGACTCGTGCAGGAAGCCGATGCGCGCACCCTTGAGCGCGCCGGGATCGAGCGCGGTGGTGTAGTCGTCCAGGCGATGCCCGGCCGCGGCTTTCGCGGCCGCATCGCCGCCGGCGTCGGCCGCGGCCAGCACGCTGAGCAAGCGCGCGGCGTCGGCGACGCTGCGGGTCATCGGGCCGGGGGTGTCCTGGCTGGCCGAGATCGGAACGATGCCGGCGCGGCTGATCAGGCCCACGCTGGGCTTGAGGCCGACCAGGCCGTTCATGGCCGCAGGGCAGAGGATGCTGCCGTCGGTCTCGGTGCCGACGCCGACCGCGGCCAGGCTGGCGGCGATCGCCGAGCCGGTGCCGCTGCTGGAGCCGCAGGCGCTGCGGTCCAGCGCATAGGGATTGCGGGTCAGGCCGCCGCGTGCGCTCCAGCCGGACATCGAATGGGTGGAGCGGAAGTTGGCCCATTCGCTGAGGTTGGTCTTGCCCAGGATCACCGCACCGGCGGCGCGCAGCGCGACGACCAGCGGCGCATCGGTCTTGGGCCGGTGCGCGGCCAGGGCCAGCGAGCCGGCCGAATTGACCATCGGGGTGGCGTCGATGTTGTCCTTGATCAGCACCGGGATGCCGTGCAGCGGCCCGCGCAACCTGCCGGCCTTGCGTTCGCCGTCGAGGCGCTCGGCTTCGAGCAGGGCATCGGGGTTGAGCTCGATCACCGCATTGAGCGTGGGGCCCGTGTCGTCGAGCGCGGCGATGCGATCGAGGTAGGCCTGGGTCAGCTGGACGCCGCTCAGCTTGCCGTCGCGCTGCAGTCCGGAGAGCTGTTCAAGGTCCGCTTCAGCGATGCCGTACGGATCGGCGACGGAAGTGGTCGCGATCGGCTGGCCCGTTGCGGGCTCGGTGGGGGTGCGCGCCTGCGGCGACATCGCACAGGCGGCCAGTGCCAGCGCCAGAACCGGCGCGGCGAGTCTCGGCATGAACGGCATCGGCATCCCCCAGCCCTGGATTGGGCGGAGTATGCCCGAGCGCAGGCCGGGGGAAGGCGAGGGCGCCGCCTCAGCGGCGGCGTTTGAACAGGTCGCGGCCCAGCACCCAGACCACGATCAGGTTGATCGCCAGCACCGCCACCGCGATCCAGCCGGGGTGCTTGTACAGGGCGTAGAGGTCGAAAGGCAGATAGGCGGCGGCGCCGATGCAGCCCAGCCACGAGGCCCAGGCCTTGGCGCGCCACAGGCCCCAGGCTTCGATCACGTGCAGCACGCCGTAGGCCAGGACCACCGCCGCGGCCAGGTGCACCGAGTGCGGACTGATCGCATCGGCGAACTTGGCCAGTCCGCCGTGTTCGGGATTGAGGTGGAAGCGCGCAATCAGTTCGTGGATCCAGCGCTGCAGCGGCGCCGGACCCAGCAGTTCCAGGCCGCTCGCGGCGAGCAGCGCCAGCAGTCCCTTGCCGGCTTCGACCAGGGCGATCACGTGCAGGCCCGGGTGGGCCTGCGGTCGCGGGTCGTAGTGCGTTTCCTCGCTCACGCGGTGCGTTCGGTTGCGCCGCTCGGCCGCGATCAGGCCGCGCGCGAAGCGCGCTTGCGATCGCTTTCGGTGAGGAACTTCTTGCGCAGGCGGATTTCCTTCGGGGTGACTTCGACCAGCTCGTCGTCCTCGATGAAGTCCAGGGCCTGCTCCAGCGTGTACTTGATCGCCGGGGTCAGCTTGATCGCGTCGTCCTTGCCCGAGGCGCGCATGTTGGTCAGCGGCTTGGGCTTGATC
>CAMLID010000101.1 GCA_946480055.1 uncultured Lysobacter sp. | reverse complement strand
GACCCGCAACGCCGGCAAGCACGCCGGCGGCGTGGTGATCGCGCCCTCGCCGCTGAGCGATTTCTGCCCGCTGTTCGCCGAACACGACGGCGAAGGCCGCGGCAAGAATCCGGTCACCCAGTTCGACAAGGACGACGTCGAAGCGGTCGGTCTGGTCAAGTTCGACTTTCTCGGCCTGCGTACGCTCACGATCATCGATTGGGCGGTGAAGGCGATCAACGTGCGCCGCGCCGCCGCCGGCGAAGCGCCGTTGGACATCACCGCGCTGGAACTCGACGACAAGCTCAGCTACGAGCTGTTCGCGCGCGGCGACACGGTCGCGGTGTTCCAGTTCGAATCGCGCGGCATGCGCGAGCTGCTCAAGCGCGCCAAGCCCGACACCTTCGAAGACATCATCGCGCTCGCCGCGCTGTTCCGTCCCGGCCCGCTGGGCTCGGGGATGGATCGCGAATGGGTCGACCGCAAGCACGGCAACACCGAAGTCAGTTACCCGCACGCCTCGCTGGAACCCGTGCTGTCGCCGACCTACGGCGTCATCGTGTACCAGGAACAGGTGATGCAGATCGCGCAGGTGCTGGCGGGCTATACGCTCGGCGGCGCCGACATGCTGCGCCGCGCGATGGGCAAGAAAAAGCCCGAGGAGATGGCCAAGGAGCGCGCCAAGTTCGAGGCCGGCTGCGCCGAGCGCGGCATCCCGGCCAAGCAGGCCAGCCCGATCTTCGACTTGATGGAGAAGTTCGCCGAGTACGGCTTCAACAAGTCGCACTCGGCCGCCTACGCCCTGGTCGCGTATCAGACCGCCTGGCTCAAGGTGCACTACCCGGCCGAGTTCATGGCCGCGGTGCTGTCCTCGGACATGGACAACACCGACAAGATCGTCGGCTTCCTCGACGAAGCCCGCACCATGGGCCTGGACGTGCTGCCGCCGGACGTGGACGCCTCGGCCTACATGTTCGAAGCCAAGGACCCGCGCACCATCCGCTACGGCCTGGGCGCGGTGAAGGGCGTCGGCCGTGGCGCCTGCGAGGCCATCGTCGATGCGCGCCGTGCCGGTCCCTTCGACGATCTGCTGGATTTCTGCAAACGCGTCGACAGCGGCAAGCTCAACCGGCGCGCCCTGGAAGCGCTGACCCAGGCCGGCGCGCTCGACCGCCTGGGCAAGAACCGCGCGAGCCTGATGCTGCAATTGCCGGAAGTGCTCAAGGCCACCGACCAGCTCGCGCGCGAGCGCGACGCCGGCCAGGTCTCGCTGTTCGGCGGCTTCGAAGCCGCGGCGCCGGCGCTGCACCTGGACCTGTCGGAGGCCGACGAATGGCCGCTGGCGCAACTGCTGGCCGGCGAACGCGAAACCCTCGGCCACTACCTCAGCGGCCATCCCTTCGACCCCTACCGCGACGAGCTGCGCGGCCTGGTCGGCAACGACCTGGGCGAGCTCGACCGGATCTGGGAAAACCGCCCGGAAAGCGCGCGCAGCGGCTGGCGCCCGGAGCTGGAAGTGGTGGTCGCCGGCCAGGTCGTCGGCCTGCGCAAGAAGGGCGACAGCCAGATGTTCGTGCAGATCGAGGACGGCCGCGGCCGCCTGGAATGCGCCTTCTTCGCCGAGACCTACAGCGAGTTCGCGTCCATGCTCGCGCGCGATCGCCTGCTGGTGGTCCAGGGCGGCCTGCGCGAGGACGCCTTCAGCGGCGGCTTCGCCCTGCGCGCGCAACGCTGCTGGGACTACTCGCAGGTCTGCGCCAAACACGCCCAACGCCTGTCGATGCGTCTGGACCTGCGCGTGCCCGGCACCTGGCAGCGCGTCGACGCCCTGCTGGCCAAGAACCGCCCCGGCCAGACCCCGATCCGCCTGGACCTGCTGCGCACCGGCGCGGCCGGCATGCTCGACCTCAACGGCAGCCAGTCGGTGCGCGTGGACGCCGACCTGGTCGGCACCCTGCGTGCCCAGCCCGGCGTGCGCGCGGTCAAGCTGACTCTGGCCAAGCCCTGGGCGAACTGAGCCGCAGCGCGGATTTTCCACAGTAGAAACCGCCGCTTACGTATCGCAACACCGCGATACGCTACCCAACCCCTCGGTACGGTCGTGGTCGCTGGGCTAGACTGTGCCCCTTTCCGGCCCCGGCCCGAGCATGAATCCGAACTACCTCGACTTCGAGCAGCCCATCGCCGACCTGGAAGCCAAAATCCAGGAACTGCGCCACGCCAACAGCGGGCCGGCGGTCGACATCGATTCCGAGATCCACGCCCTGCAGGACAAGCTGCGCCTGCGTACCGCGCAGATCTTCCGCGACCTCAGCCCCTGGCAGATTTCGCAGCTGGCCCGCCACCCGGCGCGTCCCTACACCCTGGACTACATCCGGGTGTTCTGCGACGAGTTCCAGGAGCTGGCCGGCGACCGCGCCTTCGCCGACGACGCCGCCATCGTCGGCGGCCTGGGCCGCATCGACGGCCGCTCGGTGGTCATCATCGGCCACCAGAAGGGCCGCGACACCAAGAGCAAGATCCGTCGCAACTTCGGCATGCCGCGCCCCGAGGGCTACCGCAAGGCGCTGCGCCTGATGAAGATGGCCGAGCGCTTCAAGCTGCCGCTGCTGACCTTCATCGACACCGCCGGCGCCTGGCCGGGCATCGACGCCGAAGAACGCGGCCAGTCCGAAGCGATCGCGCGCAATCTGCTGGAAATGGCCGAACTCAAGATCCCGGTGATCTGCACCGTGATCGGCGAAGGCGGCTCCGGCGGCGCGCTCGCGATCGGCGTCGGCGACCGCACCCTGATGCTGGAATACAGCACCTATTCGGTGATCACCCCCGAAGGCTGCGCCTCGATCCTGTGGAAGACCGCGGAAAAGGCCAAGGACGCCGCCGAACAGCTCGGCCTCACCGCCAAGCGCCTGTTCGAACTGGGTCTGATCGACAAGATCGTGCGCGAGCCCATCGGCGGCGCGCACCGCAATCCCAAGCAGATGGCGACCCGGCTCAAGGCTGTGCTGCTGAACGAACTCGACGCACTGGAACAGATCCCGACCCCGGAACTGCTGCAGCGCCGCTACGAGCGCCTGCGCGGCTACGGGGCGTACGAGGCCGCGTAAGCGCGCGGCCACATGAGCGCTTGGCCGAAATGGATAGTCGGCGTGGTGTTGGTGCCGATCGCGGCGCTCGTGTCGCTGGTTTACAGTTTGTATTGGTATGGGGCGAGCGCGCTGCCGCAAGAGCTGCCGCGCGCGCAGCACAGCTATTCCGATAACTTACGCGCGATGTATTGGGCGTCGTTGGGCGGCGAAGGACCGATGCGGGTCGAACGCCTGGATCCGCTGAAAGTTTGTTGGAAAGCCTACACCGTCATACGCGCAGACACCTCTCCCCTACGCCCCAGCGCGTCGCACTCCTTACTGAGTGGCGCGGCACGTTCGATTGCGTTCGATCCTGATCAACGGCTGCCAACCCCAAGACGCATAGCAGCGGAAGTCGCCGCGATGATCCGTCTGAGCAACGAATGGCGACCCGAGCAGATCGCCGACTACACCTTGGATGAGGCCTGGTTCGGCCGGGGTGCCCGTGGTCTCCGGGCTGCTGCACCGGCGTATTTCGGCGTCCCGACGAATCAGCTGACGCGAGCCGAAACAATTGCGTTGGTGGGGCTGATGAAGGGACCGTCCTACTACGACCCAATGCGCAACCACGAGCGCTTCAAGAAGCGTTACGTGTATCTAGCCAGCAAACTCGGAGTCGACCCCGCGCATATCGACCCGGAGCGCGACCTGGCGCGACTCAAGCCCGCAGCGACAGCACGCTAGCAGCGTTATGGGAATGCACCGCATTCCGCTCCCTCGAACCATAAGCAGAGCATTTCTCTCGAATGATGCCCGACCTCTACTGGGTAAGCGGCCTGTCGCCCTTGCGCCTGGCCTTGGCGCCCCGGCCGCGTGCAGGCGAATGGCTGGAAGACGAACTGGCGGGATGGAGGCGCGCAGGTATCGACACGGTCGTCTCCTTGCTCGAACCCGATGAAGCGCGCGAGCTCGGCCTTGCCGACGAAGAACGCGTCTGCCGTGCCAGCGATATCGACTACCTGTCGTTCCCGATCCCGGATCGCCAGACACCGTCGTCTGCGGACGAAACCCATCGCCTCGTCGCCGAGTTAGCGACGCGACTTCGCTCCGGAGGCTCGATTGTTCTGCACTGTCGTGCGGGTATCGGACGCACCGGACTGATCGCGGCCTGCGTGCTTTGCGAACTCGGAATCGGCAGTGCGAAAGCCTTCGCCATGCTCAGCACGGCGCGCCGGGTTCAGGTGCCCGATACCCAGGAGCAAGAAATCTGGGTAACCGAGTACGCGAATCGCCTATCCCTGAGATGACACGCGACGGCCTGGGCCTGTGCTACCAAGCCCGCAAATACTGATCCGGCCCATGCAACTCCGCCCCCAGCTCCGCCGCCGCGCGACGCGGGAAATACGGATCGCGCAGCAGTTCGCGCGCCAGCAGGACTACGTCGGCTTCGCCGCTGTCGACGATGCCTTCGGCCTGCGCGGCGTCGGTGATCTGGCCGACCGCGCCGGTGGCGATGCCGGCTTCGCGGCGGATGCGCGCGGCGAACGGAACCTGATAACCCGGACCGTCGGGAATACGTACGCCCGGCATCAGGCCTCCGCTGGACACATCGATGAGATCGACACCCAGCGTTTTGACGATGCGCGCCAGCTCGATGCTCTGTTCGACGTCCCAGCCGCCCTCGACCCAATCGGTCGCCGACACCCGCAGCCATAGCGGCAGGCGTTCGGGCCAGACTTCACGCACCGCCGCCAGCACTTCGCGCAGCAGACGTGTGCGGCTGTCGAAATCGCCGCCGTAGCCGTCGTCGCGGCGGTTGCTCAGCGGCGACAGGAACTCGTGCAGCAGATAGCCGTGCGCGGCATGCAGCTCGATCAGCTGGAAGCCGGCCGCGAGCGCGCGGTGCGCGGCGGCGGCGAAATCGTCGACGACGTTGGCCAGACCGCAGGTATCCAGCGCGCGCGGTCGCGTCGAACCGTCGGCGAACGGCAGCGGCGACGGCGCCACCGGCGTCCAGCCGCCGTAACCCGGCGCGATCGCGCGGCCGCCCAGCCACGGCGGCTCGACGCTGGCCTTGCGACCGGCGTGCGCCAGCTGCATGCCCGGCACGGCGCCGTTGGCGCGAATGAAGCAGGCGATTTCCGACCAGGCTTCGCCCTGGCGGTCGTTCCAGATGCCGGTGTCGCTGGGCGAAATCCGGCCTTCGGGCGAGACCGCGGTCGCTTCGGTCAGCACCACGCCCGCGCCGCCGACCGCACGGCTGCCCAGGTGCACCAAGTGCCAGTTCTCGGGCATGCCGTCGATCGCCGAGTACTGGCACATCGGCGAAACCGCGATGCGGTTGCGCAGGGTCACGGAGCGTTGCGGGTACGGGTCGAACAGGCGGGCCAATGCAGTGTCTCGATAGGGGTGACGAGACAGTAAGCCCGCGACGCGGCCGATACAGCGCCATCGATGGGTTGCTCCGTCCCACCGCCGTGGCACCATCGGCGGATGCCGCCGCATGCCCCCTCCACGTTCGCCGACGCCCTGCGCGACCTGCCGCGGGGGCCGCTGTGCGTGGGCTACAGCGGCGGCCTGGATTCGACCGTGTTGCTGCATCTGTTGGCCGAGACGCCGGCCGCGCGCGCGCGGGGTCTGCGCGCCTGGCACGTGCATCACGGGCTGCACGTGCAGGCCGACGACTGGGCCGCGCACTGCGCCGCGGTGTGCGCGGCACTCAGCGTTCCGCTGACGGTGTCGCAGGTGGACGTGACCCGCGACGGCGGCGACGGCCCCGAGGCGGCGGCGCGACGCGCGCGCCACAGCGCGTTCGAGCGCGGGCTGGCCGAAGGCGAGACCCTGGCCCTGGCCCACCATCGCGACGATCAGGCCGAGACCTTCCTGCTGCGCGCGCTGCGCGCCTCCGGCCCGGACGGCCTGGCGGCGATGCGGCGCTGGCGCGACTGCGGTCGCGGCCGTTTGTGGCGGCCCTTGCTGGAACTGCCGCGCAGCGCGCTCGAACGCTACGCGCGCGAACACGGCCTGCGCTGGATCGAAGACCCCAGCAACGCCGACGATGCCTACGACCGCAATTTCCTGCGCCGGCGCGTGCTGCCGCTGCTGCGCGAACGCTGGCCTCAGGCCGATGCGGCATTGGCGGCCTCGGCCGGCCTGAACGCGCAGGCAGCAGCGCTGCTGGACGAAGGCGACGCGCTGGCCCTGGCGCAGACGCGCAGCGCCGATCCGCAGGCCTTGTCGCGCACCGGCTTGCGCACACTGCCACCCGCGCGCCGCGCCCGTGTGCTGCGGCGTTGGATCGCCGAACTCGGCCTGCCGCCATTGCCGGCCGTGGGCGTCACCCAGATCGAACGCGAACTGCTTGCGGCGCGCGACGACGCCGAAGCCGAGTTCGCCTGGCACGGCGCGAGCATCCGCGCCTGGCGCGACCTGCTGCACGCGCAAACGCAGTCAGAGACCCTGCCGCCCGACTGGCGCACGCCCTGGGACGGCCGCGCGCCGCTGGCGCTGCCCGGCGGCGGCGAGTTGTGCCTGGAAGGTGCGAGCGCGCTGGAAGGCGCCTGCGAGGTCCACGCGCGCGTCGGCGGCGAACGCATCGTCCTGCCCGGCCGCGAACACAGCCATGCGCTCAAGCAGGTCCTGCAGGAGCTGGGCGTACCGCCCTGGGAACGCCGCCGGCTGCCGCTGCTGTCGCGCGACGGCGTGCTGCTGGCGGCCGCCGATCTGGCCTATTCCGCCGATCTCGACCTCTGGCTGCGCGAACGCGGCGCGCGCCTGGTCTGGCGCCCCTGAGCGCTACGCCCGGCCGCGCATGCGTTGACCCCGCCGACCCCGCGCCGCACACTAATCGCATGCCCCGCAAAGCCGCCACCGAGCCCTCGCCCGTGACCGATTTCGAGCAGTCCCTGGACGCGCTCGAACAACTGGTCGAAAAGATGGAACACGGCGAGATGAGCCTGGAAGACTCGCTCGCCGCCTACGAACGCGGCGTGGGTCTGTACCGCCGTTGCCAGACCGCGCTGGAACAGGCCGAGCTGCGCGTGCGCCTGCTCAGCGATCCGCAGGACCCGGCCGGCGCCGAACCCTACTCCGGCTCGCCCAACGCCTCCGATGCGTGACCCGCGCCTGGCCGTCTGGCGCGAGCGCGCCGACGCTGCGCTCGTGCGCGCGCTGCCCGACCCGAACTCGCCGCCGCAGGATCTGCACGCCGCGATGCGCCACGCCGTGCTGCTCGGCGGCAAACGCCTGCGTCCGCTGCTGGTCTACGCCGCCGGCGCGCTGTTCGACGCCGACGAGGCCGCGTTGGATGCGCCCGCCGCCGCGGTCGAACTGATCCACGCCTATTCGCTGGTCCACGACGATCTGCCGGCGATGGACGACGACGCCCTGCGTCGCGGCCAGCCGACCGTGCACGTGGCCTACGACGAAGCCACCGCGATCCTGGCCGGCGACGCGCTGCAATCGCTGGCGTTCGCGGTGCTGGCCGATGCGCCGACCGATGACGGCGTGCGCGTCGCCCTGCTGCGCACGCTGGCCCATGCCGCCGGCGCCGCCGGCATGTGCGGCGGCCAGGCGCTGGACGTGGCCGCCACCGGCGGCGGCGCCTCGCTGGATCTGGCCGCGCTGGAACGCCTGCACTCGCTCAAGACCGGCGCCCTGATCCGCGCCGCGGTGCGTATGGGCGCGCTCTGCGGCGGCGCCGACGTCCAGGCGCTGATCGCGCTGGACCGCTATGCGCATGCGCTGGGCCTGGCCTTCCAGGTCCGCGACGACATCCTCGACATCGAAGGCAACAGCGCCACCCTCGGCAAGACCGCGGGCAAGGACGTGGCCCAGGACAAGGCGACGTTTCCGGCCTTGATCGGCCTGGACGGTTCGCGCGCGCACCTGGGCGCGCTGGTACGCAGCATGCACGAGGCGCTGGCTCCGTTCGGCGAGAAGGCCGCGGCGCTGACCGAGTTGGGCGAGTTCGCGGCGCAGCGGAATCATTGAAGCCGGCGAGACAGCCGGCGGGCTGGACTGTCGATCGCCCGCGCACGATGCGGTTCGCCTTCGGCTCACCGCATCCTACGAAACCCAATGCTGTTCGCCGGTTGCCGTTGCCGTTGCATTGGAATCCATAGCCCCGCACCACGACGAGCAACCGTAGAGCCGAAGGGCGGCGCGCAGGATGCGCGCCGTTTTTCGAAGGGACAGGGATGTCTCGTCGAAAAATCCCCGCGCACGCCCCGCACTGGTACGGGAGGGTTGTCTAGGCAGGCCCTTCTCTTTGGTTACTTTTGACCGAAGGGAATCCTGGCGGACTCTTGGGCCAGCAAGAGAAAGTGACCCGCACGCGCAGCGGGCGGAAGCCTTTGCTTCCTCAAAGATAAGGAAACCATCGCAGAACCCCGGAGTTCGCGGTCGCGGCTCATGCCGCTCCTACCCCAAAGCAAAGGCGGACTCGAAACGAAACCATCGCCGGCGAGCGAAGTTCGCGGTCGCGGCTTGCGCCGCTCCTACCCCAAGTCGAGAGCGAATCAGGTGCAGCCCGGGGCTGGCGATCGCGGCTTACGCCGCTCCCACAGAAGGCAGAAGCAAGGGCAAACCGGAAGCGAAACCGCCGGCAGGCGAAGTTCGCGGTCGCGGCTTGCGCCGCTCCTACCCAAAAGCGAGAGCGGGCTGACGCGGCCTCAAAACGAAACGGGCCCGGCGATGCCGGGCCCGCAATACCGCATTCTCGCTCGCCGATTACTTGATCAGACGCAGCGTAACGGGGTAACGGTAGCGTTCGCCCTTGTTCGCAGCCAGACCGGCCATGATGAAGAGAATCAGCGACACTACCCACACCAGCATCGATACCAGACCGGTAAGCCCCAGAGTGAAGGGGGCGAGAACGGTCAGCACCACATAGACGATCAGCAAGGTGATGGTGAAGTTCAGCGCTTCCTTCGACTGATCGATCAGGAATGCCTTGTCCGACTTGTCCTTGTTGATCAGCCAGATGATCAGCGGGACGATGAAGCCCAGCAAGATACCCGACAGATGGGTGATCAGCGCCAGGGTGCGGTCTTCGGAGTTACCGTCGACCGATGATTCGTTGATATCGCTCATTCCTTGTTTCCCCTTTCCAGTTCCAGTTTGGATGGCCTTGCGGCGACCATGGCGGCCGCCCCAGCCGGCCCACTCTCAGCCGCGTTGCCACCGCTGTCAAGGACGGCGGCGCATGGTCCGCAGGGCGCGACCTTCGAAGCAACGCAGCAGCGGCCCCGCAACGGCCAGACCGGCGCGGTCGCGCAGCATGACCGGTCCGCGTTACAGGCCGGCGTCGGCGCGGGACTCAGTCTTCCCCGGTATCGCCGGCGACGGTCATGCGTCCGACCAGGATCGAGCCGGTGCGCAGGTGCGAACGCAGGTCGACGTCGCTGCCGACCGCTTCGATCGACTCGAACATGCGGCGCAGGTTGCCGGCGATGGTGATGCCGTCGACCGGGTGTTGGATCTGGCCGTTCTCGACCCAGTAACCCGCGGCGCCGCGCGAGTAGTCGCCGGTGACGGTGTTGACCCCTTGCCCCATCAGCTCGGTGACCAGCAGACCGCGGCCCATGCCGCGCAGCATGGCGTCGAAGTCGCCCCCGTTGGCGGCAACCTGCAGGTTATGCACGCCGCCGGCGTTGGCGGTGGTCTGCAGGCCGAGCTTGCGCGCCGAATAGCTGCCCAGGATGTAACGCTGCAGCACGCCGTCCTGGACCAGCGCCGATTCGCGCGTGGCCACGCCTTCGGCGTCGAAGGCGCTGGAACGGAAGCCGCGCACCAGGAACGGCCGCTCCTCGATCGAGAACCACTCCGGGAACAGTCGGGTGCCGGCGGAGTCGAGCAGGAAGCTGGCGCGCCGGTACAGCGCGCCGCCGGACACCGCGCCCAGCAGGTGGCCGATCAGCGAGCGCGCGGATTCGGCCGCATACAGCACCGGGTATTCGCCGGTGGCGATCTGGCGCGGCGCCAGTCGCGACACCGCACGCTGCGCGGCGTGGCGGCCGATCGCGGCGGTGGCTTCGAGGTCGCCTTCGGCCAGGGCGATGCTGTACCAGCCGTCGCGCTGCATGGCGTCGCCGCGGCCGGCGATCAGGGCGCAGCCGACGCTGTGCTGGGTGCTGCCCTCGCGGCCGATGAAGCCATGCGAATTGGCGTAGACGCCCAGGCTGGCGCCGGTGCCGACCGAGGCGCCGTCGGAATTCTCCACCCGGGCGTCGTACTCGCGGCCGGCGTTTTCGCAGGCCAGGGCCAGGTCGACCGCACGGTCGGCTTCCAGCATCCACGGGTGCCAGCTGTCGAACGTGCGCCAACCACCCTCGGCCTGGGCCGCGGCCATCAGTTCGGCGTCGGCCAGGCCGGCGGCGGGGTCGTCCTCGGTGTAGCGCGCGATCGCGCAGGCCTGCTCGACGGTGGCTTCGAGGCTGTCCTCGCGCAGGTCGGCGGTGCTGGCGCTGCCCTTGCGGCGGCCGAAATAGACGGTGACCGCGATGCCGCGGTCGCGGGTGGCCTCGACCGTCTCGACCTCGCCCATGCGCACGTTGACGTTGAGCCCGGTCTCTTCCGAGCACGAGACCTCGGCCTGGCTGGCGCCGCGCGCGCGCGCGGCGGCGAGCAGGCGCTGGGACAGCTCGGACAGGGCGTCCAGGCGCGCTTCGGGGTCGGCGATGACGTGGGCCGGAGCGGTCTGACGGAGGGCGACTGCGTTCAATGTCTTATCCTTGGCTGCCGTGGCGCTGGGCGCCGCGGGATTTCGATTCAGTTTGACGGTACGAGAGGTGGTTTGCGATGCGCGGCAGAGACGACGAAACCGGTGAATTCTTCAGCCCCAGCCGCAGCCAGAACCGGCGCGAGGCGCTGGAGATATTGGCCTTGGGCGAGCAGCTGTCCAAGCTGACCGACGGCCAGCTGGCGCGGCTGCCGATCCCGGAAGCGCTGCTGCCGCACATCCGCGAATGCCGGCGCATCACCGCGCACATCGCGCACAAGCGCCAGCTGGCCTTCCTGGCCAAGCAGATGCGGCGCGAGGACGACG
>CAMLID010000100.1 GCA_946480055.1 uncultured Lysobacter sp. | reverse complement strand
CTTCGCCGAACCTGGGAGTTCGCGGTCGCGGCTTACGCCGCTCCTACCCCAAAGCAACCGAAGCAGGCGCTACCGAGGGGTTCGCGGTCGCGGCTCACGCCGCTCCTACCCCAAAGCGAGAGCGAGCCCCGCCTAGGGCAACAACGCCAGCAAGCGATCCAAACGCTCATGCGGATCGTCGATCTGCAGCAAGGCCTGGCGCTGCGCGTCCTGCAGCGGCAACAGCTCGGCCAGGCGCCAGCCGACCCAGGCCGCGTCCTCCATCCGCACCCGCGGCGCCATCGCGTGCTCGCCGCCGAAACGGTCGACCAGTTGCTGCAGCAGGATCGCGAGCAAGCCGTGCTCGGGCCGCACTGCCTGTTCCGGGTCCGGCGCGCACCATTCGATCTCGGCCACCTGCAGGCCGTTGTCGCGTACCCGCACCCGGCGTGCATGGAAGCGGCGCGCGCCGCGCACGCGCAGGGTCAGCAGGCCGTCGGCGTCGCTGCCGAAATCCTCGATCAGTGCTTCGGTGCCGAAGGCCGCGGCACTGGCCGGGGCGCCGACCTCCTCGCCGTCGATGATCAGGCAGACGCCGAAACCGCGGCCGCGGCGGCCGCAGTCGCGGACCAGGTCGAGGTAGCGCGGTTCGAATACGCGCAGGCCGAGCGCGGCACCGGGCACCAGCACCGTGTGCAGGGGAAACAGGCCCAGCAATTCCGGGCTGGGCGGCGCGGCATCGGAGGCGAGCGACATGCCGCCAGTGTACCCGCGCCGCACGAGGCGGCTATCGCCTCAGGCCGGGTCGAGCAGCTCGATCAGAGCGCGGCGTTTCTTGCGCGAGAGCCGCCGCACCAGGCCGGCCAACTGCATTTCCTCGGGGTCGCCGTACGGGCCCTGGGTGTCGCGCACCGACAGGCCGTTGCCGTCGACGCTGCCGCGGCCGGTGGACAGCCATTCGAAGCTCACCTGCTGCTGCGTGGCGATCTCGATCATGCGCTGCAGTTCGGGCAGCGACAGCCCGAGCAGCCACTTGCGCGCGGTCTCGCGACTGACGTTGTAATGGATCGACAACGCGCCGATGCGGGCGCGGCCCTTGGTGAAGCCCGAGAAGTCCAGCGCGTGGCCCAGGCGTCGGGCGAAGTCTTCGTGCTTGGGGTTGTCGTCGTGCGTAGAGTTCATGCGGTACCGCCCATGCATCCTGCCAGGCCGAAACGGGCTCCTGCACGGGCGCGGACGCTGCGCCCGGAGAGCGGGGAATGACGCAACTCATTGTTGCGTATCTGCCGCCCTGAAATGGCACTTTCCGTGTGCAGAAATAGCAATTTTAAGTTGCGATATTCAGCGCGTGCCCGGGCGCACATCGGATATCCCGAAAGATCGATAGTTGGCACAACTATGCCGGTTTATATACCTATCAGGCGTGGCGCGATGCCAGCAGACGGCATGCAAAATCCGGCGCAAGCGACGACGCGTGCGCCATCACCGCTTGCACGTTCGGATTGGAAATTCTGCGAGCGCCGCGCCCAGGACCGGGCGCCGGCCGGACTCAGCCGGCGGCGTCCTGCAGGGCGGCGAGGAAACGGCGCGGCGCGCCGTCGAAACCGCCGTTGGACATGAAGACGACGTGGTCGCCTGCGCGCACGCGGGCGCGCAGGGTCTGGATCAGCGCGGTCGCATCGGGCACGGCCACGCCTTCGCCGCGCAGGCCGGCGACGACCTTGCCGGCGTCCCAGGCCAGTTCCGGGCGATGCAGGAACACCACGGTATCGGCGCCGTCCAGCGACGGTGCCAGGGCTTGCGCGTGAGCGCCCAGGCGCATGGAATTGCTGCGCGGTTCCATCGCCACGACGATGCGGGCGCCGCCGACGCGCGCGCGCAGGCCGGCCAGGGTGGTCGCGATCGCGGTGGGGTGGTGGGCGAAGTCGTCGTAGACGGTGATGCCGCCGGCGTCGCCGATCACTTCCAGGCGGCGCTTGACGCTGCGGAACGCGGCCAGGGCCGGCAGCACCGAGGCGACGTCCACGCCGACCGCGTGGGCGGTGGCGAGCGCGGCGAGTGCGTTCATCACGTTGTGGCGGCCGAGCAGCGGCCAGCGCACTTCGCCGACCTCGACGCCGTTGTGGACCACGACGAAGGCGCTGCCGTCGTCGGCCAGCAGGCGCGCGCTCCAGGTGTAAGCGGTACCGCCGTTGCCTACGGCCTGTCGGGCCAGTCCGGCGTCCAGGCCGAAGGTCTCGACCGGGGTCCAGCAGCCCATCGCCAGCACTTCGGCCAGGCGCTCGTCCTCGCCGTTGACGATCAGGCGGCCGCGACGCGGCACGGTCCGCACCAAGTGGTGGAACTGGCGCTGGATCGCGGCCACGTCGGGAAAGATGTCGGCGTGGTCGTATTCGAGGTTGTTGAGGATCGCGACCACCGGGCGGTAGTGGACGAACTTGCTGCGCTTGTCGAAGAAGGCGGTGTCGTACTCGTCGGCCTCGACCACGAACTCACGGCCGGCGCCGATGCGCGCGGAGACGCCGAAATCCTCGGCGACGCCGCCGATCAGGAAGCCCGGCGCGCGGCCGGCGGCTTCGAGCAGCCAGGTCAGGATGGTGGTGGTGGTGGTCTTGCCGTGGGTGCCGGCGACGGCGAGCGTGTCGCGGCCCGGCAGCACCTGCTCGCTGAGCCACTGCGCGCCGGAGGTGTAGCGGCGGCCGTCGTCGAGCACCTGCTCGACCGCGTCGTTGCCGCGCGAGAGCGCGTTGCCGACCACGATCTCGTCGCAATCGGGCGAGATGTTGCCGGGCTGGTAGCCCTGGCGCAGGGCGATGCCGAGCTGTTCGAGCTGGGTCGACATCGGCGGGTACACCGCTTGGTCGCTGCCTTCGACTTCGTGGCCGAGTTCGCGCGCGAGCGCGGCGACGCCGCCCATGAAGGTACCGGCGATGCCCAGAATATGTAGCTTCAAGATCCGACGTTCCTGAGATGCCGCGGCACGTTCGCGCACCGCACTGAAGTTTTCTCGCGGCGACTAGATTCGCGCATCCCTGCGCTCATCAAGTCGCTCCGGCCCTACGCTTCCAGCTTCGGGCGTTCGCCAGCGCGCGGGCCAGCGGCTCGCAAACGCGCTGACTCACCCCACCACCGGCGCCGGCGACAGCGCCTCGACGATGCGCGTGAACACCTCGTCCAGCGAGCCGACGCCGTCGATCGCGGTCAGGCGGCCGTGCTGGCGGTAGTACTCGATGACCGGCGCGGTGACGTCGTCGTAGACCTTCAGACGGGTGCGGACCGCGTCCGGGCTGTCGTCCTTGCGGCCTTGTTCGGCGGCGCGGCCGGCGATGCGCTCGACCAGCAGCTCGATCGGCACTTCCAGCTGCACGGCGTAGTCCATCGGCTGGCCGATCTTCTTCAGCAGCACGTCCAGCGCGTCGGCCTGGGCCAAGTTGCGCGGGTAGCCGTCGAGGATGAAGCCGCCATGGGTGTCGGGACGCGAGAAGCGGTCCTCGAGCATGCCCAGCAGGATTTCGTCGCTGACCAGGTTGCCGGCGTCCATCACCGCCTTGGCTTCCAGGCCCAGCTTGGTGCCGGCGGCGACTTCGCCGCGGAGCAGGTCGCCGGTGGAAATGTGCGGCACCTGCAGGTGGTCCTTGAGTCGCGCCGCCTGCGTGCCCTTACCGGAACCGGGCGCGCCCAGAAGTACCAATCGCATCTACATCGCTCCTAGAACAAGAATGCCTCGTGCGGCCGGCGCTCTCCACGGAGCGGCCTGGGTCGCATGCCCGGGGCGCGGCGCTACACTCGTAGCCGTCGCCACCCCACCGCCGGGCGTCAATATTGCGGTCAGCTTACCGCATCCCGGCGTCAATCCTGGAACCCCCATGGCCTCTGGAACCCTGCTGTACGCGCAATCCGGCGGCGTGACCGCCGTCATCAACGCCACCGCCTCGGCCGTGATCGAGACCGCCCGCGCGCGCAAGGTCAAGGTGCTGGCGGCCCGCAACGGCATCCTCGGCGCCCTGCGCGAGGACCTGATCGACACTTCCAAGGAGTCGGCGGCGGCGATCCGGGCCCTGGCCCATACCCCGGGCGGGGCCTTCGGCTCCTGCCGGGTCAAACTGAAATCGCTGGACGCCGACCGCGCCCGCTACGAACGCCTGCTGGCCGTGCTCAAGGCCCACGACGTGCGCTGGTTCCTCTACAACGGCGGCAACGACTCGGCCGACACCGCGCTCAAGGTGTCCCGGCTCGCGGCCGAGTTCGACTACCCGCTGACCTGCATCGGCGTGCCCAAGACGGTCGACAACGACCTGGCCGTGACCGACTGCTGCCCGGGCTTCGGCTCGGCCGCCAAGTACACCGCGGTGTCGGTGCGCGAGGCTGCGCTGGACGTGGCCGCCATGGCCGAGACCTCGACCAAGGTCTTCGTCTACGAGGCCATGGGCCGCCACGCCGGCTGGCTGGCCGCGGCCGCCGGCCTGGCCGGCGACGGCCCGGACCAGGCCCCGCACCTGATCCTGTTCCCGGAGCGGCCGTACGACGAGGCCGACTTCTTCAAGCGCGTCAAAGCCGTGGTCGAGCGCGTGGGCTACTGCGTGGTCGTGGCCAGCGAAGGCATCCAGACCGCCGACGGCCGCTTCGTCGCCGATGCCGGCGGCGGCAAGGACTCCTTCGGCCACACCCAGCTCGGCGGCGTGGCCTCGCACCTGGCCGGCCGGGTCAAGGACGCGCTGGGCTACAAGGTCCACTGGACCCTGCCCGACTACCTGCAGCGCTCGGCCCGGCACCTGGCCTCCAAGACCGACGTCGAGCAGGCGCTCGCGGTCGGCAAGGCCGCGGTCGAGTACGCGCTCAAGGGCATGAACGCGGTGATGCCGGCGATCGTGCGCACGTCCGACGCGCCCTACCGCTGGAAGATCGCGCCGGTGCAGCTGGACAAGGTCGCCAACCACGAAAAGAAAATGCCGGCCGGCTTCATCCGCAAGGACGGCCACGGCATCACGCCGGCTGCGCGCAAGTACCTGGAGCCGCTGATCCGCGGCGAGGCGCCGCCGCCCTACGGCCGCGACGGCCTGCCCAAGTACGTGGCGCTGAAGAACGTGGCGGTGAAGCACAAGCTGCCGGACTTCAAGGACTGAGGCCGCGGCCGTGCACGGGACGGCGGCGCTGCAGCCCTGGGTCGCACAGGTCTGGGCCTGCGCGCGCGCCGACGCGCCACCCGCGCACGCGCGCGAGCACTCGCTGCCCAGCGGCGCCATGCACCTGACGGTCCGGTTGGACGGGCCGCCGCTGCGGATCTACGCCGACGCCGCCGATCGCCAGGGCCGCGGCTACAGCGCGGCCACCGTCGGCGGCGTGCGCGCCGGCTACTGCATCAAAGACACCGCCCGGCCCGCGGCCTCGGTCGGCGCGGTGCTGCGGCCGGGCGCGGCGCTGGCGCTGTTCGGCATATCCGCCGCCGAACTCGCCGACGGCCATGTCGACCTGGCCGAGCTGTGCGGGCACGAGGCCGAGCTGCTGTGCGAACGCCTGGCCGCCGACGCCGACCCTGCCCGTCGCCGTGCGGTGCTGCTGGCCTTCCTGGATGCGCGGCTGCGCTCCAGGCGCGGCCGGCGCGGACTGGACCCGCAGATCGCGCAGGCGCTGGCCTGCGTGCAGCGCGCGCCGGCCGACACCGACGTGGCCGCCCTGGCCGATGCCTGCGGCCGCAGCCACCGCCGCTTCATCGCCGGTTTCCGCGACGTCGCCGGCCTGGCGCCCAAGCGCTATGCGCGCGTGCTGCGCTTCCAGCGCCTGCTCGCCGCGCTGGCGGCGACGCCGCGTCCGGACTGGGCGCAACTGGCCCTGGACGCGGGCTATTTCGACCAATCGCACCTGATCCGCGAGTTCCGCGAATTCGCCGGCGTGAGCCCGCGCGAGTACGCCGCGCGCGCACCGGCGTCGCCGAACCATCTGCCGCTGGACTGAGCGCCGGGCTGAGCGCTGGACTGAGCACTGGGCGGTCTGTGGGAGCGGCGTGAGCCGCGATCGCGTCACCGCAACGGCCGCGTAGCGTCCGCGAACTGCCGCGAACCTCATCGCTGCCGACGGCCCGTCGCGGCTCACGCCGCTCTCACAGACAGCGAAAGGCCCGCTCCGCTCCCGGCAACGTCGAACGGGTAAATTTCGTCCAATCGCGCGCCGCGCGCCGCGCGCAGACTGGCCCGCACACCCACACCGGAGCACCGCGATGGCCGTACACGAACTGTTTCCCTACCTCTGCGTCGCCGATGCCCAGGCCGCAGTCGAGTTCTACATCCACAGCTTCGAGGCCAGCGAGAAATTCCGCCTGGTCGAACCCTCCGGCCGCATCGGCCATGTCGAGCTCGACCTGGGCGGCAGCACCCTGATGCTGTGCGAGGAGTTCCCCGAGGTCGACATCCGCCGTCCCGAGCCCGGACGCGGCCACAGCCACACCCTGCACCTGCACGTCGACGACGCCGATGCGACCGTCGCGCGCGCGGTCGCCGCCGGCGCGCAGCTGGCGATGGCGCCGCGCGATCATTTCTACGGCGAACGCTCGGGCACGGTGATCGATCCCTTCGGCCACCGCTGGAACATCGGTCACAGCATCGAAGCGCTCACGCCCGAGGAAATGCAGCGTCGCTACCCTGCCGATCCCTGCGCTTGAGCGCCAGGAACGCACGTCCAGACGCAGGAATGCGAACGTGATAACGGAATTCGTGCACGATTGTCGTTGAATCGCCTGACGTAACCCGGCAATCTGCGGCCGCGGGCGTCGCCGGCCGTCGGCAAGGCGCACGGAAGACCAATCACTTTAAGGAACTGCTCATGAAAGCCAAGCCGATCAAACTGCTGCTCCCGACGCTGCTGTTGCTGCCCTGCCTGCCCGCGCTCGCCGGCCAGTGCGAAGACAACTTCAGCAAGCAGGGCAACGCGCTCTCCGGCGCCGAGTATTCGACCTCGTACAAGGTCGCGGGCCTGAGCGTGCCCAGCGCGATCGGCCAGATGCGCAACCTCGCCGTCGCCGACGGCATGGACGTGCTGGACGAAAGCCCGGAGACCGGTTCGCTGTTGCTCGAGGAAACGGCCAACCTGGCCCACAAGGGCCTGCAGGTGTTCGTCGCCGCCAAGCCCGACGGCACGGTGTCGATGCGGATGAAGACGCGCCGCGGCTCGTTCGGCAGCGCCGACGGCATCCGCGCGGCGATGTGCAAGATGCTGACCCAGCTCAAGGCCGGCAAGGCGCCGGTCGCGCGCGCGGCGACCAAGGCGGTCGAGATCCAGGCCACCTCGCTGGCCGCCGACATCGAGCAGCAAGTCCAGGAAAACGGCGGCGCGATCGACGCGCGCTTCGCGGGCAAGGTCTACAACATCAAGGGCGTCAACAAGGGCGTGGCCGGCAAGAAGGGCGCGTTCGAGCTGCTCTTCGACATGAACCCTACGCTGGTGCCGGGGCTGATCAAGAGCCGTTCGCGGACAGTCGAGACCAGCGTCGTCTGCCGCATGCAGCCGGACCAGAACGCCTACTCGCTGGCGATGCGCACCGGCGACAAGATGTACCTCAATGCCACCTACGACCACTACGACCCGGTCTACCGCGTGGTGTGGCTGAAGAACTGCCGCGGTCTGCAGTAAGCCGCAACGGCAACGCGCAGGCCGTGCTTCGGCGCGGCCTGCGCGCTCGCTTTCCCGGCCAACGCGAGCTGCACCGCTTCGGCGACGGGCGCTACCGTTCTGGCGCGCGGCTTTCGAGGCCTGCACATAATTCAATGCGTCATTTTGGCGCTGCTCAAGTAGCGACTCATCCGCACCCCCGCCGCCGCCCGGCCCTTGCGGCTATTGGCCCGGCGCCTCACGCGCGTCGCCAGCGCCGACCCGGCTTGCGGTGTCGCCGCTCCGCCGCGATCGATGCGCACCCGGTCCGCGCACGCGCGTAGGCCCGCACGCGGCGCTTGCCTGGAATCGGAGCCTTGGCTAATGTGCGGCCACGCTCAGGGGGGGCGTCGCTCATGTTCAAGTTCGCAGTCGCGCTCGCGGCTTTGCTCGTCGTTCCGGTCGCGCAGGCGCAGGATACCGTTGCCGCCGCACCGCTCCCCACCACACCTCCTGCGCCAACGACACAGCCCATCGCTGCGCCGGCTGCCGCCGACGGTGGCGCGACAGCCGCCGACGCCAGCGTCGCTGCCGCGCCCGCTCCCTGCTGCCGGCTCGCGGCGGGCAGCGTGGTCGAACTGCAGCTCGGCGAAAGCCTGTCCTCCGCGCGCCACAAGCGCGGCGACCGCTTCACGCTGCGCCTGAGCCAGCCGCTGGCGGTCGCCGGCGCGGAACCGATACCGGCCGGCACGCCCGCCGTCGGCGAAGTGGTGCACGGCGCGCGTTCGCGCGGCGGCGGTCATCCGGGCGAGCTGCTGATCGCGGGCCGCTATCTGGAATTCAACGGTCGCCAGATCCCCTTGCGCGGTCTGTCGGTGGGGCAAAGCGGACGCGATCAGATCAACGGCGCGATGGGCGCAGCCTTCGTGATCGGCCCGTTCGCGATGTTCGTGCGCGGGCGCGAGATCGAGATCCCGGCCGACACCGCTCTGCGCGCCAAGCTCGCCCAGGACCTGGATCTGCCCGTCGCCGGCACGGTCGCCGCGACCGCGACCGCCGCTCTCCCCGTTTCTCCGTCGCCGGCCGCCGCGGCCGACGTCGTTCAACCACCCAAGGAGTAGTCCTTAGATGAACCTGAAGTTCCGTGTTTCCGCACTCGCCCTCGGCCTGATGTTCTCCGGCGCCGTGCTGGCCCAGGACGCCGCCCAGCCGACCGCGACCGAAGCCACCGCCGAAGCGGCGGACGACAGCGCCACCGACGCGCAGGCCGCCGGCAAGATCGGCGTGCCGCCCCAGGGCAAGGGCCAGATCGTGTTCTTCCGTCCGTCCAAGTTCGTGGGCGCCGCGGTCGGCTTCAAGGTGCGCGAGGGCGAGACCGAGTTGGGCAAGCTGCGCAGCGGCAAGTACTTCGTCCACGTGGCCGAGCCGGGCACGCACGAGTACCGCGTCCACGGCGAGACCAAAGACGTGCTGACCATGGAAATCGAAGCCGGCGAAACCTACTACGTGCAGGGCACGCTGGGCATGGGCATCGTGGCCGGCCGTCCGAACCTGTCGCCGACCGACGCAGCGGCGTTCAACGCCCTGGCCGACAAGCTCAAGCTCGCGAAGTAAGCCTCACCGATCGCGACGGGCGCCGCATCGGCGCCCGTCGCGTGCATGCGATCGGCGCGCGGCGCGCCTCAACCGCCGCAGGCCTTGCCCTCGACCGACATCGCCGCGGCGAACATCGGAATCGCCGCGAGCTGCTTGGCCGCGGCCTTGGCCTTCTCGTCGCCCAGATACAGGCGCGCCTGGCCCTGCGCATCGAGCTTGGGCGGCGCCACGTCGGCCGGCTTGCGCCACACCCGCACCACTGCCTGCTGCGACGGGCAGGCCGCGCTGGGGACACGGATCAGATCGTTGAACTTCCAGCCCGCGGCCAGCGAGGGCTTTGCCTTGGCCGCGTCGACGAAACGCGCCCGCGCCTGGCAATTGGGGCTGGTGCGGACCACGGCGAACTTGTACGGCTGCGCGGCCTGGCCGGTGAATTGGCCTTCGAGACGCGCGCAGGCCTCGGGGATCTGGCGCAGGGTGTGGACCGAGCCCACCGCCTGCGGTTGCGCGGCGGGGCGCTGGATTTCCGGCGTCGGATCGGTGGCCAGGGCCGGCAGCGACAGGGCGGCGGCGAACAGGGCGACGGCGATGCGCATGAACGGCTCCATCGTTACGTGACTGGGGTCGCAGGCTGGCACGCTCGGGCTGAACCCTGGTTTCACGAGGTTTCACAGGCCCGGGGCCTGTGCGATAGTCCCAGCGTTGCCGCGTCGGAACTCCGGCTCGCGACCTTAAAACTAGGCAATCCCGTTGTTGTCCTGATGTCCACTCTGGGGAGGGGTTCATGCTGGAGCAGTACGGTTTGACCTTGGCGCTGGCTTGCGCCGTCATCGCGATCCTGTACGGGATCATTTCCGCGCGCTGGATCAGCGCACAACCCGCCGGCAACGCACGCATGCAGGAGATCGCCGGCGCGATCCAGGAAGGCGCGCGCGCCTACCTCAACCGCCAGTACAGCACCATCGGCATCGCCGGCGCGGTGCTGTTCGTGGTCATCGGCATCTTCCTGAACTGGCCTACCGCGATCGGCTTCCTGATCGGCGCGGTGCTGTCCGGCGCGGCCGGCTACATCGGCATGAACGTGTCGGTGCGCGCCAACGTGCGCACCGCCGAAGCCGCGCGCAAGGGCATCGGCCCGGCCATGGACGTCGCCTTCCGCGGCGGCGCGATCACCGGCATGCTGGTGGTCGGCCTGGGCCTGCTCGGCGTGGCCGGCTACTGGCTGGCGCTGGCCAAGATGGGCATCACCGGCGAGCCGGCGCTGCACGCGCTGGTCGGCCTGGCGTTCGGCTCCTCGCTGATCTCGATCTTCGCGCGTCTGGGCGGCGGCATCTTCACCAAGGGCGCCGACGTCGGCGCCGACCTGGTGGGCAAGGTCGAAGCCGGCATCCCCGAGGACGACCCGCGCAACCCGGCGGTGATCGCCGACAACGTCGGCGACAACGTCGGCGACTGCGCCGGCATGGCCGCGGACTTGTTCGAAACCTACGCGGTCACGGTGATCGCGACCATGCTGCTGGGCGGGCTGATGATCGCCCAGGCCGGCAGCAACGCGGTGCTGTATCCGCTGGTGCTGGGCGGCGTGTCGATCATCGCCTCGATCATCGGCGCGTTCTTCGTCAAGGTGAAGGCCGGCGGCTCGATCATGGGCGCGCTGTACAAGGGCGTGATCGTGTCGGCGGTGCTGGCGGCGATCGCGTTCTACCCGATCACCACCCAGCTGATGGCCGACTCCAGCTACGGCGCGCTGAACCTGTACTGGTGCGCGCTGATCGGCCTGGTCCTGACCGGCGTGATCGTGTGGATCACCGAGTACTACACCGGCACCCAGTTCAAGCCGGTGCAGCACGTCGCGGCGGCCTCGACCACCGGTCACGGCACCAACATCATCGCCGGCCTGGGCGTGTCGATGAAGTCGACCGCGCTGCCGGTGATCTCGGTGTGCCTGGCGATCTGGGGCGCGCACGCGTTCGGCGGCCTGTACGGCATCGCCATCGCCGCGACGTCGATGCTGTCGATGGCGGGCATGATCGTCGCGCTCGACGCCTACGGTCCGATCACCGACAACGCCGGCGGCATCGCCGAGATGGCCGAACTGCCGCCGGAAGTGCGCGCGGTGACCGATCCGCTGGACGCGGTCGGCAACACCACCAAGGCGGTGACCAAGGGCTATGCGATCGG
>CAMLID010000099.1 GCA_946480055.1 uncultured Lysobacter sp. | reverse complement strand
GCGACCTGCGCGTGATCCTGATCAAGCTCGCCGACCGCCTGCACAACATGCGCACTCTTGGCGCGCAGAGCGCCGAGGCGCGCGAGCGCATCGCTCTGGAAACCCTGGAGATCTACGCCCCGATCGCGCAGCGCCTGGGCATGAACCTGATCAAGGCCGAGCTGCAGGACCTGGGTTTCCGCGCCCTGCATCCCTGGCGCCATGCGGTGATCGAGAAGCGCATCCGCACCCAGCCGGTAGTGCGACGCGAGTCTTTGGTGCAGATCGAAGCGCACCTGGCCCAGCGCCTGGCGAAAGAGAAACTCCAGCACCGCCTGATCAGCCGGGTGAAGTCGCCGTGGAGCATCTACACCAAGATGCACCACGAGCACAAAAGCTTCACCCAGGTCATGGACGTGTTCGGCTTCCGGGTCGTGGTCAAGAGCGTGCCCGATTGCTATCACGCGCTGGGCGTGGTGCATTCGGCGTACAAGCCGCTGGACTCGCGCTTCCGTGATTTCATCGCCATCCCCAAGGCCAACGGCTATCAGTCGCTGCACACGGTGCTGTTCGGCCCTTACGGCTCGCCGGTGGAAGTGCAGATCCGCACCGAAGAGATGGACCTGATCGCCGAGCGCGGCATCGCCGCGCACTGGTCTTACAAGCACGGCGGGGAAGGCCCGAACAGCGCCCAGAGCCGCGCCCACAGCTGGATCGCCAGCCTGGTCGAGTCGCAGCGTTCGACCGGCTCGTCGCTGGAGTTCCTCGAGAACGTCAAGGTCGACCTGTTCCCGGACGAGGTCTACCTGTTCACGCCCAAGGGCGACATCCTCTCGTTGCCGCGCAATTCCACCGCGCTGGACTTCGCCTACGCCGTGCATACCGACGTCGGCAACCGCGCGGTGGCCGCGCGCGTCGACAGCAAGCTGGTGCCGCTGCGGACCAAACTCGCCAGCGGCCAGCGCGTGGAGATCATCACCGCCAAGTCTTCGACGCCGAAGCCGCAGTGGCTGGAGTTCGTGGTCTCGGGCAAGGCCCGCACCTCGATCCGCCAGCAGCTCAAGCAGCTCGAACACGAGGACGCGGTCCAGCTCGGCCACCGCATGCTCGATCGCGCCCTGGAAGCGCTGGAGACCTCGCTGGACCGGGTGCCGGCGCTACGCCTGGAAGCGTATCTGAGCGAAAGCCGCTACCCGCGTCTGGAAGCGCTGTTGGCCGATATCGCGCTAGGCAACCGCATGCCCAACCAGGTCGCGCTGGCGCTCGCGCGCGAGACCCCGGGCAAACCGCGCGGGCGCGGGATCGACCGCCCGCGCCTGACCGAAGACAAGATCCTGATCACCGGCGCCGAGCGCGGCGTGATCAGCTTCGCCAATTGCTGTCTGCCGCTGCCCGGCGACGAGATCATGGGCTACCACACCGCCGGCAAGGGCATCGTGGTGCACCGGCTGGACTGCCCCAACGTCGCCGAGTACCGCAAATCGCCGGACCGCTGGGTACCGATCGGCTGGGACCGCCAGGTCAGCGGCGACTTCGGCGCGGCGTTGCGGATCGAGGTCGACAACCGCCCGGGCGCGCTGGCGCAGGTCGCCGCGGCGATCGCCGAGGCCGAGTCCAACATCGACCGCGTCGAATACCTGGAGCGCGATTCCAACATCGCGATCATGCGGTTCTCGATCGAGGTCGCCGACCGCCGCCACCTGGCCGACGTCATGCGGCGTGTGCGTCGGCTCAACGTGGTGTTGGGCGTGCAGCGGATGTAGGTGGCGCCGGCGGCCGCGATGCGGTTCGCCTCCGGCTCACCGCATCCTACTCAAGCCGCGACATGCGCCCCCCGCAGGATGGGTGACAACCGCATCGCCCGAGCCGTCGCGCTCGCCCGCCCGGCCCATCCGCGAGTCCGAACCCCGCAAACGCAGACGCCGCCCGAAGGCGGCGTCTGGAACATCGCGGGGTAAGCCTGGGCTTACTTGGCGTTGCGGTCCTGGTTGTCCAGAGCCGACTTCTCGCCCGCGAACGGGTTGAGTTTGCGCCAGTTGCCCGGGTAATCCGGCCAGTCGCCCTGCAGGTAGGGGTGGTTGGGGTCGTTCTGCTGCAGCACGCGCTTGGCGTCGGCGGCCAGGGTCTCGTTGCCCAGGCCGGTGTAGGCCACCGCCAGGGTCGCGACCGCGTCGTTCTGGTACTTGCTCTGCGGGTAGGTCTCGAGCAGGAACTTGGCGCGCTCGGCCGCGGCCACGTAGGCGGTGCGGCGCAGGTAGTACAGGGCGACGTCGAGCTCGTGGCGCGAGAACGTGTCGCGCAGCGCCATCATGCGCAGGCGTGCGTCGGCGGCGTAGCGGCTGTTGGGGTAGCGGTCGGCGACGATCGCGAAGTCGTTGTAGGCCTGCATCGGCGTGGCCAGGTCGCGGCGGCTGGCGTCCAGGCGCCACACGCGCTGCAGGAACACCGTGTCGCGGCTGGAGTTCACCAGGCCACGCAGGTAGTACATGTAGGAGGCGTAGCGGTGGGTCGGGTAGGTGCGGATGAAGCGGTCGATGCTGCTGATCGCGTCGTCGTGCTTACCGGACTTGAACTGGGCGTAGGCGGTCTCGACCAGGGCCTGCTCGGTGTACGGGCCGTAGGGGTACTGCGCGACCAGGCGCTTGAACGTGCCCTCCGCAGCGGCCCAGTTGCCGTTGGTCATCGAGGTATGGGCCTTGGTGTACAGCGCTTCGACCGGTTGGCCCTCGTCCGCATCCTTGTCCTTGAACATCTTGCCCAGCCGGCCGCAGCCAGACCCAGCGAGGACCACGATCAGCAACAGGGACAGCAGTCGGACGAGGCGGAGTGAAGGGGCGAAACGAAGGGTCATGGCAAGGTTCGCGGGCGCCGGAGGCACGAAGAGCCGATAATAGCAGTCCCTGCGCCTTGCCCCTGAATCCTGCCCATCCGATGAACGAGTCCGTAAACCCCCTCCAGGCCACCGTGCCCGACAGCGCCGCCGGGCGTCGATTCGACGCGGTCCTGGCCGAGTTGTTCCCGGACTATTCGCGCTCCCGGCTGGCCGCCTGGATCAAGTCCGGCGATGCCCGCCTCGACGGCCGCGAAGTCCGCCCGCGCGATCCCGTGCGCGGCGGCGAAACCGTCACCCTGACCGCCGTACTCGATATCCAGACGCACTCCGAGCCCGAGGACATCGCGCTGGACGTGCTGTACGAAGACGAGCACGTGATCGTGATCGACAAGCCGGCCGGCCTGGTCGTGCATCCGGGCGCCGGCAATCCCGCCGGCACCCTGGTCAATGCGCTGCTGCACCGCGACCCCTCGTTGGCCGCGCTGCCGCGCGCCGGCATCGTCCACCGCCTCGACAAGGACACCTCCGGGGTGATGGTGGTGGCGCGGACCCTGCCGGCGCACACCGCCCTGGTCGAGCAGCTGTCCTCGCGCGAAGTGCATCGCCAGTACCTGGCGGTGGTGGTGGGGGCGCTGGTCTCCGGAGGCACCGCCAACGCGCCGATCGACCGGCACCCGCGCGACCGCATCCGCATGGCGGTGCGCGAGGACGGCCGCGACGCGGTCACCCACTACCGCCTGCGCGAACGCTTCCGCGCCCACACCCTGCTGGAATGCCGGCTCGAGACCGGGCGCACCCACCAGATCCGTGTGCATATGCAGCACCTCAAGCACCCGATCGTCGGCGATCCGCTGTACGGCGGCCCGCTCAAGCTGCCGCGCGGCGCGACCGAGGCGCTGGTCGAGGCCCTGCGCGGCTTCCGTCGCCAGGCCCTGCACGCCGAGACCCTGGAGTTCGCCCACCCGGTCAGCGGCGAGCCGGTGCGATGCACCGCGCCGGTGCCGGCCGACATGCGCGCACTGATCAAGACCCTGCACGACGACACCGTCGCCGCGGCCGAAAAGGCGCGCTGAGCCATGCGCGACGGCGACGCCTGGCTGCCTGCCGACTGGCCCGCGCCGGCCAACGTGCGCGGCTTCACCACGCTGCGCACGGGGCCGGGCGTGTCGGCGCCGCCGTTCGACCGTTTCAATCTGGGCTTGCGCGCCGGCGACGAGGCCGAGGCGGTGCTGCGCAATCGGGCGGCCCTGATCGAACACGCGGCCTTGCCGTCGCCGCCGCGCTGGCTGCGGCAGGTGCACGGGGTGGGTGTCGTGCGTTTCGATGGCGCTGCTCAGGTGCGTGCGGATCTCGGAAGCGCGGCGGCCAGCGACGTCCCACAGATCGCCGCGCAAACGCCCCCTCTCCCGCCCGCAGGAGAGGGCTGGGATGAGGGCGCCCCGGAGCCCGAAGCCGACGCTTCGGTTACCTCCACCCCCGGCACCGTACTCGCCATCCTCACCGCCGACTGCCTGCCGGTGCTGTTTACAGCCGACGACGGCAGCGAAGTCGGCGCCGCCCACGCCGGTTGGCGCGGCCTGGCCGCGGGCGTGCTCGAAGCGACGGTCGCGGCCATGCGCACGCCGCCGCGGCGCCTGATCGCCTGGCTGGGGCCGGCTGCCGGCCCGCAGCATTACGAAATCGGCGCCGAGGTCTACGACGCTTTCGTTACCCAGGACCGCGCCGCCGCCCACGCCTTCGTCGCGACTCGTCCACAGCATTGGCGCGTCGATCTGTACGCGCTAGCGCGCCGTCGTTTGGCCACGGCGGGCCTCGTTCCAGCGAACATACATGGCGGCGGCCTGTGCACGATCTCCGATCCGCAGCGCTTCTATTCGCACCGTCGCGACCAGCGCGGCGGCCGCATGGCCACCCTCATCTGGAGCGAGTGATGCGCAAACCGTTTCGCCATGTCGCCGTCCTGCTGCTGTCGCTGGCGCTGGCCCCGCAGGCGTTCGCCGCGGAGGATTGCCAGTCGCGCATGTATTCGCTGCTCACCGCCGCCTATCCCGGCGCCCAGGGCGAAACCGGCGACAACGGCGAGATGCTGCGCCTGCCCGGCGCCTCGCCGCGCTGGATCAACCTGGGCGAGGTCGCCTGCAAGGTCTGGCCGGCATCGCCGGACAAGACCCTGATCGCGGTGATGCTGCAGCACCAGAACACCTTCGACGACGAAGGCAGCGCCGACCTGGAACTGCTGGTCGCCGACTCGGCGCACGAGCGCATCGCCCAGCGATATCGCGAGAACGATGCCCTGCAGTCCGATGCGATCCGGATCACCGGGATCGCCCTGGACACGGCGCGCTACCGTCTCAACGAGAGCACCACGGCCTTCGGTGTGCGGGTGAACTCTGCCAATACCTCGCGCCCCAACCCCTACAGCGGCACGCGGCTGAGCCTGTACGTGCTCGACGGCGCTACGATCCGGCCGGTGCTGCGCGATATCGAGATGGAATCCGACAACGGCGACTGGGACACCCGCTGCGACGGCGAATTCCACAGCAGCCGCAGCACGCTCGCGGTCGACGGCAAGCGCGATCACGGTTACGCCGGACTGATCCTGCGCACCGTCGACAAGAGCACGCGCCAGTCGCTCAAGGGCGATGAATGCGTGGAAGGCGTCGCCGAGACGGAGACGCGCAGCGACCGCCTGAGCTACGACGGCCGCGAGTACTCGCGGCCGGACTGAGCGGCGTCTCTCCATGAACGCTTATTCCGCCGATACCTCGCGCTCTGCCATCGCCGCGACGGCTGCCACGCCCGGCCTGTATCGGCAGGTGCTGGGCCCGCGTTACGACTTTCTGTCTGCACGCCTGCGCGCCCTGCACGGGCGCCAGGGGCTGCGCGTCTATCGCGGCGAGGTGGTGGCGGAGCGCGGTCGCTCCTGGCTGTCGCGTCTGTGCGCCTGGGCGGCGAGGTTGCCGCCGGCGTATGCGGGCGCGATCGAAGTGGAGATCGCCGGCGACGCCGCATCCGAACGCTGGACGCGTCGCTTCGCCGGCCATGCCATGCCTTCGCGGCTGTGGGCGCAGGACGGTCTGCTGTGCGAACGCCTGGGGCTGGTGCGTTTCGGTTTCGCCCTCGACGTCGAAGACGGTGCGGTGGCCTGGCGCGTGCAGCGCGTACGCACGCTGGGCCTGGCATTGCCCGCGCGCTGGTTCGCCGGCGTGCGCGCGACCGAGTCCGAGCAAGACGGTCGCTACCGTTTCGACGTGCGCGCGGCCCTGCCGCTGGCGGGGTTGCTGGTGCACTACCGGGGTTGGCTCGATGTCGATTGATACGGCCAACGACGAACGCGCCGCGGGCGGCGTCGGCCAGGCCGGCGCTGCCGCGAATGGCTCGGCTCGGCTCGAAGCTGCAGAGTCGGGTGCGGCAACTGGCGAAAGCGGTTCGGTGATCGTCTTCGACGGCGTCTGCGTGCTGTGCAACGGCTGGATCGGCTTCCTCTTGCGTCACGACCGCAAGCACCGCTATCGCTTTGCGGCGATGCAGGGCGCGCACGGTCGCGGTTTGCTGGCGGCGCATGGGCTGGATCCGGACGATCCGGTTTCGTTCCTGTTGGTCGAGGACGGCCGCGCCTGGACCGACACCGATGCGATCGCGCGGGTGCTGGTCGGCCTGGGCGGGATCTGGCGCGTGGGCGCGTCGATCCGTTGGCTGCCGCGCGTCTTGCGCGATCCGCTGTATCGCCTGATCGCGCGCAACCGCTACCGCTGGTTTGGGCGTTACGAGCATTGCCTGCTGCCGACGGCGGAGCAACGCACGCGGTTCCTCGACTAGCGCCGATTTTGGGGCGGGCGAGTCTGCGGTGGCGAAGCTTCGGTGCTTCGGCAGCGGGGCGATTAGACGTCGCCGTCGCAGTTGTCTTTATCCGCAGCCGGCATCGGCACCCCCGATAGCGGGATGTCCTTGCAGCCCCGCCCTTCTGCCTACTGATCGAGCCCGGGTTCCAGCGACGAGCTGAGGACCTCGGGCCTCGGATGGCAATCCGGCGTTCCCGCTCCGGGAGGCTATGTCCTGCCCATCGTTCTAGACGACCGGTCTAATGGCGCTTAGAGTTCGAAGCCATGAACACCGCCACCGCCTCTGCCTCTGCCTCTGCCGATGTCCGTCAGCACATCCTCGACGTGGCCCATCCGTTGTTGCTGCGCAAGGGTTTCAGCGCGGTCGGCCTGGCCGAGATCCTGGCCGCGGCGCAGGTGCCGAAGGGCTCGTTCTATCACTACTTCGGCTCCAAGGAGGCCTTCGGCGAGGCCGTGCTGGAAGCCTATTTCCGCGACTATCTGGCGCACATGGATGCCTTGCTGGCGCAGCCGGGGCCGGCCGCGCGACGCCTGATCGGTTACTTCCACGATTGGCTGGACTCGCAGACCGGCGATCAGGCCCAGAGCCGCTGCCTCGTGGTCAAGCTGGGCGCGGAGGTCTGCGACCTGTCCGAGAGCATGCGCGCGGCGCTGGAGCGCGGGACCCGCGGCATCGTCGAACGCCTGGCGCGCTGCATCGAAGAGGGCAGGCAGGACGGTTCGCTGTCGGCCCCGCCGGACGCGAACGCGGCTGCGCTCGCGCTCTACCAGAGCTGGCTCGGCGCCAGCCTGCTGGCCAAGATCGCCCGCGACCGCGCGCCCTTGGACACGGCCATGGTGGGCACGCGGCAGTTGCTGGGTCTGGCGCTCTACACCTGAGGCGGGACGGCGCAGGCCCTTCCGCCTTTCTCTTTGCTTTATCCGTAGACGACCGGTCTATTCGCTTCCTGTCGTCACACCGTCCACGCCCACCGGCACCCATGAGGTGCCGGTGCCCCCGAAGCTCCCACCCCACAGGATTGCCCCATGCCGCAGAGCGACACCTTCAATCGCCGCATCCTTCTGGCAGCGCGCCCGCGCGGCGTGCCGACACCGCAAGACTTCAGCATCGACCAGAGCGCCGTGCCGACCCCGGACGAAGGACAGGTGCTGCTGCGCACGCTGTTCCTGTCGCTCGACCCTTACATGCGCAACCTGATGGACGAGGCCGGCACCAGCTACGCGCCGGGCGTGCGCCTGGGCGAGCCCATGGTGGGCGGCACGGTCAGCCGCGTCGTCGCGTCCAAGCATCCGCAATACCGAGTCGGCGACCTGGTGCTAGGCAGCGCCGGCTGGCAGGACTACGCGCTGTCGGACGGGCGCGATCTGCTCGCGCTCGGCGACATGGCGCAGCCCTCGCTGGCGTTGGGCGGTCTCGGCATGCCCGCGTTCACCGCCTATGTCGGCCTGCTCGATATCGGTCAGCCCAAGCCGGGCGAGACCGTGGTCGTGGCTGCGGCGACCGGGGCGGTCGGTGCGGTGGTCGGGCAGATCGCCAAGCTCAAGGGCGCGCGCGTGGTCGGCATTGCCGGCGGCACCGACAAATGCCGCTACGCGGTCGAGGAACTCGGCTTCGACGTCTGTCTGGACCGCCGCGATCCGCAACTGGCCGAACGCCTCGCCGCCGCCTGCGCGGACGGCATCGACGTCTATTTCGAGAACGTCGGCGGCGAAGTCTTCGACGCGGTGCTGCCGTTGCTCAACAACAACGCGCGGGTGCCGGTCTGCGGTGTGATCGCGCACTACAACGAAGAATCTTTGCCGGCTGGCCCGGATAGGCTGCCGCGGGCGATGGCGACGCTGCTGCAGAAGCGCATCCGCATGCAGGGCTTCATCATCCTCGATCACTACGCCGATCGCTTCGAGGCCTTCCGTCGCGACATGGGCGAGTGGGTCGAGAGCGGCCGGGTGAAGCTGCGCGAGGATCGGGTCGAAGGGCTGGAGAGTGCTCCGACGGCGTTCATCGGACTGCTCGAAGGGCGCAACTTCGGCAAGCTCGTGGTGCGCGTCGGCGCGGACTGAGCGCGACACCCGGCGATACGTCCGGCCGCCCTGCGCAGTCGCACTCAATAGTCGCGCGGCCGTTTCACCCTCGCGGCGAAACGGCCGCGGCCCCACGCGTCGCCCCAAGTTCGTGGCACTCTGCGCCGGTCCCACCGCCGAACGAGGAACGACGATGCTGCGCCGAGCCCTGTTGCTGTCGCTGTGCATCGCCCTGAGCGCCTGTGCGACCACCGCGCCCGCACCCCGCGTCGACGCCGCCATGCACGGCGATGCCGCGCGGCCCGCCGATGCGGCGGGCTGGATCCGCAGCGAGCTCTATTTCAGCGTCGGCACCGAGGGCCAACCGCAGACCCAGGTCGACGAAGCGCAATGGCGCGCCTTCCTCGACCGCGAAGTCACGCCGCGCTTTCCCGATGGCCTGACCGTGTTCGACGGCTACGGCCAATGGCTGTTCCGCGGCGCCGCCGGTCCCGAACGCCAGCGCGCCAAGGTGTTGGTGGTGCTGCACGAGGACACGCGCGCGCGCAGCGCCGACATCGAGGCGGTCCGCGCGGCCTGGAAACGCGCCAGCGGTCACCAGTCGGTGCTGTGGTCGCGCCAGCGGGCGGACGTTTCGTTCTAGCGCCGGCGCTGTTCGCGCGGCCGGTCCAGCCCGCACAATCTCAGGTCGCCCACCGCAGCACCAGGACAGCCGATGACCGTCACCTCCCCACGCCGCTGGTTCGTCGCCGGCGACCTCAACGGTTTCTTCGGCCTGGTGGTGGACAACCTGTCCATCCTGGGCTTCATCGCGGCGGCGCTGATCGGCATCTTCGGCTTCCCGGCCGAGATCGTGTACACGCGCATGTTTCCCGGCACCGCCTTCGGCGTGCTGGTCGGCAACCTGATCTACACGGTGATGGCGCGGCGCCTGGCCGCCAAGACCGGTCGCGACGACGTGACCGCGATGCCGCTGGGCCTGGACGCGCCGACCAGCATCGGCATGGCCTTGCTGGTGCTGGGCCCGGCCTTCGTCGCCTACAAGCAGTCCGGCCTGGACGAGCAGGCCGCGGCGATCGCGACTTGGCAGTTGGGCATGGCCTCGTTGATCGTGATGGGCCTGCTCAAGTTCGTGCTGTCCTTCGCCGGCGACGCGGTCACCCGCCTGATCCCGCGCGCCGGCCTGCTGGGTTCGATCGCCGGCGTGGCACTGGTGCTGATGGGCTTCCTGCCGCTGGTCGAAACCCTGCGCTCGCCGCTGGTCGGCTTCGTCACTCTCGGCCTGCTGCTGTACGTGCTGATCGCCAAGGGCCGGCTGCCGGTGAAGCTGCCCGGGGTGTTCGTCGCCTTCGTGTTCGGCACCGCGCTGTATTACGGCCTGGGCGCGCTCGGCCTGGGTGCGCCGGGCTTCCATTGGCCGCAAGCGGTGCCGCTGCAGATCGTGCTGCCGTGGCCGACCCTGGGCTTCCTCGACGGTCTTCCGGCGACCGTGCCCTACCTGCCGCTGCTGCTGCCGTTTGGCCTGCTGATGGTGGTCGGCGGCATCAACGTCAGCGAGAGCGCGCGCGCCGCAGGCGACGACTACCGCACCCGCGACATCCTGCTCGCCGAAGCCTTCTCGACCCTGATCGCAGGCTTCTGCGGCGGTGTCGCCCAGACCACGCCCTACATCGGCCAGCCCGCGTACAAGCACATGGGCGCGCGCAGCGGCTATACCCTGCTGACCGGCTTGTTCGTCGGCCTGGGCGGCATGCTCGGCATCGTCTCGGGGCTGGTGCAATGGCTGCCGTTGGCGGTGCTGGCGCCGATCATCGTCTACGTCGCGCTCGACATCACCACCCAGGCCTTCCAGGCCACGCCGAGCAAGCACGCGACCGCGATGGTGTTCGGCTTCCTGCCTTCGGTGGCCTACATGCTCGCGATCAAGACCGGCAATCCGGGCTGGATCGCGCCGGACCATCACGCCCAGCTGATGAGCGCGCTCGACGGCCACGGCCTGCCGGAGTTGGCGGTGATCGTGACTCTGGGCAACGGTTTCATCATGACCTCGATGATCTGGACGTCCGCGGTCGCGGCCATGGTCGACGGGCGGCTGCTGCGCGCCTCGGCGTTCCTGCTCGCAGGCGCGGCGTTGTCGCTGTTCGGCATCATCCACTCGGTCGATCCGCGCGGCGGCATCTATCTGCCCTGGGCGCTGGAGGGCTTGCCGCGCATCATCGCCTGGCAGTTCATCGGCGCCTATCTCGCCTTGGCGGCGCTGATGGCGCTGCTGTCCCTGCAGCGCCAGCCGCGTCCGCACGACGCGGCGGCTTGAGGCGGACGCCGCGCGTCCTCATATCTTCCGTTCCCCTTCGACTCCGGCCCCGCCATGTCCCTGCAGACCGAACTCGACGCTGTGCCCGGCGTGACCGCCCGGCCCGAAGCCGCCACCCGCGACTTCGTGTTCAACCACACCATGCTGCGGATCAAGGAGCCGGCCAAGTCGCTGGACTTCTACACCCGCGTGCTCGGCTTCACCCTGGTGCGCAAGCGCGATTTCGCCGAGGCCAAGTTCAGTCTGTATTTCCTGGTGCTGGTGCCGGACCCGGCGCAGATCCCGGCCGAGGAACCCGCACGCGGCGAATGGCTGCTGAGCCAGCGCGGCGTGCTCGAACTCACCCACAACCACGGCACCGAAGACGAGGCCGGCTTCGCCTACCACCACGGCAACAGCGAGCCGCGCGGCTTCGGCCACATCTGCGTGTCGGTGCCCGA
>CAMLID010000098.1 GCA_946480055.1 uncultured Lysobacter sp. | reverse complement strand
TCGCCGGCGTCGCGGTGTGGGCGGTGCAGATGCTGTGGATCCCGTTCTGGGCCGCCGGCGTGGTCAACGGCCTCGGCCACTGGTGGGGCTACCGCAATTTCGAAACCACCGACACCGCGACCAACCTGACCCCCTGGGGTTTCTGGATCGGCGGCGAAGAACTGCACAACAACCACCACGCGTTCCCGAGTTCGGCCAAGTTCGCCCTGCGCAAGTGGGAGTTCGACATCGGCTGGACCGTGATCCGCGGCCTGCAGGCCGTGCGTCTGGCCAAGGTGCTGCGCGTGGCGCCGTCGCTGGACGTGCGTCCGAACATCGCCATGCCCGACGCCGAGACGCTCAAGGCGCTGCTCGCGATCCGCTTCCAGGCCATGACCGACTACTACCGCAGCGTCACCCTGCCGGCGCTGCGCGAGGAAGCCGCCAATGCCGGCGACCGCATGCGCGCGCTGCCGCGCAAGTTGCGCAAGGGCCTGGCCGACGGCGGCCGCTGGCTCGACGGCGACGCCCGCGAGCGTCTGCAGAACTGGGTCGCCGAGCGTCCGCGCATGGCCACTCTTGCCGATTTCCGCCAGCGTCTGGCGCAGGTGCTGGACGACCGTTCGCACGACGCCCAGGCCACGCTGCAGAAGCTGCATGCCTGGTGCGCCGAGGCCGAAGCCAGCGGCATCCAGGCGCTGCAGGCTTTCTCTGCACGCCTCAAGGGCTACGCGCTGGCGCCCGCGCGCGCCTGATCCGCACCTTGTAATTGCAATCTCGAAAGCCCGTGCAGCGATGCGCGGGCTTTTCGTTTGCGCCTCGCCCGGGCGCGATCTTCACACCGAAGTCTCACTGTGGCCGCCTCGGTTGCGGCGCTCGCATCGGCGGTGTTAGCTTCGATGCCAGGACGCGATCCGCGCTGCAAGCGCGCGATACGCAGGCGAAGGCCACAGGGAGGTGCGTGTATGCGCAGGGAGAGCTATGCCTATGTCGCTTTGGCGCTGGCCTGCGCCTTGGTCGTCATGCTGGGCGTGCAGAACCGCCAGCTGCGCAGCGACTATGCCGCTCTGATCGCCGAAGGCGCCAAGCCGCGCGTCGGCGCCTGGTTGCCCGATACCCAAGCAGAAACGCTTGCCGGCGAATCCGTCGTGCTCGGCCGCGCCTCCGGCGACCGCCAGGTGCTGTACTTCTTCGATCCCAGCTGCCCGGTCTGCGAAGCCTCGGTGCCCGCGATCCTCGATCTGGGCCGCGCCTTGCAGCGCCACGATCCGGCGCGCGTGCAGATGTTCGGCGTCGCCCGCCCGGACGCGCCCGGCCTGGCCGCCTACCTGCGCGCGCGCGGCTTCGGGTTCCCGGTCGCGCTGTCGACGCCGAAGATCCGCGCGCTGTTCAACGTCAATCTGGTGCCGCTGCTGGTCGTGGTCGATCGCGACGGCCGCGTTGTGTATTCGCATGCCGGAAAAATCGATACCAAGGAGCAGGTGCCCACCATCTTGACCGCGTTGCATGCCACGGAAAGGCAGGTCGCGGTTCAGTCATTAGGGAGAGAGCGATGAAGGTTTTGTCGAAGCGTCTGAAGGCGGTCGTGTTCGCGATCGCGATTGTCGGCACCCTGGGTTTCGGCGCCGCGCAGGCGTTCGGTACCCACCCGGATACGGGCTGCCCGATCAAGCCGGGCTGCAAGTACGGTGGGCAGCGCATCGGTTGCTGCCAGCTGCCGTAATCAGTTTCTGTACCAGCTCCCCCAGGGCGATCCCCTGTATCGCCCGCGCGTGGTCGGCCCCTGTGGCCGGCCATGCGTTTCTGGAGTTGCGCGCCCGCAGGCTGAATCGCATCCCACGCCAGCCGCGCCCAGGCTTGTCTGCGACGCGCGCGCGCGTCAGGCTGCGCACACCCCTCGCACCGTCTCCTCGCGCATGCGCCGTCCGCTTACCGTCCTCGCGTTTTGTCTGCCCATGCTGCTGCCCGCACTGGCCGCGGCCCAGGTCCGCTCCACCGGCGACTATCTGTCGCGCATGGACGGCGACGGCGACGGCAAGGTTTCGCTGGTCGAATACCAGGACTGGTTGAGCTACGGCTTCGATGCGATGGACAAGAACCGCAACGGCGTGCTCGAGGTCGACGAGTTCCCGCCCAGCCGCCGCAGCGCCCAGAACGCGCTCACCCGCGAACAGCACCGGGCGCAACTGGCCGAGACCTTCCGCAAGCAGGACCGCAACCGCGACGGTTCGCTGGACGCACGCGAACTGGCCTCGCCGCCGCAGTAGACTCCCTGCGCCTATCGCCTCCTAGGGTCGTCCATGAGCGGATTCCGTCGTCTGCTGGTTTCGATCGCGTTGTTGGGCGCCTTCGCCGCGCCGCCGCTGCGCGCGGCCGATACGGCCCAGGCCGCCACCGAATCCTGTTTCCTGCTCTACGAAGTCGGTGTCGGCGAACTGCGCCGCGATCCGGCCCAGGCCTGCACGCAGCGCTACAGCCCGGCCTCCACGTTCAAGGTTCCGCACGCCCTGTTCGCCTTGGACGCGGCTGTGGTCTCCGGCCCCGACGAGCGCATGGCTTTCGACGGCCAGGGCGACTGGCCGGCTTCGTCGCGGCGCGACCATGATCTGGCCTCGGCGATGCGCAACTCGGTGGTGTGGTACTTCCAGCGCATCGCGGAACGACTCGGCACGCAGCGCGAGGCCGACTACCTGCACAAGATCCACTACGGCAACGAGGACGCCAGCGGCGCCCTGACCCGGTTCTGGCTCGGCGATACCCTGACGATCTCGCCGCAGGAACAGCAGCGCTTCCTGCTCGATCTCTACGCCGGCCGCCTGCCGCTGTCCAAGCGCGCGATCGCCCAGGTCAAGGCGATGCTGGTGCAGCCGCAGGGCCGCGTCGTCAATTCGCTGGGCGAACACGCGTTCGCCGCGCCCTGGCCGGCCGGTACCGTACTCAGCGCCAAGACCGGATCGACCACCGACCGCGAACGCCGCGGCGTGCGCTGGCTGATCGGCCACGTCCGGCGCGGCCGGCATTCCTACGTGTTCGTCAGTTGCGTCGTCGGTGCGCGCGATCTCGATCCGAACGCGGCGATCGACCTGGCTGCGCGCGGCCTGCAGGCGGCCAAGGTGCTGTAGCGCGACTCAGTCGCAGCCGTCGCGCTCGCCGTCGAAATAGGTCTCGGCGACGCGTCCGTCCGCGCCGACGCGCTGGATCGACAGGCGTTCGTCGTGGGCCTTGACCACGATCCATTCGTCCGCGTCTTCCTGCGCGTAGGCCGCGACCTGGCCGTTGCCGGTCAGCAACGCGGCGCCGACCTGCGGCACGCGGGCGTAGTGGTCCAGCAGGCGCGCGTCCAACGCCTCGTAGTTCGGAATCGGCCGGCGCAGGCCCAGCAGGCTGCCGTCGCGCGCGAACATCAGATCGAGCCGCGGCACCGGCGGATCGCCGGTCGCGCTCATGGCGTGGCCGCTGAGCGCGTCCTTGATCTCGCGGTCGGGCAGCAGGCGCAGGAAGGCGTCGATCGGGCCGCCCGGCGTCGCCCGCGACACCCAGCAGCCGCGCACGAAGTCGATGTCGTCGGCGGCCGTGGCCGGTGCGGCGTGGAGTACGGCGAGCAGCAGTGCGGCGCGGATGAGGTTCATGGCGCGACTCCGGAATCTGCGCAAACGTTAGCACTCGCCTGGACGCGCGGTTTGACGCGCCTGCGCATCTTCCTGGGCGCGGTTCAGCGCGCCGCGCTGGTACGTTGCTGGTGCCGGCGCGCCTTGGCGACGTTGCCGCAGGTGGCCATGTCGCACCAGCGGCGGCGGCCGTTCTTGGAGCTGTCGATGAACACCCAGCCGCAGTCGTGGCCGTCGCAGATGCGCAGGCGGTCGAGCTGGGCGTCCTTGAGCAGGTCGATCGCGTGTGCGGTGACCACGTGCGCGATCAGGTCCGGCCCCGAGCGCTCGACCGACCACTCGGCCAGCAGGCGGCCCTTGCGCGCTACCAACCGGGCCGCAGACGACGCGGCCAGGCGCGCCTTGTCCAAGGTCGCCAGATCGTCGGCTGCCGGCGACGTGTCCTGTGCGAGCGCGTACAGGATCGCGCACAGCGCTTCGCGCAGGGTCTTGCAGCGGTTCAAGGCGGCGGCGGCCTTGGCCGGCTCGGCGTTCGCCAATTCTTCCAGCTTGGCCAGGTCGGCGCGCGCGTAGTGACCGGACTGCCGCGCCCAGCGCAGCAGCGCGTCGTAATCGTCCAGCCAGTCGCGCGGCTGGGTGTCGCGCGCGGTGACGGTGTTGGCCAGGTCGAGAGCGAGGTGACCGGCGACCAGGTCGGCGGGCTGGAAGGCGTGGTGTTCGGTGCGCATGCGTAACCTGCTAAGCGATATTGACAGGTTATGCTCGCGGGCATATAACCGTCAAAAGTATATTTAAAGGTTATCCGCCATGAGCCGGAACCTGCGCCTCGCACGTCGCTGCCTCGAAACCGGCCTGCTCGCCGCCGGCGTGGGCGTGGCCGCCGGCGCCTGTACGCCAGCGACGACCGCCGTCGCCGCGCCGCCGGCACGCATCGTCGCGATCGACGCGCCCAGCAATCTCGGTCTGCGCCCACCCGCGCCCGGCGTCGAACCCGGTGCGCGCAAGGCGCCCGACGCGCTGCGCGCCACCGGTCTGCTCCAGCGCCTGGGCGCGCGCGATGCCGGACGCGTCGCAGCGCCGGCGTATTCGCCCGACCCCGACCACGCCGTCGGCTTCCGCAACGGCGCGGCCTTGAGCGAATACTCGCGCACGCTCGCCGACCGCCTGGCGCCGTTGCTGGGACGCGGCGAGTTCGTGCTCGTGCTGGGCGGCGATTGCAGCGTGCTGCTCGGTTCCAGCCTCGCTCTCAAGCGTCGCGGGCGCTACGGCCTGGCCTTCGTCGATGCGCACGACGACTATTCCTATGCGCGCAACCGCAAGCGCTACCAGGGCTACTACACCGCGGCCGGCCTGGACCTCGGGCTGGCGACCGGACACGGCCCGGCAGCGCTGACCGATATCGACGGCTTGTCGCCGTACGTGCGCGAATCCGACGTGGTCCAGTTGGGACTCTCGCGCACGCGCGAAGACAGCGAGTTCGCTGCGACCGAGAGCTTCGACGCGTCCGCTATCCACAGCATCGACGTCGATGAGATCCGCCGCGGCGGCGCGCAGGCCGCGGGCATCGCCGCGCGCATGCGGCTGGAAGCCGACGACACCCAGGGCTATTGGATTCACGTGGACGCCGACGTGCTCGACACACGCACGATGCCGGCAGTGGATTCGCCCAACGAGCGCGGCCTGAGCTTCGCCCAACTGCGCAGCCTGCTCGCGCCTTTGCTGGCCAGTCCCAAGGCGATCGGATTGGAACTGACGATCTACGACCCGGACCTCGACCCGGACGGCGTCTACGGCGCGCGTCTGGCGCGGACCGTCGAGGCCGCGTTCGCAGACAGCGGACGCTTCGCGCTGCCCACGGATAAGCCGCGCCGAAATGCAGCAGCGGGCACGCGACGCTAGGCGTCGTCGAAACTGCAGGGCAGGGGCGCCTCGTCGATGTCCTGGTAGGCCTCGGGCCGGAAGCGCGGCGAGCAGATCGCCAGGAACACCAGGTCGCCGTGGCCCAGGTTGGCGATGCGCTGGCGGCAGTCCGGCGGGATCAACACCACGTCGCCGGGCCCGACCTCCTGCGGCGGCAGTTCGCCGACCTCCACCCGGCCGAGGCCTTCGGCGATCACGTAGCGTTCGGTAGTGCCGCTCAACCGGTGCCAACGTGTGGTCACGCCCGGCGCAACCCGCGCCCGCGCGATCGAGACGTCCGGATCGTCGGCGTGATTGGACAGCTCGACGATGTGGCATTGCTCGGAGATGTAGAACTCGGTGCTGGGGTCGTAGCGATGGATCGACGGTTTCATGGCGGGGTCCGGGGCCGGGTCTGAGTTTGGGCGCAGCCGCGGCGTCGCGCGACTCCGGCCAGTGTTGGGTTCCGCCGGCGATCCCGCAATCGCAGCGGCGCTGTGGACCGCGCGACGGTCGGGCCGGGTGCCGGCTTCATCCTGAGCCGTTGCGCTGGCGATGGCGGCTCCGGCCCCGGAACGAGCCCGTGGCCTTACCCGTCGCCATCGGCCGGCGCATTCAGAACGCTCTTGAGGTACTCGAAGTACTTCGGGTCTTCGTGTTTGAAGATGCTCGGGCCAGCGCCCATGTAGGCGCGCGTGAGTTCGTCTTCGGCGCGTTCCAGATTTCCCAGTTCGAACTGCGACTGTCCCAGGCGCAGATGCAGGAAAGGGTTGCCGATCGCGTCCGGACAATGCATCGCGTCGGAGAGCGCCGCTCGCGCGTGCTCGTAATCGCCGGCAAGGAAATGCGCGTCGCCGATCGCCGCGAGCAGCCAGGTGGCGGCCTCCCAGTCGGTGGTCGGTTCGGGCAGCAGCCCCAAGGCCTCGACGTACTTTTCCAGGGCTTCGTGATAGCGACCCTGCTCGGCGCTGGCGTCGCCCTGTGCGGACAAGGCCTGAACTCGTTCATGAACGTGATCGGATAGTTCCATTATCTGCGCTCCTTGGCACCCGCATCCGCGGTTGCCGGAGCATAAGCGCAGTCGCGCGACGGGCGCATAAAGAACAACGCCGGCTTGCGCCGGCGTTGCCTTACCGCATACGACGTGGGGTCGTTCGGGGGCGACCTCAGTCGCGGATGTCGCGGTCCTTGGTTTCGGGCAGGAACAAGGTGCCGATGACCACGGTGATCGCCGCGACGATGATCGGATACCACAGGCCGCTGTAGATGTTGCCGGTGGCGGCGACGATGGCGAAGGCGGTGAAGGGCAGGAAACCGCCGAACCAGCCGTTGCCGATGTGGTACGGCAGCGACATCGAGGTGTAGCGGATGCGGGTCGGGAACAACTCGACCAGCCAGGCTGCGATCGGACCGTAGACCATGGTCACCAACAGCACCAGGAAGGTCAGCAGCGCGATCACCACCGGCGTGTTGACCTGGGCCAGGTCGGCCTTTTCCGGATAGCCGGCGGTCTTGAGCGCTTCGCTCAACTGCTTGCCGAACGCGTCGGACTGGGCCTTGAACTCGTCCTTGCCCAGCGCTTCGCCTTCGAAGCTGTTGAGGCTGGCGCCGCCGATCGACACCGTCGCGACGCTGCCGGCCGCGGCCGGGGCGTTGTTGTACGGGATGCCCTTCTTGGCCAGCGCCGACTTGATGATGTCGCAGGACTGCTTGAAGGTCGCCTTGCCGACCGGGTCGAACTGGAACGCGCAGCGCTCCGGATCGGCGGTCACCGTGACCGGCGACTTCGCCACCGCCGATTCCAGCGCCGGGTTGACGTTGTGGGTCAGCGCCTTGAACACCGGGAAGTAGGTGAACACCGCGATCAGGCAGCCGGCGAGCACGATCTTCTTGCGGCCGATCTTGTCCGACAGCCAGCCGAAGAAGATGAAGCCGCCGGTGGCCAGGGCCAGGGCGATGGCGATCAGGATGTCGGCGCGGTTCGGGTCCAGGCCCAGGGTCTTGGTCAGGAAGAACAGCGAGTAGAACTGGCCGCCGTACCAGACCACGGCCTGGCCGGCGGTCGCGCCGAGCAGGGCGAGCAGGGCGATCCTGCCGTTCTTGGAGAAGAAGCTCTCGGTGATCGGCGCCTTGGAGGTCTTGCCTTCGGCCTTCATCTGCTGGAACAGCGGCGATTCGGCCAGCTGCAGACGAATCCACACCGACACGCCCAGCAACAGCACCGAGACCAGGAACGGAATGCGCCAGGCCCAAGCCTCGAAGTCTTCCTTGCCGAAGTAATTGCGACAGCCCCAGATCACCAGCAGCGACAGGAACAGGCCCAGAGTCGCGGTGGTCTGGATGAAGCTGGTGTACAGGCCGCGCTTGCCGTTGGGCGCATGCTCGGCGACATAGGTCGCCGCGCCGCCGTACTCGCCGCCCAGCGCCAGGCCCTGCGCCATGCGCAAGGTGATCAGGATGATCGGCGCGGCGATGCCCATGGTCGCGTAACTGGGCAGGATACCCACCAGGAAGGTCGCCAGGCCCATGATCACGATGGTGACCAGGAAGGTGTACTTGCGCCCGATCATGTCGCCGAGGCGGCCGAACACCAGTGCGCCGAACGGACGCACCGCGAAGCCGGCGGCGAAGGCCAGCAGCGCGAACACGAACTGGCTGGTGTCGTTGAGGCCGCCGAAGAACTGCTTGCCGATGATGACGGCGAGCGAGCCGTACAGATAAAAGTCGTACCACTCGAATACGGTGCCGAGGCTGGACGCGAAGATGACCTTCTTGTGGCCTTTGGTTAGCTCGCCGGATCCGGACGACGCGGTGGCGGTGACGCTGGACATGATGCGTTCCCCTAAAGGTTAGAAGCTGTACTTGACGTGCGTCTGCAGGCGGTTGAGCTCGCCGGAGTCGCCGTTCTCGAGTTCGCGCTTGCCCCAGATCAGCTCGGCGCCGACGTCGAGCTTGGGCAGCGGCGAGTAGATCAGATTAACGTGCGCCGATTGCGCCGACCGGGTGATGCCCACGCCGGTCAGGGCGGTGTCGTTGTCGTACTCGGCGCGCGAATAGAACAGGTTGGTGCGCAGTTTGGGGCTGAACACGTGACGCCAGCCGACGAAGCCGCTGATCAGGTCGATATTCTCCAGGCCGCCGGTGGAATCGAGCACGGCGTCGTTGTTCAACGCCAGGCCGACGTAGCGGCCGATGCCGCTGCCGGCGGTGACCATGTAGCGCAGGTCGTCGTTCTTGCCCAGGTTGAACTTGCCCGAGACGCTGGCGCCGTAGCCGGTGCCGCTGTCGCTGGCCGGGCCGTTCTGGTACTTGAGCTGGCGCGCGAGCAGGCCGACGCCGAAGTGGCCCCAGTCGCCCTTGGCGGTGTAGCGCGCGGTCACGTCCGGCACCGTGCCGTCGTCGCCGGCGACCTGGGCCATGTTGCCGCGGAACGGCGTGTACACCGTCTCCGGGTTCTCGATCGAGAACGACCACGGGCCCTTGGTGTAGCGCAGCTGGGCCTGGCGCACGAATACCGTGCCTTCGGTCGGGCCGAGGAAGTCGACCGTGTCCGGCAGCGCCGCGGTGTCCTGGAAGTTGGACCAGGTCTGGCCGGCGAGCCAGTTGTTCCAGGTCACGTAGGCCTGGCGCAGGGTGAGCGCATAGGTGTTGGTGGCGACTTCGTTGCCGGTGAAGGCGGTGCTGCCGCCGCCGAACAGATCGAACTCCAGGTAGGCCTTGAGCTTGTCGCCGCTGTCCAGGTCGGTGTCGGCCGCGAACCAGAAGCGAGAGAAGTTCGTGCCCATGTCGGTGTCCGAACCGCCCTCGCGGGTGCGGCCGCCGCCGACCGGGATCGCCTTGGGCACATAGAACAGGCGACCGACCGAACCGTCGGCGATGTCGCCGTCGTTGGTCTGAGTGATCGAGCCGTCGAGCTTGATGAAGCCGCCGTAGCTGAAACGCGTGCCGGGATTGGCGCCGGGCGTGATCGGCGCGGTCTGGATCGTGGGCTTGCCCGTCGCCGCTACCGGCGCCGCGGGCGCGGTGGCCTGCGCGGTCTTGACCTCGGCGATCTGGCTTTGCTGCTGCTGTTGCTGCGAGACCAACTGCTGGACCATGGCTTCGAGCTGGGCGACGCGCGCCTCCAGCTCCTTCTCCTTCGCCGTCTGGGCGAAGGCCATACCGGGCAGCGCCAGTGCGAGCAACAGGGCCGCAGCGAGCGGACGCCGCCGGATCGCGCTCCCCGCTGGCGATGCGATGCGAATGGACATGATTCCCTCCCGAGGAATGCCGCGCAGGACGCGCGACTGCGGCCAGCCTGCGCGCGGCACCGGGGAGGGGCCATTCGCCATTGGTCGTAAAAAGCCGCGTTCAGACACCGCGTACGACCATGGTCTAAATCGCGGCTGGGGCGGCTATCGTGGCGGATGCGGCACACTGGAGGTTCGCCCGCGCCTGCGCGAGCTTCCCCGTGTCCTACCGACCACGCCCCACCGCCACGTCCCACGTCCAACCGCCCATCGGAGCACCCCATGAACCAGCCCGCCACCGTCTATCCCGTCGTCGCCGACTTCGCCGCCCAGGCGCGGGTCACGCGGGAAGACTACGAGCGCCTGTACGCCGAATCGGTGCAGCAGCCCGACGCGTTCTGGGGCCGCGTCGCCGAGCGCCTGGACTGGTTCCGCAAGCCGACCAAGATCAAGGACGTCAGCTTCCAGCTCGAGGATTTCCACATCCGCTGGTACGAGGACGGCGAGCTCAACGCCAGCGTCAACTGCCTGGACCGTCACCTGGACGCGCGCGGCGACAAGACCGCGCTGCTGTTCGAGCACGACGATCCGAACCTGCCCGCCGAGCACGTGACCTACCGCGACCTGCACGCGCGCGTCTGCCGCCTGGCCAACGCGTTGCGCGCGCTGGGCGTGCGCAAGGGCGACCGCATCACCATCTACCTGCCGATGATTCCGGAAGCGGTGGTCGCGATGCTGGCCTGCGCTCGCATCGGCGCGATCCACTCGGTGGTGTTCGGCGGTTTCGCGCCCAACTCGATCGCCGACCGCGTCGCCGACTGCACCAGCAAACTCATCATCACCGCCGACGAAGGCTTGCGCGGCGGCAAGAAGATCCCGCTCAAGGCCAACGTCGACGCCGCACTGAAGCTGCCGGGCACGAATTCGGTGGAGACCGTGCTGGTGGTGCGCCACACCGGCGCCGCGGTCGACATGCAGATGCCGCGCGACCGCTGGTACGACGCGGTGGTCCATGGCCAGCCCGACAGCTGCGAGCCCGAGCGCATGAACGCCGAGGACCCGCTGTTCATCCTTTACACCTCCGGCAGCACCGGCAAGCCCAAGGGCGTGCTGCACACCACCGGCGGCTATCTCGCCTACGCCGCCTACACTCACGAGACCGTGTTCGACCTGCGCGAGGACGACATCTACTGGTGCACCGCCGACGTCGGCTGGGTCACCGGCCACAGCTACATCGTGTACGGGCCGCTGGCCAACGGCGCCACCGCGCTGGTGTTCGAGGGCGTGCCCAACTATCCGAACGTATCGCGCTTCTGGGAAGTGATCGACAAGCACCAGGTCACGATCTTCTACACCGCACCGACCGCGATCCGCGCGTTGATGCGCGACGGCGACGAGCCGGTCGCACGCACCTCGCGCAAATCGCTGCGCCTGCTGGGTTCGGTCGGCGAGCCGATCAATCCCGAAGCCTGGCGTTGGTATTACGAGGTCGTCGGCGATTCCCGCTGCCCGATCGTGGACACCTGGTGGCAGACCGAGACCGGCGGCATCCTGATCACGCCGCTGGCCGGCGCGATCGACCTCAAGCCCGGTTCGGCGACCAAGCCTTTCTTCGGCGTGCAGCCGGCCCTGGTCGATGCCAACGGCGAAGCGCTTGAAGGCGCGGCCGAGGGCAACCTGGTGCTGCTGGATTCCTGGCCGGGCCAGATGCGCACCGTCTACGGCGACCATCCGCGCTTCATCGAGACCTACTTCAAGACCTACCCCGGCAGCTACTTCACCGGCGACGGCTGTCGCCGCGACGCCGACGGCTACTACTGGATCACCGGCCGCGTCGACGACGTGATCAACGTCAGCGGCCACCGCATCGGCACCGCCGAGGTCGAGA
>CAMLID010000097.1 GCA_946480055.1 uncultured Lysobacter sp. | reverse complement strand
CCGTCGAGGATCTTCCAGAACTCGTCCATCACGTAGATCAGCGGACGGCCGTCGATCAGCTCCTCGAGGCGGTGCAGCAGGTAGTTAATCACCGGCACGCGCACTTCGGGGTTGTCGATCACATCGGTGTAGTCGAAGCCGATGATGTTGGCCTTCTCGAGGTTGATGGTATCGACCGGGTTGTCGAATACCCAACCCAGCGAATTGCCCGCGGTCCACTTGCGCAGACGCGCGAACAGGCCGTCGTCGCCCATGTTGGGCAGGCTCTTCTGGAAGTTGGTCATGCTGCGCAGGTGCATCGGCGTGTCGAGCATGTTCTCGACCGCGCGGAAGATGTCTTCGTCCTCGCGCGCCGAGTACTGGCTCTTGTTCGCCAGCACTTTGATCAGGTCGGCCAGGAACTGGGTGTTGGCTTCGTTGCGCTCGCACTGGAACGGGTTGAAGCCGGTCGGCTGACCGTTTTCCAGCGCCAGGTAGTTGCCGCCGCAGGCGCGCACGAAGATCTCGGCGCCGCGGTCCTTGTCGAAGAAGAAGATCGTCGGCGTCGGCTTGAGCTTCTGCACCTGGCTCAACAGGAAGTTGATCAGCGCGGTCTTACCGGTACCGGACTTGCCGATCACCATGGTGTTGGCGATCGCCTTCTCGCCCAGCGAATTCTCGGCCGGATGGGTGGCGTGGAAGTTGAAGAAGTACGGCTGACCGTTGGTGGTCTGCAGCGTGGTGACGCATTCGCCCCAGGGGTTGTTCTCTTTCTTGCCGGTCGCGAAGTTGTGCAGCGGCGACAGGCCGAGGAAGTTCAGCGAGCTGACGTTGGCCAGGCGGGTGCGGTACTGCCAGTTGCCGGGGAACTGCGCGTAGAACGAGGACGTGACCGCGAGGTCTTCCTTGGCCGAGACGAAGCCGGCATTGGACAGCTCGGCGCGCGCCATGGCGATGTTCTGGGCCAGTTTTTCCTGGCTCTCGGCATACAGGCAGATGGTGAAGTGGTATTCGCCGAGCACGAAGTTGCCCGAGGCGAGCTGATCCATCGCCATGTCGAGTTCGACGATCTGGCTGACCGCCTTGTCGCCCGACGAAATCATCATGCCCTTGGTGCGGTCGAGCACCTTGAGCGCGTCCTGACGGCCCATCGGACTGAACGAGTGCGTCATCACGTACTCGAAGTCGAGGTACTTCATGCCGTTGAGGATGCCGGGATAGGTCGCGTCGGTGTACTCCTTGACGTTGAGCATCGCACCGAAGTGGTTGACGCCGGTCGGAGTGTTGACGACGAAATCGCCGGTCTTGTTGGAGAACATCAACCGGCTGACCGGCAGATAGTTCGGAATCGGCGCCGGCAGCACCGGCACCGGTTCGTCGATGCGGTTGAGCAGATAGCCGAAGAATTCCAGGGCCTCGGAGAACACGACGCCGTTCTTGGCCTCGTACATGCCCAGGCGCATGGGCGCGTAGTCCTTGAGCACGGCCTCGACGTTGCCGGCCAGCTCGAGCACCTTGGCGACCGCCTGGTCCTGCTGCTCCTGCAGCTGGGCGGTGCTGGTGGATTTCTCGACGAAGCGCTTACCGGACACGATCGGCCGGTAGAGCATGGTCATGTAAAGCTCGTTCTGCATGAGCTTCGCACCCGACAGCGTGGCGAAATAGCCGTCGGACATTTCCTGATTGAACACCTGGTCGAACTTGCTGCCGCCCTTGACGCGGCGCTTGCGGCGCACGTCGTGGACCCAGAAGGCGACGTTGGTGAAATCCGGCGCACGCAGCGTCTGCAGCATGCGGTTGAAGGTGTTGTGCCGGTGCTCCAGCTCCCACTCCTCGCGACCGACGAAGGGCAGTCCGCCCAGGTGCCACACGAGCATGTAATCGCCGCCCGTGGTCTTGATGACGGTCGGGGATACATGGGAGGACAGCGGAATGAAATCGCTGATGGGCGTGTCGGGAGTCAGCATGTGGGTACGGATTCGGCAACCGGTTTACGGAGCGGCCCGGAACCGCTGCGACGCCTTGCGGGCGACGACAGCGGCCGGAGCCAACAAACCCATGCGCCATCGCGGTCGGGCCGCGATGGCGCAGAGGTCACTTTTTCAGCTTCTCGTCGGCGGGACTGCGATACAGGTTCGAGGAAAACACCCACATGCCCTGGTGCAGTTGGAGGTTGCGCATCTTCATGCGCAACTTCCAACGCAGCCCGAGCAGGCGGAAGATCATCTCGTCACGTCTCGCCATCTGCCGCATGATGAAAATCACCACCGGCAGCAGCACGAGAAAGAACATATTGAAGTAGAACGTGATCATGATGACGCCGCCCGCGCCGATGGCGAAGGGGATGTAAGGCACCCCCATGAACATAGGCGGCCGGGTGCAACCCCGAAACAGTACGTTCTTATGCATAAACGGGCGACAGCACCGTCAGCATCACGCCCGAACCCACGCTTTCCGGAATGATCATCTTGGCCAGCTGGGCGGCAGCGCCGATCACGAAGCCGCCGATCATGATCGGAGCAACGTCGGAGATGCGCTTGTGGGCGAAGGCGATCTGGTAGCCGGCGATGATGAAGGCGATGGTCACGACCGCGACCGAAGCGATGTTGAGCAGCGTATTGAGGTTATTGATGAAGCCCTTCACGCGACCGGAGGCGTCGGCGCCGCCGCCCGCCTGGGCGAATGCGATGTCCGGCACCGCGAGCAGGCCGACGAACAGGGTCGCCATCAGGAAGGACGTGAAGATGGTCTTGAGATGCGCGTTGGAGTTCATGGATAGATCCCTCTTTCGATTTGACGACGATTGAATGGCGAAACGACCTGCTGTTTCAGACTACGAGCGGCACGCTAGAAAACGAATGCCTGGTCCCCCTGGGATTGCTCCGTTGCGGCCGCGGGGGCAGCCGACATCGGTTGAACTTTTACCGGCTGCGGCGCCTGCGCGACCACCGCGCCCATCGCCGCGAAGGGCGTGGCGCCGCCGGGTTGGGCTGCATAGGCGGGCGCGGGCATGGCCGCGACCTGCGCCGGATTGGGTGCCGTCGGCATCGCCGGCGGCGCGGCCACCGGCATCGAGATACGGCTGGTGACCTGAACAGGGGCAGGCACCGCGCCGGCGGCCGGCACGCGCTGCGGCCCGGACTGACGGCCGGTGGCGTACAGCGGCATACGGCTGACCGGCACCGAGCGGCGCGACGGCTTGCTGATCACCGCGATCGCCTGGCCGTCGGACGCAGGCGCGGCCTTGGCGCCCATCGAGGCGTAGATCTTCTGCACATAGCCGTGGCGGTAGCCGGTAACGAAGTTGCCGGAGTAGTAGCAGCTGAAGGACTTGCCCCAGTCGCCGCTGGAGCGGCCGTAGCACTCGGCCAGGATGCGCGAGCCGGCCTGCAGGTTCGGGCAGGCTTCGAAGGCTTTTTCGTAGGAATCCAGGCCGTATTTGGCCAGGTTGTAGCGATTGACCTGGGCCAGGCCGAGCGAGAAGTTGTAGCCCTTGCCCTCGAGCATGCGCACGGTGGCGAGCGCTTCGGGCAGGCTGCGCGGCTGGCGCACGAGGCGGCCGCCGACGACGCCGATGGCGTACGGATTATAGGAAGACTCCACGCGCACGACGTGGTGCATTACTTCGTGCGGAACCGCCAGACTCGGGCAGCTCATCAATTCGATACCGGGCAACATCCGTATTTCCCCCTGTGCCGACCTTGGCGTCGACCTAACAAAACCGTTCGAGAACAGCCTGTTATGCGCCTAGCCGACACCTCAATCATTCATCCAGCGGCGAATGATGTCAATAAGCGCCGCCCCACCCTGCCCCGGTGAGGCCGCGCCCCATAATACTGAGACAGACCTCGCGTTACTCGCTCTGCGCCCGTTCCGGGTTGAAATCGATACCCGTAATGTGGCGCTGCCCGGCGTGGGCCTTGATATGGACCACGATATCGATGGTCATCATCAGCAAGCGCTTGATGACCGCGAACTCGAGCCCCGAGCCTTCCGCCGAAGCCTTCACCATCAGCGCCAACTGGTCCCAGGTCTGGGTCGTGCTGCCGGCGTGGCAGCTGGTGATCGACCCGGGATGGCCGGAGGCGCAATTTCGGATGAAGTAAAACGATTCGTCGCCGCGCAACTCCGCCAGGATGATTCGGTCCGGCTTCATGCGCAGACAAGCTTCCATGCAACTCTTTGCAGTAACGTTGCTGGTGCTTTGTCCACCTTTCGAGTAGAGCAAGTGCACTACGTTCGGTTGGGCGATGAAGAGCTCGCGTGCGTCTTCGATCGTCACCAGACGTTCCACGTCGGGAATGTGCCCCACCAGCGACTTCATGAAGGTGGTTTTGCCGCTGCCGGTGGCGCCGGCGACGACGATGTTCTTCTTGTACTGCACGGCCTTTTTGAAGAACTCGGAGTAGTTGCGCGCGGCGCGCAGCTCCAGCAGTTCGCGATCGTGATCGCTCAGGACGTGGGTGCTCTCCAGGATCTGGGCGAAGAAGCCGTCGTCCTGGTACTGCTGCAGGGTCTTGTTGTGCTTGGACGGCAGGCGGATCGTGATCGAGACCTTGCCCGCGTCGCAGGCCGGCGGGATCACGAACTGCGCACGCTGACCGGTCGGGAAGGTCAACGAGACCACCGGGTCGGCATCGGTGATGCGCTGACCGGTGTTGCTCTCGTTGACCACCGCGGTGCAGAACTGCCGCGCCCGCTCGAAGGTGAGCGTCGGCACCTCGATCTGCTTCCAGCCCTCACGGGTTTCCAGGTACAACTCGCCCGGCTTGTTGATGCAGATTTCGGTAACGTCGGGCGAGCTCATGAAGTCCTGGATGCCCAGCACTTCGTACTGGTACTCCAGGAACCCGCTCGACACCTTCGCGATAGGCGAATCGTCCATACCCATTCAGACCGTCTCCCCGTCCATCATCATCAGCGGATGATGGACGAGAAATCGACGTCCTTGGCCACGTAAACGTTCACGACCGTACCCTGGTTGATGGTCACCGTCGGCGGACGGTTGACGCTCTTGTCCAGGGCCTGGTTGGCCAGACGCTCGACCGAACGCGCGGTGACGCTCTCGTAGGGGCTCTGCACGGTCACGCCGCCGGCGCCGACCGTGGTCGTCTCCGGGCCGTTCTCGGCCGCGGCGTATTTGAACGCATCGGCGATCAGGCTGATCATCAGCGCCGAGGCGATGCGGCTGCCCCAATGCGCGTTGTAGCTGCCCGGGTGACCGGCGCCGCCGAGGTTGTCGACGCCCGGGCTGGCCATGTTCACGTCGATGCCGGTCGGGGTGGTGATGCGGTCCCATATCACCGACACGCGCGGGCCGTTGATGCCCTCGCTCTCGTAGCGGCCGGAGATCTTCGAGCCCTTCGGCAGCAGCAGGCGGCGACCGTTGATCGAATAGGTCGGCTCGGTGACGATGCAGGAGGTGAAGCCCGAGATGTCGGTGACGATGCGGGTTTCCATCACGCAGCGGATGTAGGTACCGCGCACCAGCAGGGTGTCGGGGTTGTAGATCGGCTTGGCGCTGGCCACCGCCGGGCGTTCTTGGGACTGCGCCGGCGTTTGACCGTTGCCTGCCACAAGCGCCTGCAGATAAGCCTGCTCCGCACTTTTAGCTGCGGAACTCCCTCCAGCAGCGCCATCGCCGGTGCCGCCCTGGGCATCGCCGTTCATCATCCGGCGCTCCATCAGGGTCGGACCGCGCGGACCGGTGTCTTCGACCGCCATCTGCGGTGCGTCGCCCTGCTGGGAGGGCGGCATTTCCGGTGCCAGCGGCACCGGCGGCAGATCGGCGACCGGTTCCGGCGGCAGCGGCGGCGCGACATCGGCGGCGGCCTTGGGCAGCTCGGGGATGTTGACCACCTCTTCCTCGACCTTGGGCTTCTCGTCGTCGCCGGAGGTCGCGTGGCTGAACATCCAGACCGCGGCGAAGACCAGCATCAGCACGATGCCGCCTAGGAACAGCAGCGCCTTGCGATTGAGCTTCTGCACGTCGCTCGATTTCAGCAGCGGCGCGCCGGCGTCCAGGTCGGGCGCCTGCTGGGCGTTCGACTGCTGGCCGTAATAGGGGTTGGCACCGTAGCTCTGCTGATCCTGCTGAGCGCCAGTGTTGTCGTCGGGATGGCCCGGCTGGTTGGGCGGCATGTTATGGCTCATTTCTGCTTGTTCCTGCGCAGACCGACGACGTTCTTGCCGTGGCGGATGATCAAGTAGGGATAGGTGCCGTGCACAACGATGGTGTTGTCCTCGACCGTGGTATTGACCACGAAGTCCTCGCCACCCTCGCGTTCGCGCGCGAACACCGCCGGGAAGTTGCCGGTCGGCAGATCCTTGAGGCCGCTCATCTTGACGTAGGTGAACTGGCCGTCGTCGTAGACGTTGACCGGGATCAGCCACGCCTTCTTCTTGGCGCTACGCGACGAGTACTGATAATCGAAGTGATAGACCCGGCTCTTGTCCAGCGCGGTGCTGATCTCCGCAACCGGCTCGGCGGCTTCCTTGCTCTTGGCCGCCGCGAACTCGGTGTCCTTCGGGTACACGAACTTGATCTTGTACTGCACGCCGGCCTGCTTGGCCTGCTCCAGCACGCGCCAGTCGGTGGCCACGACCTTCAGCTCCAGGATGTAGGAGTGGGTCGCGGTGCGGATCATCATGTTGGTGTCGACGTCGACGTTCTTCGGCTTCAGATAGAAGACGTTGTCGCGCCGGCTCAGATCCCAGCCGGCGCTGAAGCCGGTGCTGTAGTCGAGGATAACCTCGTTCGGATCCAGTTCGATTTGCGTGGTGATGCCCAGACCGGTGCGCACCTGGTAGATGCGGGTGGGTTCGTATTCGTATTCCTGGACCACTTGGGCCGCAGCGGGTAACGCCGAGCCGGCGAGCGCCAGGAACAACAGGGCGGCGGCGAGGCGATGTTTACGCAGGCAATTCATCGGGTGCTGACTCCATTCGCATTACCGGTCGGTGCGGGTGCGGCCGGCGGCGTCGCCGGATTGACGGTGTTGGGGGCGGCGCCGGGCTGGCCGGGAACGCCGGGCTGCGGGGCGACGCCGGGTTGCGGCGCCACACCGGGTTGACCGGGCTGACCCGGGAAACCGGGTTGCGGCGGCACGCCGGGCTGCCCCTGGATCAGGTTCGGGTCGACCGGCTGGCCGGGCACGCCCGGTGCCGGAGCGGTGGTCGGACCGGTCGGGTATTCGCTGGTGATCGGCGGCGCGGCGGCGTAGTCGTTGTCGACGCGATAACCGATGACCTGGAAGCCGAGCGGATTGAGGACGCGGTTGTTCTCGTCCATCTTCAGGTTCGACTTGTACAGGTACTCGATCGTCGCGATCTTGCTGTCCAGCGGATCCGAGGAGCCGCTTTCCTTGTTGAACAGGCTGCGCTGGAAGCGAATGGTCGCAGTCTTGGTCTTCTCGTCGGTGTTGGACGCACCGTGCAGCTGGATGCTGAGGATCTTCACGCGCACGGTCTTGGTCTTGCCGAACAGCGTGATCGGGTTGTTGCGATTGGTGGTGTCGTACAGGGCCTTGTAGCCGCTGGTGACCTGCGGGGTGGCCATCGCGAACACCGTCGACCAGTCGCGCTCGCCGATCTGCGAGAAGTCGTAGGACTCGCGCGCCATGACGAAGTGCGAGATGTTGCTCTTGTTGAGCGCCTCGCTGGCGACGATGCTCGGGTTCTCGAAGTCGTTGCGCAGGCGAGCGATGGTGGCGGTGCCGGTGTAGGCGTCGGCCATCACCAGGTACGGCACCTTCTCCTTCAGCGGCAGAAAATAGAAATAGCCGCCAGCCAGGATCAGGGCCATCAGGATCGCCGCCCAGGCCACCATCCACGCGCGCTTTTCGCTGCGGCGTGCGATGTCGGCGATGGTGACTTCGTAATTCACGGCCTTGCCGACCGCGTTCTCCACTTGGGGAGTGACTGCTTTCTTTCCGAACATCTAGGCTGCATCCAGTACGAGCATGGAAAGTGCGCCGCGTGCCGCGCGTCGGGACCCGAAGGCCTCGGCGGCGCGGCGCGACGACGTGCGCGCGTTTACGGCGCGACCCCGGCCACGTGCGTCGCCTCGGCCTGGGCGGCCTCGGACGACGGCGCGGTTTCGCCCGACATCGACACGGACTCCGAGCTCGACGCCGGCGTCGCGGCGCGAACCACGATCTGGCCGTTCTCGACCGTCACCGAGACGCCCTGAACGGCGTAAGCCGAACTCAGCTGGGCGACCGCGTCCTGGACGCTGGTGGTGTGGATCTGGGCCACGCCCTGGTGCAGGGTGAAATCGGACGGATGCAGGTAGGACAGCGGCATCTGCGAGTCCGACGACCAGCGCTCGAGCATCGTCTTCAACGTGCCGTCCATCGGCGACGGATAGTAGACGTAGGTCTTTTGCAGCGGGATTTCGTTCGGAACTTCGGCGAAGTGGTTGACCGGCTTCCAGCGACCGCCGAAATCCGGTGCCGGACGCGTCGCGCACCCGGCCAATGCGACGGCCAACAACGCCGCGACCCACAAACGATGACTGGTTGCAGTAGAGATACTCACGCTTTCCCCAATAGTCTTGAATTGACGCGCGCACCGATCTGAGACGGAGGCGGACGCTGCCGGACGTGCCGGTGCGCTCGCGCCACCATGGTCTAGATCAGTGAAATTGAGATGACCGGACGAGGCTCGGTCGGTAGGCGGTACCGGGCGCCGTCTCCCCGACGGCGCGGACCGCGCGTGCTCCTGCCCCATCGGACGGCGGCGATGCCGCACCCGATGAACGACAAGAGAAAATCGTTCTGTCCATGAACTCCCCCCTTACAGCGCGATCACAATGTTGACGAGCCTGTTGCGACGCTCGTCACTGAAGGTTAGCCCGAAGTGCAAGCGATGAGCAAGGGGGGAACGTATGGTGCACTCGGAAATTGCTTTTACAGCGCGCGCAGTCGCTCGATCGCGGCGTCCAAAGTCGTTTCGTTCTTGGCGAAACAAAGCCGGACCAGGCGCTGATGTCCCGGTGCGGACTCGTAGAACGGCGACAATGGGATCGTCGTCACACCTTTTTCCACCGTCAACCAACGACTGAAGGCGACGTCGTCGAGATCGCTGATCGCCGAGTAGTCGACCAGTTGGAAGTAACCGCCGGCCACCGGCAGCGGCTGCAGGCGCGTTTCGGATAGTTGCGCGCGAAACCGATCGCGCTTGGCCTCGTAGAAGGCGCCGAGCTGTTCGTAGTGCTCGGGCTCGGCCTCGATCATCTCCGCGAACGCCCACTGCGCCGGGGCGAAACTGCAGAAGCTATTGTACTGGTGGACCTTGCGGAATTCGGCCGAGAGCGCCGGCGGCGCGATGCAGTAGCCGATCTTCCAGCCGGTGCAGTGATAGGTCTTGCCGAAGCTGGAGACCACGAACGCACGCTCGCGCAGCTCGGGATAACGCAGCACCGACTCGTGGCGCACGCCGTCGAAGACGATGTGCTCGTAGACCTCGTCCGACAGCAGGTAGATGCCGGTCCCGCGCAGCAGCGCGCTCAGCTGGGCGATGTCGTCGGGCGTGAACATCGCCCCGGACGGGTTGTGCGGCGAGTTGATCATCAGCATCCGGGTCTTGGGCGTGACCGCGGCGCGGACCCGATCCCAATCGACCGCGAACGTGCGCGGGTCCAGCGGCACATGCACGGCACGGCCGCCGGCCAGATCGATCGCCGGTTCGTAGCTGTCGTAGCAGGGGTCGAGCACGATCACTTCCTCGCCCGGCCGGACCACGGCGTGGACCGCGTCGAAGATCGCCTCGCTGGCGCCGGAGACCACGGTGACTTCGCTGTCGGCATCGGGAAGGTGGCCGTAGCAGCGCTCGGTCTTGGCCGCGATCGCCTGGCGCAGGGCCGGGATGCCGGTCATCGGCGCGTACTGGTTCTTGCCTTCGCGCATCGCCCGCGCCAGCGAATCGACCAAGCGCGCAGGCACCTCGAAATCGGGGAAGCCCTGGCCCAGGTTGACCGCGCCGTGCTCGGCGGCGAGCTGCGACATCACGGTGAAGATGGTCGTGCCGACCTTCGGCAGCTTGGTGTCTGGAGTCATCGATCTGAGGCGTGGCATGGGGACGCCGAGTGTACGGAATCGCTGCCTCACCATATAAGGACGGCGACCATGACGATGCGGAACCGGCTCATGCGGCAGCGCCATGGCACCGGCCGAGCGCGCGCCACCCAGGCGGCCCGATGCACGCCGTCCCGGCCCCGCCGCCGTCCGTCGGCGCTCGTTTGCACGCCCGCGCTGGCCGCACCAGACTGGGGCCATGCGCGAAATCCAGATCGTCGATGCCGCCGAGCTGGCCGCCCTGTACGCCGCGGCCGCGTATGCCGTGGTGATCGACGGCGACGCGATCGCGCTGCGCGTGGGCGCTCCCGCGCCAGACCTGGAGGCCTATCTCCCGGCCGAGGGCTATGTCCTGGTCAGTGCCTGGAACCCGGCCTCCGAACCGCGTTCGGACGCGGCCAACGAGGCCGCCGACGCCGCTCTGGTGGCGCGCCTGGACGCCGCCGGCATCGCCCGCCAGTCGGCCTGGGCCAGCGCCCCGGACGGGCAGTGGCGCGAGCCGGGCTGGCTGCTGACCGGGATCGAACAGGCCGCCGCCGACCGCCTGGCCGCCGATTTCGGCCAGGCGGCGGTGCTGGCCTGGGGCCGCGGCCAGCCGGTACGGCTGCGCATGCTGCTGCCCCACCCCAACGGCGCCGCGACCGCGCCGCACACCGAATGGGCCGGCGCCCAGTAGCCGCACCGAGTGCGGGTTTGGCCGGCGACTCGCATTAAACTAGCCGGCTACGCGGCCCACCGCCGCCCTCGCCCGACCGATGACCCCACTCGACCGCCCCGCCCCTGCGCTGCTGGAAGCCCGCGGCCTGCGTTTCGCGCGCAACGACGAAGCCGTGTTCGGGCCCCTGGATTTTTCCGTGGACGCCGGCGAAGCGCTGCTGGTCCAGGGCGGCAACGGCGCCGGCAAGACCACCCTGCTGCGGGTGCTGGCCGGCCTGCTGCGCGCCGACGGCGGCGAGATCGACATCGACGGCGAACGCGCGCGCGCCGCGCGCCGGGCCCGTGCGATCGCCTACCTGGGCCACCTGCCCGGGCTCAAGGCCGACCTCAGCGCGCTGGAAAACCTCAACTTCCTCAGCGGCCTGCAGGGCCGGCGCCGCGCCCAGCTGCCGGAGAACGCGCTGTCCATCGTCGGCCTGGCCGGCTACGAGGATGCGCTGGCGCGCCAGCTTTCGGCCGGACAGAAGAAACGTCTGTCGCTGGCGCGGCTGTGGATGTCGCCGGCGCCGCTGTGGCTGCTGGACGAGCCCTACGCCAACCTCGACCTGGACGGCATCGAGCTGGTCAACCGCATGGTCCAGGCGCACCTGCGCGACGGCGGCGCGGCCCTGGTCACCACCCACGGCGCCTACGCGGCGCCGCCGGTGCGCACCCGCATGCTCGTTCTCGAGAAGCCGGCATGACCCCGAACCCGACCGTCCGCGCCCAGCGCCCCGGCAGCGCCGCCCTGCCCGGCCTGGCCGGCGCCGCCCGCGCCCTGCTCGCGCGCGACCTGCGCCTGCTCTGGCGCCGGCGCGGCGACGCCCTGCAGCCGGCGATGTTCGCGCTGCTGGTGGTGGTGCTGTTCGCCCTGGCCCTGGGCGGCGAAGCCCGCGAACTGTCCAAGGTCGCCGGCGCGGTGCTGTGGCTGGCGGTGCTGCTGGCCGGCCTGCTGGCCCTGGACACCCTGTTCCGCGGCGACGCCGAAGACGGCTCGCTCGAACAATGGATGCTGGCGCCGGTGCCGCTGGGCTGGCTGGTCGCGGTGCGCACCTTCATGCACTGGGCCACCACCGCGCTGCCGCTG
>CAMLID010000096.1 GCA_946480055.1 uncultured Lysobacter sp. | reverse complement strand
GCGCGCTGCTGGTGGTCGACGCCGCCCAGGGCGTGGAAGCGCAGTCGGTCGCCAATTGCTACACCGCGGTCGAGCAGGGCCTGGAAGTGGTGCCGGTGCTCAACAAGATCGACCTGCCCACCGCCGATATCGCGCGTGCCAAGGCCGAGATCGAAGCGGTAATCGGCATCGATGCCGAGGACGCGGTCGCGATCAGCGCCAAGACCGGCCTTAACGTGCAGGACGTGCTGGAAGCGATCGTGCATCGCATTCCGCCGCCGAAGCCCCGCGACACCGACAAGCTGCAGGCGCTGATCATCGACTCCTGGTTCGACAACTACCTGGGCGTGGTCTCGCTGGTGCGGGTCATGCAGGGCGAGATCGTGCCCGGCAGCAAGATCCTGGTGATGTCGACCGGCCGCACCCACCTGGTCGACAAGGTCGGCGTGTTCACCCCCAAGCGCAAGGACCTGCCCAAGCTGGGCGCCGGCGAAGTGGGCTGGATCAACGCCAGCATCAAGGACGTCCACGGCGCTCCGGTCGGCGACACCCTGACCCTGGCCTCGGATCCGGCGTCCAAGCCGCTGCCGGGCTTCCAGGAAATGCAGCCGCGCGTGTTTGCCGGCCTGTTCCCGGTCGATGCCGAGGACTATCCGGACCTGCGCGAAGCGCTGGAAAAGCTGCGCCTCAACGACGCCGCGCTGCGCTTCGAGCCGGAAAGCTCCGAGGCCATGGGCTTCGGCTTCCGTTGCGGCTTCCTGGGCATGCTGCACATGGAGATCGTGCAGGAGCGCCTGGAGCGCGAGTACGACCTCAACCTGATCAGCACCGCGCCGACGGTCGTCTACGAGGTGCTGAAGACCGACGGCACCGTGATGCCGCTCGACAACCCGGCCAAGCTGCCGCAGGCCAACCTGGTCGAGGAAATCCGCGAGCCGATCATCCGCGCCAACATCCTCACGCCGCCGGACTACGTCGGCAACGTGATCACCTTGTGCGAGGAAAAGCGCGGCAGCCAGATCGGTATCACCTACATGGGCAACCAGGTCCAGATCAGCTACGAGCTGCCGATGGCCGAGGTGGTGCTGGACTTCTTCGACCGCCTGAAGTCGGTCTCGCGCGGCTACGCCTCGCTGGACTACCAGTTCCTGCGCTTCCAGGCCGGTCCGTTCGTGCGCGTGGACACGCTGATCAACGGCGACAAGGTCGACGCGCTCAGCATCATCACCCACCGTGCCCATGCCGACCGCCGCGGCCGCGAAATCTCCGAGAAGATGCGCGAGCTGATCCCGCGCCAGATGTTCGACGTCGCGATCCAGGCCGCGGTCGGTTCCCAGATCATCGCCCGCAGCACGGTCAAGGCGATGCGCAAGAACGTGTTGGCCAAGTGCTACGGCGGCGACATCAGCCGCAAGAAGAAGCTCCTCGAGAAGCAGAAAGAGGGCAAGAAGCGGATGAAGCAGGTCGGACGCGTGGAGATCCCGCAGGAAGCGTTCCTGGCGGTGTTGCAGGTGGACAACAAGTGAGGCGGGGTCGGGGATCGGCTCGTGCGGCGGGCGGCCTGAGGCCGCTGCGCGTCGCGCGCGACGTATTCCCGATTCCGAACGCCGGATCACGGCTTTCTAGGAGCTCGCATGCGCTGGTTTGAAATTATTCTGGTCTCGCTGACGTTGTTCTCGGGCGCCGTCTGGCTGCTCGACAAGCTGTTCCTGGCCAAGCGCCGCGCCGCCCGCGAAGGGCTGCTCGACGACGGCAAAGAGCCGGTCGTAGTCGATTACTCCAAGGCCTTCTTCCCGGTGCTGCTGGTGGTGCTGGTGCTGCGCAGCTTCATCGCCGAGCCGTTCCGCATCCCCTCCAATTCGATGATGCCGACCCTGCTGACCGGCGACTTCATCCTGGTCAACAAGTTCACCTACGGCCTGCGCCTGCCGATCTCGAACAAGAAGATCTTCGCGGTGGGCGAGCCCCAGCGCGGCGACGTGGTGGTGTTCAAGCCGCCGCACCACCCGGACCAGGACTGGATCAAGCGCGTGATCGGCCTGCCGGGCGACCGGGTCAGCTACCACGACAACCAGGTCACGGTGAACGGCCAGGTCCTCAAGTACACCCCGGTCGGCAGCTACGAGGGCCACGGTAACGGCACCGAAATGACCGGTGCGCAGGAACTCACCGAAAATCTGCTGGGCCGCGAGCACCGCGTCCTGGAACGGACCAATTTGCCGTTGCTCGATCAAGGAGAGGGCGATTGGGTGGTCCCGCCCGGTCACTATTTTGTGATGGGCGACAATCGTGATAATAGCGAGGACGGTCGATACTGGGGCTATCTTCCGGAGCAGAACCTCAGGGGCAAGGCGTTCCTGATCTGGATGAACGTCGATGGGGGCGTGGATTTCTCGCGTATCGGCAACAGCATTCCGTAACGGCGATGGCCGTGGCGGCACGGTGACACTCAACAAAATCGCGTCTAACGACGGGGGATGATCGGATGAAGCGTAATCAGAGCGGTATGACCCTGATCGGGTTTATCGTCGTGCTGGCGGTGGTCGGTGTGTTCGTCTACATGGGCATGAAGCTGATCCCGATGTATACCGAGTACTACGGCGTGAAGCGCGCCCTGACCGGACTGGCGGCCGAGCCCGGCATCGCCGACCAGGACCCGGTCAAGATCAAGAAGCTGTTCTTCCGCCGCCTGTACGTGAGCTACGCCGATAACGTCAAGGACGAGCACGTGAAGATCCAGCGCAAGGATTCGGGTTACGAAATCCTCGTGAACTACGAAGTGCGCCGTCCGCTGATCGCCAACCTCGACGTGGTCGGCCATTTCGAAGCCCAGGAAGTACTCCGCCGTGGTAGCGGTGGTGCCGACTGACCGCATCGAACACCGGTTCGCGAATCCGGGCCTGCTCGATCAGGCCCTGACTCATCGCAGCGCCGGTGCGCCGCATAACGAGCGGCTGGAGTTCCTGGGTGACTCGCTGGTCAACCTGATCGTCGCCGAAGCCCTGTACGCGCGTTGGCCGCAGGCCGACGAGGGCGCGCTGACCCGCGCCCGCGCCGAACTGGTCCGCGAATCCGCGCTGGCGCCGATCGCCCGCACCCTGGAACTGGGGGCGCGACTGACCCTGGGCCCGGGCGAGATGAAATCCGGCGGTCATCGCCGCGACTCGATCCTGGCCGACGCGCTGGAAGCGGTGGTCGCGGCGATCTACCTCGACGCCGGCTTCGAGGCCTGCCGCGCCCGCGTGCTGCCCTGGTTCGAGGCCGCGATGGCCGCGCTGCCGCCGCCGCACAAGGTCGGCAAGGACGCCAAGACCCGGCTGCAGGAATGGCTGCAGGGCCGGCAGAAGCCCTTGCCGGTGTATGCGCTGCTGTCCGAGTCCGGCGAGGACCACGCCAAGAGCTTCCGGGTCAGCTGCGCCGTGGCCCAGCCGCCGCTGCAGACCGAGGGCGAGGCCGGCTCGCGCCGCGCCGCCGAGCAGCTCGCGGCCGAGGACATGCTGCGTCAGCTCAAGGCCGATCTCTGAGGCGTTGCACACTGCGTCGGTGCCAGCGCGCCGATGTCCGCGCAGGAGTAACGCAGCTTCGGTCGTAGACCGCGCACGTAGACCGCGCATCGGTTCGCCGGCCGCGCAGGCCGGAGCTTCCCGGAGCCGCGTCCGGACACCTCCGCCGACATCGGGTTTGCCCTTCGGCCCGCGCACGCGGACAATCCGCGCATGAACGCATCCCCCTATCGCGCCGGTCACGTAGCCGTGATCGGCCGCCCCAACGTGGGCAAATCCACCCTGGTCAACGCCCTGGTCGGCGCCAAGATCAGCATCGTCTCGCCGCGCCCGCAGACCACCCGGCACCAGCTCCTCGGCATCGCGACCTTCCCCGAAGGCCAGTTGCTGCTGGTCGACACCCCCGGCATCCACCGTGAGCAGAAGCGCGCGATGAACCGGATGATGAACCGTGCCGCGCGAGGTGCGATCGAGGGCGTCGACGTGGCGCTGCTGGTGGTGCGCGCCGGGCAATGGGACGACGAGGACTCGCTGGCTTTCGACGCGCTGCGCAAGGCCGGCATGCCGGTGGTGCTGGTGGTCAACCAGGTCGACCGGCTCAAGGACAAGACCGCGCTGCTGCCGTACCTGGCCAAGGTCAGCGACGGCCGCGAGTTCGCCGGCGTGCATCCGATCTCCGCGCTCAAGCGCAACGGTCTGGAAGCGCTGGTCAAGACCGTGCTGGGTTACCTGCCAGAACAGGAAGCGCTGTACGGTGAGGACGAAATCACCGACAAGAGCCAGCGCTTCCTCGCCGGCGAGATGGTGCGCGAACAGCTGATGCGCCAGCTCGGCGAAGAGCTGCCGTACGCGACCACGGTCGAGGTCGAGAAATTCGAAGTCGACGGCACCATGCTGCGGATCGGCGCGGTGATCTGGGTCGAGCGCGACGGCCAGAAGGCGATCGTGATCGGCAAGGGCGGCGAGCGTCTGCGCGAGATCGGTTCCAAGTCGCGGATCCAGATGGAACGTCTGTTCGGCGCCAAGGTGTTCCTGGAGACCTGGGTGCGCGTACGCGAAGGCTGGTCGGACGACGAAGCTGCCCTTCGCTCGCTCGGTTACCACGACTGAGCGCGTCGTGATCGTGGGCCGCGGTCGTTTCCGCGCTGCGCTGTGGCTGGTCGCGTTGTTATGCGCCGCACCGGCCTGGGCCAATATGGGCAAGCCGTGGCGGGAAGGGCCGCTGGTCGCCGAGCCGCAAGGCTTCGAGGCGGTACGCATCGTCCATGAAAATCTGCGCATCGACCTGGGCGATCTGTCGGCCGATTCGGTGTCGGCGCGGGTTCAGGTCGACTACCGGCTCGACAACACCGGCCAGGCTGTGCGGCTGCGGCCGGTGTTCGCGACCGGCGCCAGCGGCACCCAGCGATTCGAGGCCCGGCTCGATGGGCGGGTGGTCGCGGTGCGGCCGCTGAAGCACGCTGCGCTACCCAAAAGCTGGCAGCCTCCCGCGGCCACGCCTTCGCTGTCGGGCGAGCCGCCGCTGTTCTACGAGGTCTACGAGCCCGCGAGCCTGGCGTTGGATTTCGTGCTGCCGCCAGGCCGACACGACTTCAGGGTGAGCTACGACGCCGAGGCGATGCAGAGCAAGCGCTACGGTCCGACCTTGCTGTATCAGTTCGCCTACGTGCTCGTGCCGGCGCGCAGTTGGGCCGGCTTCGGCGGACTGGACGTGCAGCTCACCGTGCCCGAGGGCTGGCGGGTCGCGACCGCGCCGGCGCTGGCAATAGACCCGCAGGACAACGATCCCTATCGCGATGAATACCGCGGTCGCTACGCGGCATTGCCAGCCGACGCCATCGCGATCACCGCCCAGGCCGCGCCGGGTGCCGGCTACCACGTGCTGAGATGGGCGACCTTGCTGTGCCTGGGCCTGACGGTGTTCGGCGGCTGGCTGTGGTGCGGGCTGACCGGCAATGCGATCGCGCGCCGTGCGCGTCGGACCGCTGCCGCGGGGCGATGGCGCCACGTATGGCCGTATGCGCTGGCAGCCGGCCTGGCCTGGGGCCTGACGGTGACGCATGCGGGGCTGGCAGCGGTGTACGCGCCGGAGGGTCTGCTGCCGGACGGGCAGGGCTACAGCTTCGGCTACGGTCGATCCTTGGCCGCCATTGCCGTGATGGCGCTGGCTGCGTTGCTGAGTCTGACCGGCGTCGTCGCGGTGGGCATGATCGCGCGCCGACGGCTGCGCCAAGCCGACGCCGATGGCGCCTGAGAGCACGCGCGGTTCGATCCTGGCGGCGTTGCGAACCGGCGGCCGGCAGGCGTCAGGCCTCGCGCGTCTGCGCTAACGTTGTCGCATGCGTTATCTCGCCGAGCCCGCCTTCGTCCTGCACACGCGCCCCTGGCGTGAGACCAGCCTGCTGGTCGAGGCGTTGAGCCAGAACCACGGCCGCATCGGCCTGGTCGCGCGCGGCGTGCAGGGGCCGAAGAAGCAGTTGCTGCGCGCGGCGTTGCAACCGCTGCAGTGGATCCGGTTCGATGCGGTGCAGATGGGCGAAATGGCGCGGCTGACCGCGGCCGAAGCGCTCGACGCCGCACCGCGTCTGTCCGGCGACGGCATGCTCGCCGGCTTCTATCTCAACGAACTGACCCTGCGTCTGGCGCCGCGCAACGATCCGCTGCCCGATCTGTTCGCGGCCTACGAGCAGGCGCGCGCTCGGCTGGGCAGCGATGCCTCGCCGGGCTGGACCCTGCGCCGCTTCGAGCGCGACCTGCTCGACGCGCTCGGATTCGGTTTCGACTGGCACCACGACGGCGACGGCGCCGCGATCGATCCGGCCGCGCGTTACCGCCTCGATCCCGAACACGGCCCACGCCGCTTGCTCAGCGACCGCGGCCATGCCGATCGCAGCGGTGCGGCCACCGGTCAGGCCCTGCTGGCACTGGCGGACGATCGTCTGCCGAGCACGGACGACCTGGCCGGATTGCGCCGCGCTATGCGCGGCGTGCTCGCCCACCACTTGGGGCCGCGCGGCTTGAAGTCCTGGGAACTGCTCACCGAATTGGCGCGGGTTGCGCCACGCGCGAAGCCGGCGGCGAGCGCGACTGCGACCGACGAGGTCATGCCTAGTGAGGCCATGCCCGACGAAGTCGTGCCCGATGAAGTCATGCCCGAGGAGCGCGAACCGGGCACCGATTCGCGCGATTGATGGTCTTCGCGCCCGTGCGCTAGTTTCCGCGGCGGCGATCTGTGCGGCTACCGGTGGTATCGAGGCGATCGTAGTAGCGTCGCGAGCGCGAGAACGCGCTCGCGGCTCACGCCGCTCCCACAGAACGCGAAGCGCGACCTCAGGTGCTGGCTGCCAACGTGTCCTGCACCGCCTCGTCGAACCGTGCCAGATGCGCGCGCGAATCCGGCTCGTTCTGCAGCGCCTGCACCGCATCGGCCAGCCGCGCCGCGCCGACGAAACCGCAGCTCGCGCGCAGCTTGTGCAGCTCCGCGCGCACCGTGTCCTGGTCTTCGCGATGGGCCGCGCCCAGGACCGCCTCGTGCGTGGTCGGCAACTCCTGCACGAACAAACCGCGCAGCGTGTCCACGTGGGCAACGTTGCCGTTGAGCGCGCTGGCCGCGACCTCGTCGTCCCACACCGGTCGTTTCGCGCCGGGCGCCGCGGTCGCGACCGCGCGCTGGTCGTGCGAGTCCAGTCCCAAGGTGCGCGCGATCGCCGCGCGTACCATCGCGGCCGGTAAGGGTTTGACCAGCACCTCGCTGAAACCCGCCGCGATCAATCCTTCCAGCACCGACCCGTCCGCCGCCGCGGTGTGCGCCAGCGCGGGCGTACGCGGGTGCTTGGCGCGCAGGCGCGCGAGCAGTTCGATGCCGCTGCCGTCGGGCAGGTTGGCGTCGAACAGCCACAGGTCGTAGTCCTGCGCATTGCCCAGCGCGACCGCTGCGGCAACGCTGTCGGCGCCGTCGATATCGGCGGGCAGGGCCTGCGCTGCGGCGGTGAGGAAGGCGCGGCTGGTCGGGTCGTCTTCGACCAGAAGCAAACGCGGCATAGGCGACGAATTCATCGTTGGTTCCATCGGGTCGGGGGCTCCGCTGGTTATGCTGCTGGTATGTCGTCTCCGATAGTACGCCTGCTGCTGTGGATGTCGCTTCCAGGCCTGTGCCTGGTCGGCGGCGATGCGGCGGCGCGCAGTCTGAACGCCAAGATCGGCCGTATCGAGACCGCCGTCGCAAGTTTGCGCGAGGTGCGCGTGCGTCTGGACTGGCCGGCGCAGGCGCAGCAGGGCGAGCTGCAACTGCAGGCCGCGAGCGTGGTCGCGCCGGACCTGGGCTACCGCTTCAGCGACGTGAGCTGGCGTTGCCCCTTGCAGCGCGACGGCCGCGGCGGCTGGCGTTGCGTGGGCGAACTGCGCTCCGGTCGCGGCGCGCCGCTGCGGCTGGCGCTGGACCTGGGCGTGGCCACGACCGATGCGCGCCTGTCGCGCGGTGCCGCGGTGGTGGCGCTGCATCGCAATGCGGCGGCGCCCGATGCGACCCGGATCGACCTGACCCGGGTGCCGCTGGCCTGGACCCAGGCCCTGGCCGCGCAGGCCTGGCCGGAAGCGCGCTTCAAGGGTGGCGAACTCGACGCCCAGCTCACGATCACCGCCGCCGAGCGCCAACCGCTGCGCGTCGCCGGCCCGATCGTGCTGCGCGGCGGCGCCCTGGACACCCCCGACGGCACGATAGCGGCCGAGCGCCTGGGTGCCGAATTGCGCCTGGACGCGCGCTTCGGCGATACCACCCGGATCGACCTGGACGGCCGCCTGCGCGGCGGCGAGCTGCTGTTCGGCAATGCCTATCTGGCGCTGCAGCAGCGCGACGTGGCGCTGGAACTCAGCGCGCAGCGCCAGGGCACGCAAGGCTGGCAACTGCCGCGTCTGCTGTGGCGCGACGACGGCATCCTCAGCGCCGAAGGCCGCGCCGCGCTGACCCCGGACGCGAGCCTGGACGCGCTCGACCTGGACCTGCGCAGCGACGACCTCAAGCCGCTGCGCGACGGCTACCTCACCGGTTTCCTGGGCATGGCCGGCCTCGGCCAACTGCAACTGAGCGGCGCGATGCAGGCGCGCCTGCGCATGGCCGGCGGCGAGCTGCGGGCAGCCGACGCCAGCCTGCAGAACGCCACGATCGACGATCCGCAAGGCCGGTTCCGTTTCGACGGCCTGACCGGCAACCTGCGCTACTCGGCCGATGCGCCGATGGCGAGCGCGCTGGCCTGGCGCGGCGGCGCGCTGTACGGGCTCGACTTCGGCGCCGCGCAACTGCCGTTCACCAGCGGCGCAGGCGAACTGCGGCTGCAGCGCGGGGTGAGTTTCCCGATGCTGGGCGGGCAGGTGAGCTTCGACGGCCTGCGTCTGCGTCCGCCGGCGGGCGGGCGCGGGCTCGACATCCGTTTCGGTCTCGGCCTGGACCGGCTCGACATCGGCCGCATTGCCAAGACTTTGGACGGGCCGGCCTTCACCGGCGAGCTCAGCGGCCGCATCCCGCAGGCGCACTACGCCGACGATCGCCTCGACTTCGACGGCGGCCTGACCATGCAGCTGTTCGGCGGCAGCGTCAGCGTGTCCTCGCTGGCGATGGAGCGCCCGTTCGGGGTCGCGCCCACGCTGTCGTCCGACATCGTGCTCGACGACCTGGATCTGGAAGCGCTGACCGGCGTGTTCGGCTTCGGCAGCATCACCGGCAAGCTCGACGGCCGCATCGACGCCTTGCGCCTGGTCGACTGGCAGCCGGTCGCGTTCGACGCCGTCCTGCGCACCGAACGCAAGCGTGGCGTGCGCCAGCGCATCAGCCAGCGCGCGGTCCAGGACCTGTCCAGCGTCGGCGACGCGTCCTTCGTCGGCAGCCTGCAGGGCATGCTGATCGGCTTCTTCGACGACTTCGGCTACGCGCGGCTGGGCATTTCCTGCCGCCTCGCCGACGAGGTCTGCCATATGGACGGATTGGGGCCGGCCAGTAAGGATTCAGGCAGCAAGGCCTTTATTATCGTCCAGGGAGCGGGGTTGCCGCGTCTGGACGTGGTCGGCATCAACCGCCGGGTCGACTGGCCGACCTTGCTGGAACGGCTCGAGGCCGTCGGCAAGGGCGACGTCAAACCCGTCGTTCAATAAACCCGTCGTAGAACATTCTTCAGAAGGAAACGAACATGCGCCGTTGGATGGGTTTGCCGGTCGCCGCCGTGATGCTTACGGCCTGCGTCACGATCAATGTGTACTTCCCGGCCGCCGAGGCCAAGGAAGCGGCCAAGGAGTTCGTCGAGAAGGTGATCGGCGACGACGCCCAATCGAGCGCGCCGACGCCGGCGCCGACCCCGAAGCCGGGCGGGCAGAGCGCCTCGCTGGCGCCGCGCATCGACTGGCTGTCGATGGTCGGCATCGGCAGCGCCTATGCGCAGTCGAGCCCGGACATCACCATCAAGACCCCGGCGATCCAGGCCATTCAGGCGCGCATGAAGGGTCGTTTCGACGGCCAACTGCGTGCGCACTTCGATTCCGGCGCGCTGGGTTTCGGCAACGACGGCAGCATCGACGTGCGCGACGCGGCCAAGATTCCGCTCGCCGAGCGGGTCGGCGTCAACCAGGCGGTTGCCGACCAGAACCGCGATTCGGCCGCGGTCTACCGCGAGGTCGCGGTCGCCAACGGCCATCCGGAATGGGAGCCGCAGATCCGCAAGGTGTTCGCGCGCCAGTGGATCGACAGCGCCCGCGGCGGCTGGTGGTACCAAGACGCCGGCGGCGGCTGGAAGCAGAAGTAAGCCCCGCCGCCGTAACGAACGGCTCGCCCGGTGCGGGCCGTTCGCGTTTTGGGGGCAAGGGGCGGCGGCGCGGACATGGCGCTTCCGCGTCCGAACCGGGATTCCGGCAGTGCCGGCCCGCATCTGCGACAATGCGCGGCCTTTGATTCCTGCCAGCAGCTGTGGCCCGCATCGATCAAACCCCCTTCGAAGTCGCGATCACCGACTTCACCCACGATGGCCGTGGCGTCGGTCGACGCCCGGACGGTAAAGCGATCTTCGTTGCCGGCGCCTTGCCCGGCGAACGCGTGATGGCCAAACAGACCGCGCGCTCGCGCAGCTTCGACGAAGCGGTGACGCTGGAGGTGCTGGAGGCGTCCGCCGACCGCGTCGCCCCGCGTTGCCAGCACTTCGGCACCTGCGGCGGCTGCGCCTTGCAGCACTTGGCCGAGGACCGCCAGATCGTGGCCAAGCAGCGCGTGCTGCTCGACAACCTCGAGCGCATCGGCCATGTCACGCCCGAGCGCGTGCTGCCGGCGCTGACCGATTCGGCCTGGGGCTACCGCCGCAAGGGCCGCTTCTCGGTGCGACGGGTCGAGAAGAAGGACAAGACCCTGGTCGGCTTCCGCGAAACCGATCCGCGCTTCGTCGCCGACATCGCGCGCTGCGAGACGGTGATTCCGCAGATCGGCGACAAGATCACCGCCTTGGCGGCTCTGGTCGACGGACTGCAGGCGCGACGCGAGATTCCGCAGATCGAATTCATCGCCGGCGATGCCATGCCCGACGACGGCCACGGCAACGCGCACAGCGGTGTGGCGCTGACTTTCCGCCATCTGGCACCGTTGTCGGAGTCCGACCGCGCGGCCATCGTCGCCTTCGCCCAGCAGCACCAGTTTGCGGTGTTCCTGCAGCCCGGCGGCGTCGACAGCGTGCACCCGCTGTGGCCGGCCGATCCGCGGCTCGCGTTCACGCTGCCGCAGTGGAACCTGGAACTGACGTTCCGGCCGCTGGACTTCATCCAGGTCAACGCCGGCCTCAACGGCCGCATGATCCAGCACGCGCTGGATCTGCTGGCGCCGCAACCCGAGGACCGCGTGCTCGATCTGTTCGCCGGCCTGGGCAACTTCACCCTGCCGCTGGCGCGCAGCGTGCGCGAAGTGGTGGGCGTGGAAGGCGAGGCCGGCCTGGTCAGGCGCGCGCGCGAAAACGCCGAGCGCAACGGGCTGGGCAACGCCAAGTTCTACGCCGCCGACCTGGGCAAGGACTTGAGCGGCGAGGCCTGGATGCGCGAAGGCTTCGATCGCCTGCTGCTGGATCCGCCGCGCTCCGGCGCCGATTTCGTCCTCACTCAGCTGCCCTTGAAGCAGTTCAAGCGCATCGTCTACGTCAGCTGCCATCCGGCTTCGCTGGCGCGCGATGCGGGGTATCTGGTGCGCGAGAAGGGCTGGAAGCTGCGGGCGGCGGGAGTGATGGATATGTTCCCGCATACGGCGCATGTGGAGTCGATCGCGCTGTTTGAGCCCTGATCGACGCCGTATGCTTCGTTCGTTACGCCAGCTGCGCGGCTCCGCTCTCGTTTTGGGGTAGGAGCGGCGTGAGCCGCGACCGCGAACTTAGCGTGCGGACGGAGGCTCCGCTTCAGGTTTGCCTCTGCCTCCTGCCTTCTGTGGGAGCGGCGTGAGCCGCGATCGTCGGCCCCGCGGTTGCGCCTGATTCGCTCTCGCCTTGGGGTAGGAGCGGCGCAAGCCGCGACCGCGAACTCCGAGGTTCGACGAAGGTTTCGATTCTTAAGTCAAAGGCTTCCGCCCGCTGCGCGTGCGGGTCACT
>CAMLID010000095.1 GCA_946480055.1 uncultured Lysobacter sp. | reverse complement strand
CGACCTTCGGCGCGCGCAAGCATCCGATCCTCGGCCGCGTGCGCATGCACCAGGGTGTCGACTACGCGGCTTCGATCGGTACCCCGATCATGGCTGCCGGCGATGCCCGCGTCGCCTTCGTCGGAATGAAGGGCGGTTACGGCCGCGCTGTGATCCTCGACCATGGTCGTGGTTACAGCACGCTGTACGGACACATGTCGCGCTTCGGCAAGGAACATGTCGGCCAGCGCATCGCGCAGGGTACGGTGATCGGCTACGTCGGCATGAGCGGGCTGGCGACCGGGCCGCACCTGCACTACGAATTCCGCGTCAATGGCGTGCACCGCAACCCGTTGTCGATCACGATGCCGCCGCCGGAGCCGCTGAGCGGCGCCGCGCTGGCGCAGTTCCGCACCCAGACCAGCAACGCGCTGGCGAAGATCCGCAAGGTCGAGGACGTGATCTACGCCGACGTGACCCCGGCCAAGCCGACCAAGGGCGGCAAGCGCGCCTGACGAAGGCCCGCCTTATCGGCGTTCGCGAACCGTTATCCTCGCCCTGTCGCGCGCGGTCCTACGCGTGCTTGCACCGCAGGCGAGTACATGACGAGTGACCCATCGGGCCCGCAGCTTTACCTCGGCCTGATCTCCGGCACCAGCGCCGATGGCATCGATGTCGCGCTGGTGCGGTTCGACAGCGACGACGCGCACGCGCGCTGCGAACTCGTGCACGGCCGCACCCAGCACTGGGAGGCCGGATTACGCGCGCGCCTGATCGCGCTTGGCCAGGGTGGCGATTGCAGTTCGCTGGACGAACTCGGCACGCTCGACGTGCGCATCGCCCACGCCTTCGCCGATGCCGCACTGCAGCTGCTCGACGAAGCCGGCATCGCCGCGACGCAGGTGCGCGCGCTCGGTTCGCACGGCCAGACCGTGCGCCACCGCCCGGCCGGCGCCGCGTTCGATGGCCGCTGGCCGTTCACGACGCAGCTCGGCGACGGCAACCTCATCGCCGAGCGCACCGGGATTGCCACGGTCGCCGATTTCCGCCGCCGCGATGTCGCGGCCGGTGGTCACGGCGCGCCGTTGTTGCCGGCCTTGCATGCGGCGCTGATGCGCTCGCCTGACGAGACCCGTGCGGTGCTCAATCTCGGCGGCATCGCCAACCTGACCCTGCTGCCGCGCGCCGTCTCGGCGCCGGTGCGTGGTTTCGATAGCGGTCCGGCGAATGCGCTGATGGACGCCTGGTGCGAACGCCAACTGGGCGTGGCCTTCGATGCCGGTGGCGCGTTCGCGGCCAGCGGACGCGTCGATCAGGATCTGCTGGCGCGGCTGCTCACCGATCCCTGGTTCGCGCTGCCGCCACCGAAGAGCAGCGGACGCGAACAATTCCATCTCCACTGGGTCGACGCACAGCTTCGGGGCGGTGAGGCCGCGCAGGATGTGCAGGCGACCTTGCTGGAGCTCACTGCCGCCAGCATCGCCACCGCGCTGCGCACGCAGCTGCCGGACACGCAACGCCTGCTGGTCTGCGGCGGCGGCGTGCACAACCCGGTGTTGCTGCAGGCCATCGCGGCGCGCCTGCCCGGCATCGCGGTGGAATCGACCGCCGTCTGCGGCGTCGACCCGGATTTCGTCGAGGCGATGGGGTTTGCCTGGCTGGCGCGGGAGATGCTCGCCGGTCGTCCCGGCAACCTGCCCGAAGTCACCGGCGCGCGCGGGCAGCGGGTGCTGGGTGCGCTGTATCCGGGCTAGCGCGTCCGCGCGCTGCTACTTGAGATCGAACTCCGGCGCGATCCGCTGCTCGGGTTGTTCCGGCACCACGATCTCCGGGGTGGCGCGCCCGATCAGGGCGAAGCCGGCGTCATCGGGGACTTCTTCCAGCGCGGCGATCGCGCGCTCCAGAGCGCCGGCTTCGTCATCGTCCAGCCGTGGCACGCCGCGGCCTTCGCTGGCCTGCAGTCCGCGCTCGAGCAGCCGCAGCAGGGTGTCGTGCATCGACCACCCACGCTTCTCGCTGATCCGGCGGATGCGGTCGGCCAGGACCGGGTCGATGTCGTGCAACACGATATCGGTCACGTTGCCCTCCTCGTGCCTCACCTATGCCACGCACTAAGGCCGACGCAACGGACAGGGACGCCAGCCTGCCGCGTTCAGCCCGGGTCCAGCGATGCGGCATCCGCGGCGCGGAATCTGGGCCACAGATACAGGAACAATGCGGTCGCAGGCAACACCGCCAGCGTGGCGATGATGAAATAGCTGCCATAGCCGGTGGCTTCGACGATCGAACCGGCGAAGATGCCCAGTACCTTGCCGGGCAGGTTGACCATCGAGCTGAGCAGCGCGTACTGGGTCGCGGTGTGCTGGCGATTGACCAGCGTCGACAGGAATGCCACCGCGGCGGTGCCGAGGAAGCCCAGGGTGATGTTCTCCGCCGAGATCACCAGGGTGAGCGCCGCCAGGTCGCCGGGATGCCGGATCAGCCATACGTACAGCAGGTTGCAGCTGGCGCATAGAACGATCGATGCCAACAACGGCCGGCGCACGCCCCAGCGCGCGATCGCGATGCCGCCGAGGAACACGCCGACGATGCCCATCCAGATGCCGTAGATCTTGGTGATCGCGCCGATCTGGGTCTTGGTGAACCCCATGTCGATGTAGAACGGGCTCATGATCCCGCCGACCAGCGCCTGCTCGGGGATCTTGAACAGCAGGATGAACAGCAGCGTCAGCAATGCCGTCTGCCAGCCGTAGCGGCGGAAGAAATCGGTGAACGGGTCGGCCACGCTTTCGCGCATCCACTGCGTCCAGCTCGCCGGCCGGGTGCGCAGCACCTCGGGTTCGCGCGCGACCAGGGTGATCGCCACCGGCAGCAGCATCAGCAGCGCCATCACCTGGTAGACGGTGCTCCACGCCATGCGATCGGCCATGAACAATGCGAACGCGCCGGTCACGATCAGCGCGATCCGGTAGCCGAGCGAATAGGTCGCGACCAGCGCGCCCTGCGCGGTCGGCGGTGCGATCTCGATGCGGTAGGCGTCGACCGCGATGTCCTGGGTCGCGCCGGCGAAGGCCACCAGCAGGGTGCAGGCGATGAACACTGCCAGCTGCGTCGGCGTCGCCAGCGACATCGCCAGCAATCCGCCGATCACGCCCAGTTGCGCGAACAACAACCAGCCGCGGCGCTGGCCCAGGCGCGACAACAGCGGCAGCCGGGTGTGGTCGAGCAGCGGCGCCCACAGGAACTTCAAGGCATAGGTCATCCCGGCGCTGGCGATGATCGTGATTTCCTTCAACTCGATGCCGTTGTCCTTGAGCCAGTAGGCCAGGGTGCCGGCGACCAGCAGGAACGGCAGGCCCGAAGAGAAGCCGAAGAAGAACATCGTCCACGCCGCCGGCTGGGTGAAGGCTTTCCAGACCGAAGGCTTGGCGGGCTTGGCGACAGCGACGACGGCATCGGTCATTCGGCGTAGTCCACGACAAAGGGAGCGTGATCGGAGAAGCGCGGCTCCGGATGGATCGAGCAGGCGACGAGCTTGTCGCGCAGTGACGGCGTGACGATCTGGTAGTCGATGCGCCAGCCGACGTTCTTGGCGCGTGCCGCGCCGCGGTTGCTCCACCAGGTGTAGTCCTGGCCGTCGGCATGCAGCGCGCGGTAGGCGTCGACCCAGCCACGGCTCCCATCAGGCTTGAGGTCGGCGCAGAGCCCGTTGAGCCAGTCGCGCTCGGGCGGCAGGCAACCGGAATTCTTCTGGTTGGATTTCCAGTTGCGGATGTCGAGCGCGGATCGCACGATGTTCCAGTCGCCGCAGAGCACGTAGTCGCGCCCGCTCGCCAGCCAGTCGTCGAGGATTGGTTTGAGCCATTGCATCACTTCGAACTTGAATCCCTGGCGCAGCTCGCCCGACGAGCCAGACGGGATGTAGCACGACACCACGCTCAGGTTGCCGAAGCGCGCTTCCAGATAGCGGCCTTCCTCGTCGAACGCGTCCCAGCCGAGCGCGGTGCGGACCTCGTCCGGCTCGCGGCGGGCATAGATGGCGACACCGCTGTAACCCTTCCTGGTGCTCGCATCCCGGAACCAGGCCTTGTAGCCCGCAGGAAGGAAGGCGTCGCCGGCGAGCTGGTGCTCCTGCGCCTTGGTCTCCTGTACGCACAGCACGTCCGCGTTCTGCTGCGCGAACCAGTCGAAGAAGCCTTTGCTCGCTGCCGAGCGCAGTCCGTTGGCGTTGAAGCTGATGATGCGCATGGAGTTTGCAGACCAGGGAGGAAGTCGGAATTCGGTGCAGGGCCGGGCAAGGCTAATGCGGTGGCAGCGCTGCGTCGATGCGCCGTCAAGGGTAGCGGATGCAGGACGACTATCATCGGCCATGGCCTTCGACTCGATCGTGCGTGTCACCCCGGTCACGGCGACCCTGGCCGTCGGCGTGCGCGGCCTGCAGCTCGCGCCCGGGCAGCAGGACTATGTCGGCGACGCCGCGTTCAACCTCAGCCAGGCGCAGGCTGATCCGCTGAGCGAGGCGATGGCGATCGTCGCCGATGACCGCGTCATCGGCTGCTACCGGCTCGATTTCGCGCCCAATGCGATCGTCGGGCGTTCGCTGGGCGCACCCAGCGTCGGCTTGCGCGCATTCATGCTCGATCGAACGCGGCAAGGCCGCGGTGACGGCACGCGTGCATTGCGCGCGCTCTGCGCCGACCTGCAACGACGCCACCCGCAACGGCGCCTGCTGGTGCTGCTGGTCAACTGCCGCAACCGCCCCGCGATCGCCGCCTATCGCAAGGCCGGCTTCGTCGACACCGGCGAACTCCAGCGCGGCGGCCGCGCCGGACCGCAGCATGTGATGTTGCGCGCGCTGCAGGGCGCTGGCGGGGCGGCAATAAGCCATGCCGCTTTCGGCGTGGGACAATCGCGCCATGGATGACCATCGCGCGCGTTTCCTGTCCCTGGCCCTGCGTGCGCAGGCCCTGCGCTTCGGCGATTTCACCCTCAAGTCGGGCCGCAACAGTCCGTATTTCTTCAATGCCGGACGCTTCGATTCCGGTACCGCCCTGGCCGCGCTCGCCGCCTGCTACGCCGATGCGATCGACGCGCAGGACGTCGCCTTCGACCTGCTGTTCGGGCCCGCGTACAAAGGCATTCCACTGGCGACCGCACTGGCCTGCGAATACGCGCGCCGTGGCCGCGACCTGCCGCTGGCGTTCAACCGCAAGGAAGCCAAGGCCCATGGCGAAGGCGGCAGTCTGATCGGTGCGCCACTCGAGGGTCGCCGCGTGTTGATCGTCGACGATGTGATCACTGCAGGCACCGCGATCCGCGAAGCGCTGGCGACCATCGCCGCGGCCGGCGGCGTGGCCGCGGGGATCGTGATCGCGCTCGACCGCCAGGAAGCGGTGAGCGAGGGCGGCCATTCCATCGAAGATCGGCGTTCGGCGGCGCAGACCGTCGCCAGCGACAATGGGATCCCGGTGATCGCGGTCGCCAGCCTGTCCGATCTGCTTGCGTTCGCCGGCCAAAGCGCGGAACTTGTCGCGCAACGCGACCGCCTGCTCGCCTACCGCACGCGCTACGGCTCCGCGACGGCGTGAGCCGGGGCACGATCCGACGACGGCATGATCCGACGACGGCATGATCCGCGAGGGATGCTTCACAACCGCGTGACCTGAGTGACCAAAGAATCGGAGTGCTGCAGAAGGGGCTGCAACCATGACGACCAGACTGACCACGATCACTGCTGCCACGGCCATTGCGCTGCTGGCCACGACGACCACCGCCACCGCAGCCAAGAAGCTGTATTGCTGGAACGAAAACGGCCGCAAGGTCTGTGGCGACGCCTTGCCGCCCGAAGCCGCGGAAAGCGCACGCACCGAAATCAGCGAGAAGAGCGGCCTGCAGACCGGCCACGTCGACCGTGCCCTGACCGAGGCCGAACGCGCGGCCGCCGACAGCGCCGGCGAACAGGCACGGCTGGCCGCCGAAGCCGAAGCGGTGCGGCTGCGGCGCGACCTGGCGATGGTCGAGTCCTACGATTCCGAGGCCGGCCTGCGCGATGCCTATGGCGAACGCATCAGCCTGGTGGAGTCCTCGCTCAAGACCGCGGCGCTGGACGAAACCAATCTGCGCCGCAACCTGGTGATGCTGCTGGGCCAGGCCGGCGATCTCGAGCTGGCCGGCAAGCCGGTGCCGGCACCGCTGCTGGCCAACATCCGCACCCAGCACGAGCAGCTGCAGAACCTGCTGCGCATCGCCGAACAGCAGCGGCATGACCGCGCCGCCCTAGACGACGAACTCAACGATGCGGTGGCGCGCTATCGCGCGCTGAAACAACCGGCGGGCGCGCCGCCCGCAGCGGCGCCGACACCGGCGTCCAGCCAGGGTTGAGAACGATCGGCTGACGCGGACCGCCGGGCCGGCCAGCCGGGGACGCCGGTCCCACGGATCAGAACGGCAACACCAGATCCGGTTTCAGTGCCAGCAGCTGCTCGCGGAATGCGGTCTGGATCCGGGCCAGCGCCCCGGCCGAATCGGCGTCGAAGCGCATCACCAGGACCGGCGTGGTGTTGGACGCGCGCACCAGTCCCCAACCATCCGGCCAGTCGACGCGCAGGCCGTCGATGGTCGACGGGCGACCGCCCTCGAACCGCGCCTGGGCCTGGAAACGCTCGACAAAGGTGTGCGGGTCGCCATCGGGCGCGTCGACCTTGATTTCCGGGGTCGACACGCCGTTGGGCAGCGCCTTGAGCTGCGCGTCCGGGGATTCCGGTCGCGCCGCGAGGATTTCCAGCAGGCGCGCCGCGGCATAGATGCCGTCGTCGAAGCCGTACCAGCGCTCGGCGAAGAAGAAGTGGCCGCTCATCTCGCCGGCGAGCTCGGCCTCGACCTCGCGCATCTTCGCCTTGATCAGCGAATGCCCGGTCTTCCACATCAGCGGGCTGCCGCCATGGCGCAGGATGTGGCCCGGCAAGCGGCCGGTGCATTTGACGTCGTAGACGATCATCGCGCCCGGATTGCGCTCGAGCACATCGCTGGCGAACAGCATCAGCAGGCGGTCGGCGAAGATGATCTCGCCGTCGCGGGTGACCACGCCGAGGCGGTCGCCGTCGCCGTCGAAAGCGATGCCGATGTCCGCTTCCAGCCGCTGCACCATCTTGATCAGGTCGCTGAGGTTGCGTGCGTCGCTGGGATCGGGATGGTGGTTGGGGAAGGTGCCGTCGATCTCGCAGAACAACGGGGTGACGTCGGCGCCGATGCTTTCCAGCACCCGCGGGCCCAGCACGCCGGCGACGCCGTTGCCGGCGTCGACCACGACCTTGAGCCTGCGATCGATCTGCACATCCGCCGCAATGCGGCTGATGTAGTCCTCGCCGATGTCGCGATGCGCCAGCGTGCCCTCCGTAGCTGCCGTGTGCAGGCGGTCTTCTGCGATGCGCACGTAGAGATCGGTGATCGCGTCGCCGGACAGGGTTTCGCCGCCGACCACGACCTTGAAGCCGTTGTAGTCCGGCGGATTGTGGCTGCCGGTGACGGCCACGCCGCAGCCGGTGCGCAGGTGGAATCCGCCGAAATACACCAGTGGCGTCGGCGCCAGGCCGATGTCGATGACGTTACGGCCGGCCTGGCGCAGGCCCGCGGTCAGGCCGGCGACCAGGTCCGGTCCGGACAGGCGACCGTCACGACCGACGACGATGTCGGTCAGGCCCTTCTCGAACATGAGCGTGCCGATCGCGTGGCCGATCAGTTCGGCCACACCGGCATCCAGGCTCGCCCCGACCACGCCGCGGATGTCGTAGGCGCGGAAGATGCCGCGGTCGATCTTGACCGGCGCCGCCTTCGGCGCCTCCTTGACCTCGATCGCCGCCGCGGCAGGCTCGCGCTTGGGCGGCGCCTGCTGGATCTGGGCGAGGGTCGGTTCGGCTTCGGCCGTCGGCAGGTACTCCTCGGGGACCAGGCCTCGCAGCCTCCGCGTCGCGATCGCGGCCGCGACCGCCAGGCCGAGCAGCACCAGCGCCGCGATCAGGGACGCCATCGCGCCAAGGCCGAATACGGCCTGGGTGTCGTCGGGCAAGGCTGCGGCGATGCGCAGGTCGCTGTCGGGAATCTTCGCGGCCAGCGCCTCGGCGCTGCCGGCGAGTTCCGTGTCGCCGCGTTCGAGCACGACGAAGTTGCCCTGGCGCAGCGCCAGGTAGCTGTCGTCACCGATGTTGGCCGCCTGCAGCGCGTCGGTCGCCAGACCCAACGGCAGTCGCACCATCGCCACCCCGACCAGGCGATCGCCGACCCGCGCCGGCGCCGCCACCAGCAGTGCCGCCGCACCATCCTTGACGATCCGCGCGATCGGCCCGTTGCTCGCCAACGCCGCCTCGGCCACCGCCAGTTTGCCGAAGCCGCCCTGCGGCAATCCTGCGTAGGCGGCCTGCAGGTCCGGCGTCACCACCTGCGCCTGTTCGGCGTGCGCCCAGCCGCGCTTGATCTCGGCCGCGGCCGCGTCCAGCCGACCCGCGGCCAGCGCCGACTGCACCGCGGGGGTGGCCAGCTTGTCGCGCAGTTGCTGCGTCTGTTGCTTGAGCACGCGGGCGGTGCCCTGCGCCGCCAGGTCGCGCGACTGTTGCAGGTCATGGCTGCGGTTGGCGTCCTGCCACTGCTGTACGCCACTCCATCCCAGCCACAGCGCCAGCAAGGCGCACACCAGTGCCAGCAGCGGCAGGATGGGGCGCAGTTTCGCGGCGGACTGCCGCAGGCGCGCTTTCGGATCGCTCATCTCGTCATCCCCTGGTGCCGCCGCCGTCAACGCACGCCGGTATGGCCAAAACCGCCCGTACCGCGCGTGCTTTCCTCGAAAGTATCCACCACCTGCAGCGCTGCCCGCACGATCGGCAGCAGCAGCAATTGCGCGATGCGATCTCCGGGCTCGATGGTGAACGCTTCGCTGCCGCGATTCCAGACGCTGATCAGCAGCGGACCCTGGTAGTCGGCGTCGATCAGGCCGGTGCCGTTGCCGAGCACGATGCCGTGCTTGTGGCCCAGGCCCGAGCGCGGCAACACCAGCGCGCACAGACCGGGGTCGTTCAGATGGATCGCCAGCCCGGACGGCACCAGCGCGGCATCGCCGGGCGCAAGCACCAGCGGCGCGTCGAGCGCCGCCCGCAGGTCGAGCGCGGCGCTGGCGGCGGTCGCGTATTCGGGCAGCGGCCACGCATCGCCGAAACGCGGATCGAGCAGTTTGACGTCGAGGGTGCGGTTCATGGCGTGCGACTCATGGCGTGCGGTTCATGGCGTGGGTCCTGCGGCAGGCGTTCCGCGATCAGATCGAGCAGCGCGGCGGCCAGCTCGCTTTTCGGCGCATGCCCAAGGGTCCGTTCGAAATCGCGACCGTAGACCGTGAGCGTGTTGTCGTCGCCCTCGAAGCCGGTGCCTTCGACGCCAACCCGGTTGGCAGCGATCAGGTCAACGTGCTTGCGCCCCAGCTTGTCCCTTGCATGACGCTCCACGTCCTGGGTCTCGGCGGCGAAACCGACCACCAGCCGTGGCCGCGGTGTGCTGGCAGCCACATCGGCGAGCACGTCGCGGGTGCGCACCAGTTCGAGCAGCAACACCTCGACGCCCGCGGTCTTCTTCAATTTGTGCGTCGCCACGCTGCGCGGGGTGTAGTCCGCGACCGCGGCGGCGCCGATATAGATGTCGGCCGGCAACGCACCCAGCACCGCGTCGTGCATCTGTGCGGCCGAACGCACGTTGCAGCGCTCGACGCCGGCAGGCGTGGGCAGATGCACCGGGCCCGCGACCAGTACGACCTCGGCGCCGCGCGCGGCCGCCGCCGCGGCAATCGCGAAGCCCATCTTGCCGCTGCTGCGGTTGCCGATGAAGCGGACCGGGTCGATGTCCTCGAACGTCGGGCCAGCGCTGACCACGATCCGCAGGCCGGACAGCGCTGCGGTGGTCAACGCACGTTCCTTGCGGATGAGAGTCGGATCAGCGCGGCAACGATCGCGTCCGGCTCGCTCAGCCGGCCCGGGCCGGATTCGCCTTCCGCCAACGGCCCGTCCTCGGGACCGATCACCTCAACTCCACGGATCCGCAACGCCGCCACGTTGGCCTGTGTCGCCGGATTGAGCCACATGCGATGGTTCATCGCCGGGGCGATCGCGATCGGGGCGGCCGTTGCCAGGCACAGGGTGCTGACCAGGTCGTCGGCGAGACCATGCGCGAGCTTGGCGATGGTGTTGGCGGTCGCTGGCGCGACCACGACCTGATCGGCCCAGCGCGCCAGTTCGATATGTCCCATCGCCGCCTCGGCGGCGGCGTCCCACAGCGAGCTGCGCACGGGCAGCCCGGAAACGGCCTGGAAGGTCTGCGCGCCGACGAACCGCAGCGCGTTCTCCGTCATCGCCACCTGCACCTGGGCGCCGGCGTCGCGCAGGCGCCGGACCAGCTCGGCGGCCTTGTAGGCGGCGATGCCGCCGCAGACGCACAGCAGGATCCGTCGGTCCGACAACGTCACGGTCGTGGCGGTCATCGCTCGGACATTTCCTACCTGCAATCGGGCATCTAGCTTACCCGAACACTTCCAGCACACCGATCCCATCCACCCGCACCGTGCCGCACGCTGCAGGCATGCATATCCGTGACTGGCCCGCCGCCGAACGACCCCGCGAAAAGCTGCTGTGCCGCGGTGCCAGCGTGTTGTCGGATGCGGAGCTGCTGGCGATCTTCCTCGGCTCGGGCCTGCGAGGACACGACGCGGTGGCGACCGCGCGCGAGTTGCTGAATGCGCATGGCCCCTTGCGCGCGCTGCTGGACCGGTCGCCCGCCGCGCTGGCGGAGTTGCCCGGGCTCGGACCCGCGCGTGCCTGCGTGCTCGCCGCGGCGCTGGAACTGGGCAACCGCCATCTCGCCGCTGCCCTCGAACGCGGCGAGGCGCTGACCGATCCCGGCGCTGCCGGCCGCTATTTCGCCCAGCGTTTGCGCGGGCACCCGCAGGAGGTGTTCGCGGTGCTGTTCCTCGACACCCGCCATCGCGCGCTGGCGTTCGAGGAGCTGTTCCGCGGCACCGTCGACGGCGCCGAAGTGCATCCGCGCGAAGTCGTCCGCCGCGCGCTCCTGCACAACGCCGCCGCGGCCATCGTCGGCCACAACCATCCCAGCGGCAGCGCCGAACCCAGCGCCGCCGACCGCGCCGTCACCGCGCGCCTGAAGCAGGCATTGGCGCTGGTCGATATCCGCCTGCTCGACCACTTCGTGATCGGCGACGGTGCGCCGGTCTCGCTGGCGGCGCGCGGCTGGGTCTGAGGGCGCGCTGCGGCGCAGCGTGATCGCGCGGGCGGGTATTCCCGCAGCGCCGTACAATGTGCGGCCGTCGAGACAGCCGCCCAATCCTTCGTGAAAACCCAGCTCCGCGCCCTGATCGACCAGGGCATCGTCCGCCTGCGCGAGCAGGGCACCTTGCCGAGCGACCTCGCGCTTCCGGAGTTCGTGATCGAGCGGCCAAAGGATCGCAGCCACGGCGATTTCTCCAGCAACGCGGCGATGCTGCTTGCGCGGCATCCTGACAAGAGCGGGGCGCGCAGCAATCCGCGCGCGATCGCGCAGGCGCTGGTCGAGGCGCTGCCGCACAGCGACGACATCGCCGCGATCGAGATCGCCGGCCCCGGCTTTCTCAATTTCCGCCTCGCTCCCTCCGCATGGCAGCGCCAGCTGCGCAGCATTCATTCGGCCGGTCGCGACTATGGCCGCAACGACTCCGGCAACGGCCACTGCGCCGGCGTCGAATACGTCTCTGCCAACCCGACCGGTCCGCTGCACGTCGGCCATGGCCGGGCCGCGGTGATCGGCGACTGCATCGCGCGCGTGCTCGCCGCGAACGGCTGGGACGTGAAACGCGAGTTCTACTACAACGATGCCGGCGCGCAGATCGACAACCTCGCCCGATCGGTGCAGGCACGCGCACTCGGCAAGACCCCTGACGATGCCGGTTGGCCCGAGGATGGCTACCGCGGCGACTACATCGTCGATGTCGCCAACGCCTATCTGCGCGGCGATACGGTGGAGTTCGAAGATTCTGATTCAACGCAGCACGTCGTCGCCGGTGGAAAAGACCCCGACGATCTCGACGCGATCCGTCGTTTCGCGGTCGCCTACCTGCGTCGCGAACAGAATGCCGACCTCGCCGCCTACGGCGTCGCGTTCGACGTGTATTTCCTGGAGTCGTCGCTGTACGCCAGCGACAAGGTCGAGGAAACCGTGCGCGAGCTGATCGCCCACGGCCATACCTACGAGGACGGTGGCGCGCTGTGGCTGCGCACCACCGACTTCGGCGACGACAAGGACCGGGTGATGCGCAAGTCGGACGGCAGCTACACCTACTTCGTCC
>CAMLID010000094.1 GCA_946480055.1 uncultured Lysobacter sp. | reverse complement strand
GGCCGTCTGCGCTGGCGTGGCTGGCAGCTGCCGCTGATCGCGTTCGCCGAGATGGCCGGCTTCGCCAACGAGAATGCCGCGCTGGGCAGCAAGGTCATCGTGCTGAAGGCGCTGGGCGGCGATCCGCGCGCGCCGTACTTCGCGATCCTGACCCAGGGCTTCCCGCGCCTGGTCACGGTGTCGCAGGACGGCCTGCAGCTGGACACGAATCAGGAAGGCATCCCGCAGGGCGTGCATGCGCGCGTCGTGCTCAACGAGGACGTGGCCTTCGTGCCCGACCTGGTCGCGGTCGAAGCCCTGATCGGCGGCGCGCTCGCGCAGGCCGCCTGAGCGATACCCCGCACGCAGCGTGGGCGCCACCGCGACCTCCGCTGCCTCGCCGCGTTACTCCTCGGTCGATGCGCTGCGCGGCCTGACCGTGGCGGCGATGCTGCTGGTCAACAATCCCGGCGACTGGGGCCACGTCTATGCGCCGCTGCTGCACGCGCCCTGGCACGGCTGCACGCCGACGGACCTGATCTTTCCGATGTTCCTGTTCATCGTCGGCGTGTCGATTGCGCTGGCCCTGAACCCGCGTCTGGAACGCGGCGACGCGCGGCCCGAGTTGACCCGCACGGTGCTGACCCGCGCCGCCCGCATCCTCGCCCTCGGCCTGCTGCTGCACTTGTGCGCGTGGTGGGCGTTCGACCTGGCGCACTACCGCGTGATGGGCGTGCTGCAACGGATCGGCCTATGCTTCGGCGCGGCCGGGCTGTGCGCGATCTGGCTGCCGGCGCGTGCGCAGTGGCAACTGCTGATCGCGCTGCTGGGCGGCTACGGCCTGTTGCTGGCCGCGGGCGGCAGCTACGAGCCCTACGCCAACCTCGCCAGTCGTTTCGATACGCAATTGCTGGGCGTCCACGTTTACCAACTGGAGCCGGTCAGCGGCCGCGGCCACGATCCCGAAGGCCTGCTCAGCACCTTGGGCGCGTTGGCGACGACCCTGCTCGGACTGCGCGCGGGCGATTGGCTGCGCGCCGGACGCTTGCGCGCGCCGTGGGTCGCCGGCGCCGTGTGCATGGCGCTGGGCTATGCCGCGTCCTACGCCCAGCCGTTCAACAAGAATCTGTGGACGTCCAGCTACGTGCTGTGGACCGGCGGCATCGCCTGCTGGACGCTGGCGGCCTTCCACCTCGCGATCGACCGGCGCGGCTGGCCTGCGCTCGGCCGCGCCTTCGGCGTCAACGCGATCGCGGCCTACGCCGGCTCGGCGTTCCTGCTGTATGCGCTGGTCGCTGCCGGCTGGCTGGAGCCGCTGTATCGACACGCTTTCGCGGGTTGGATGACGCCGCGCTTCGGTCCGACTCTGCCATCGTTGGCCTATGCGCTCGCGTTCGTGGCGCTGTGGTGGGGCGTGGTGCGGCTGCTGAATGCCCAGCGGATCTACTTCAAGATCTAGCGCGGGGAGTCGGGTGTGCGATGCGGTTCGCTGTGCTCACCGCATCCTGCGTTCCGGACGATTCCTGCGCTCCGTAGGATGCGCTGAGCCGTAGGCGAACCGCATCGCGCGTCGTTCTCAGGCCAGATCGCCGAACCGTGCCTGCAAGGCCGCGATCGCAGCCAGGCCCGCGGTTTCGGTGCGCAGGATGCGCGGCCCGAGCTTGAGACCGGCGAAGCCGGCGGCGCGCAACTGCTCGCGGTCCAAGGGCGACCAGCCGCCCTCGGGGCCAATGGCGAGATAGACCGGCGCACCCTCGTCCACGGCCAGGGTCGAGAACGCGAGTTCGCCTTCCGGGTCCAGGATCAGGCGCAAGCCCCCGGCCGGCAGCGCGGCCAGCGCCGCGGTGAGCGACAGCGGCGCGGCCACTTCGGGCACCTGCGCGCGACCGCTTTGTTCGCAGGCCGAGGCGACCACGCTGCGCCAGTGTGCGAGCCGCTTCTCGGCGCGCGCCTCGTCCAGCTTGACCTCGCTGCGTTGCGACCACAGCGGATGCAGCGCGGCCACGCCGAGTTCGGTCGCCTTCTGCAGGATCAGATCCATCTTCTCGCCGCGCGCGATGCCCTGCAGCAGGATCAGTCGCAGCGGCGATTCGCGGTCGACCGCGGAAGCCTCGCCGATCGCCACCCGCAGCTCGCGCTTGCCCAGGGCGACGATGCGCGCCGGGTAGTCGTGGCCGTCGCCGTTGAACAGCACGCAGGCATCGCCGACGCCCAGCCGCAGCACCCGCGCCAGATGCGTGGCCGGCCCCTCGGGCAGGGCGATCTCGCTGCCGGCGTGCAGCGTCTGGTCGATGTGGACCCGGGTCAGCCTCATGCCAGCGCCTCCGCGACCGCGTGATCGATGGCCTCGCGCGTGGTGCGCGCGAGCAGTTCCAGCGCATCGTCGTCGATGCAGTAGGGCGGCATCCAGTACAGCACGTCGCCCAACGGCCGCAGCAGCACGCCGCGTTCCAGCGCCGCGCGATAGGCGCGCAGGCCGATCCGCGCGGCCGGATCGAACGGCGTGCGCTTGTCGCCGCCGCGGCTGAGTTCGAAGGCGACGATCATGCCGGCCTGGCGCGCATCGGCGACGTGGGCATGCACGGTCAGCGGTTCGGCCAGCGCGGCCATGCGCGCGGCGGTGGCGCGGTTGCGCGCGACGATGTCGTCGCTGGCGAAGATGCCCAGCGAGGCCAGTGCCGCGGCGCAGGCCAGCGGGTTGCCGGTGTAACTGTGCGAATGCAGGAAGGCGCGTTCGCGCGAATCGTCGAGGAAGCCGTCGTAGATGGCCTGGGTGGTCAGCACCGCCGCCAGCGGCAGGGCGCCGCCGGTCAGCCCCTTGGACAGGCACAGCAGGTCGGGGGCGATGCCGGCTTGTTCGGACGCGAACATCGTGCCGGTGCGGCCGAAGCCGACCGCGATCTCGTCGACGATCAGGAACACGCCGAACTCGTCGCACAGCGCGCGTACATGTCGCAGGTAGGAAGCGTCGTGCATGCGCATGCCGCCGGCGCACTGCACGCGCGGCTCCAGGATCAGCGCGCAGACCTCGCCGGCGTGGCGTTCGAGCACGGCGCGCAGGCCGTCGGCGGCCTGCTGCGCGCGCTGTGCCGGGGTTTCGCCGGGCTCGCACAGGTAAGTGTCGGGCGAGGGCGCGAACAACGCCTCGGCCAGCAGCGGCGCGTAGACGCGCCGGTACAGCGGGATGTCGCCGACCGCGAGCGCGCCCAGGGTTTCGCCGTGGTAGCCGTTGTCCAGGGCGATGAACTTGGTGCGCCCGGTCACGCCGCGGTTGCGGAACCAGTGGAAGGCCATCTTCAACGCGACCTCGACCCCGGCCGATCCGTTGTCGGCGTAGAACACCTTGCTCAGCGGGGCGCGGCCGGGCTCGCGCGGGGCGATCCGGAGCAGACGCTCGGCCAGCTCCACCGCCGGCGCGTGCGAACAGCCGGCCAGGATCACGTGCTCCAGCGTGCGCGCCTGGGTCGCGATGGCCTCGGCGATGCGCGGCTCGGCGTGGCCGAACAGGTTGGTCCACCAGCTCGAGATCGCGTCCAGATAGCGGCGCCCGTCGCGCCCGATCAGCCACGGCCCCTGGCCGCTGGCGACCGGCAGCAGCGGCAGCGTGTCGGGGTGCTCGCGCATTTGCGTGCACGGGTGCCAGAGCACGGCGAGGTCGCGTTTGCGCCAGGCTTCGGCCTCGGAGACGCCGCCCTCTGCTAGCATCGCGGCATGCTGATTCGTTTCCTGCATCCGGGCATTATCCCGCCTTTTGCGCCCCGCACACCTATCGCAGGAGCGGTCTCGTGAGCCGGCGCCTGCCCATCATCCACGCGGTCACCGAGCACGACGCCGGCCCCTACAAGCTGGAACGGCTGGACCTGGAGTTCTCCAACGGCGAACGCCGCCGCTACGAGCGCCTGCTCGGGCGCGGCCACGGCGCCGTGGTGGTGGTGCCGATGATCGACGCCGAGACCGTGCTGCTGGTGCGCGAGTACGCCGCCGGCGTGCACCGCTACGAGCTGGGCCTGGTCAAGGGCCGGATCGACGAGGGCGAGAGCGCGATCGAGGCCGCCGACCGCGAACTCAAGGAAGAAGCCGGCTACGGCGCGCGTTCGTTGACCCTGCTGCGTTCGCTGTCGCTGGCGCCGACCTACATGAGCCACCAGGCGCAGTTGGTGGTCGCGCGCGATCTCTACCCCGAGCGCCTGCCCGGCGACGAACCCGAAGAGCTCGAAGTCGTGCCCTGGAAGCTCGATCGCCTGCACGAGTTGATCCTGTGCGAGGACTTTTCCGAAGGCCGCAGCATCGCGGCGCTGTTCATCGCCCGCGAATGGTTGCGTACCCAAGCATGACCGACACCGCCCCCGACTATGTAAACACCGCCTTGATCGAAGGCGCGATCGCGATCGCGCGCGACGCCGCCGCGGCGATCCTGGCGATCTACGAACAGGACTTCGACGTCGAACACAAGGCCGACGCCTCGCCGCTGACCGCGGCCGACCTGGCCGCGCACCATTGCATCGTCGACGGCCTGGCCAGGCTCACGCCCGACATTCCGGTGCTGTCGGAGGAATCCGCGCACGAGGTGTCGTTCGAGCAGCGCCGGCAGTGGCGCCGGCTGTGGCTGGTGGATCCGCTCGACGGCACCCGCGAGTTCGTCAAGCGCAACGGCGAATTCACAGTCAACCTGGCCCTGATCGACGACGGTGTGCCGATGTTCGGCGTAGTCCAGGCGCCGGTCGGCGGCGGGCTCTGGTACGGCGTGCGCGGCGGCCGCGCGTTCCGTCGCGATGGCGATCAGGAGCGACTGTTGCAGGTACGCATCCCCGCGACTCCACCGCTGCGTGTGGCCGCAAGCCGTTCGCACCGCGACGCCCGCACCGAGGCTTTCATGGCGCGGCTGTCCGATCTCGCCGGCGGCCAGGTCGAACCGATCGGGCTGGGCTCGTCGCTGAAGTTCTGCCGCATCGCCGAGGGCGGCATGGACATCTACCCGCGTTTCGGTCCGACCAGCGAATGGGATACCGCCGCCGGCCAATGCGTGCTCGAAGCCGCGGGCGGTCAGGTGCTGGATCCCAGCGGCCGGCCGTTCCGCTACAACCAGCGCGCGCGCATCCTCAACGGCGACTTCATCGCCGTCGGCGATCCGGCGCTGCCCTGGCGGGAATGCCTCGATGGCTGACGGTACCGAACTGCCGGACGGCATCGCCGGCCTGGTCGCGATCATGGCGCGCTTGCGCGACCCGGTCGGCGGCTGCCCCTGGGACGTCGAGCAGACCTTCGCCACGATCGCGCCGTACACGGTCGAGGAAGCCTACGAAGTCGCCGACGCGATCGACCGCGACGACCTGCCGGCGCTGAAGGACGAACTCGGCGACCTGCTGCTGCAGGTCGTGTTCCACGCGCGCATGGCCCAGGAGCAGGGCGCGTTCGGTTTCGACGACGTGGTCGCGGCGATCAGCGACAAGATGGTGCGCCGCCACCCGCACGTGTTCGCCGGTGCCAGGGTCGAGGACGCCGAAGCCCAGACCGTGGCCTGGGAAGAACAGAAGCGGCGCGAGCGCGCGGCGGCCGGCGAGGACGATACCTCCGCGCTGGCCGGCATCGCCCGCGGCCTGCCGGAATGGCAGCGCGCGGTGAAACTGCAGAAGCGCGCGGCCTCGGTCGGTTTCGACTGGCCGAACGTGACGCCGGTGATCGCCAAGCTGCACGAAGAGATCGACGAAGTGCGTGCCGAGTTCGACGCCGTCGCTGCGGCACCTGACGATGCCGCAGCGCACGACCGCCTCGAGGACGAGATCGGCGATCTGCTGTTCGTCGCCGCCAATCTGGCCCGGCACGGCAAGGTCGACGTCGGCGCCGCCCTGCGTCGCGCGAACCTCAAGTTCGAGCGGCGGTTCCGCACGATGGAGACGCTCGCGGCCGCGGACGGTACCTCGCTGGCGAGTTTGTCGCTGGACGCCCAGGACGGCTACTGGGATCGCGCCAAGCGCAAGGAGCGCGGCGGATAAGCCTGCCGCCCGCGCTGTTCCCGCAATCCAAAGGGTTGGCGTAGCATTTGCAATACGCCTGCGGCGTCACATGTACGTGGAAGTCGGTTTGTGCGGAGATGTCGCCGGGTCCGGAACCCAGGCGATCCGCTTTCCAACACTGCGAGGGTGCGACGATGGCCAACCGGTTTGCGAACTTCCGCGAGTTCTATCCGTTCTACCTGAGCGAGCACAGCAACCGCACCAGCCGCCGCCTGCATTTCATCGGCAGTTGCGGGGTGCTGGCGCTGCTGGCGACCGCGATCCTGGGCGCTCGCCCCTGGCTGCTGCTGGCGGCCTTGTTCTGCGGCTACGGCTTCGCCTGGGTCGGGCACTTCTTCTTCGAGAAGAACCGGCCGGCGACCTTCAAGCACCCGTTCTATTCGTTCGTCGGCGACTGGGTGATGTTCAAGGACATCCTGACCGGCAAGATCCGGTTCTAACAGGCGCTTAACAGGCTCCGGTTCCGAGGCTCAGTCCAGGAAGATCAGCCAGGCCGCGACCACGATCAGGCCGAAGCCGGCCCAGTGGTTCCACTTCAGCGGCTGCTCCAGGTACCAGGCCGAGAAGCCGGCGAACACCAGCAGGGTGATGACCTCCTGCAGGCCCTTGAGCTGCGGCGCCGAGTAGACCGCGCTGCCGATGCGGTTGGCCGGGACCATCAGGCAGTACTCGAAGAAGGCGATGCCCCAGCTGACCAGGATCGCGGCGGTCAGCGGTGCCGACTTGTACTTGAGGTGGCCGTACCAGGCGAAGGTCATGAACAGATTGGAGCCCAGTAGCAGCAGGATCGGGTACAGGCGGTCGGCGAGCATGGGTGCGGTTCGCAGGGGAAAGTGGGGCAGCTTAACCCCCGTGCCTTCACGGTGCGTCCACCCTGGTCGGGGCAGTCTTCACAAAACTGAAGGGAACTGGAGATCTGCATGCAGGGCACTAGAGACGGGGGCTTGGTCCTGATCGTGGAGGACAACCGCAATATCTCCGAGATGGTGGGCGAATACCTGGAAGGGCGTGGTTTCGAGGTCGACTACGCTGCGGACGGCCTGGATGGCTACCGCTTGGCCGCCGAAAACAGTTACGACGTGGTGGTGCTGGACCTGATGCTGCCGCGTCTGGACGGCATCGAAGTGTGCAAGCGCCTGCGCGAAGAAGCGCGCAAGTCGACGCCGGTGCTGATGTTGACCGCGCGCGACACCCTGGACGAGAAGCTGACCGGCCTGAGCGCCGGCGCCGACGACTACCTGACCAAGCCTTTCGCGATCCAGGAACTCGAGGCGCGCCTGCGCGCCCTGATCCGGCGCGAGCGCCGTCAGGTCGGCGGCGAGGTGCTCAAGGTCGCCGATCTGGTGTTGGACCCGGCCAGCCTGCGCGTGACCCGCGGCGGCAGCGAACTGCAGCTCTCGCCTATCGGCCTGCGTCTGCTGACCATCCTGATGCGCGAATCGCCGCGCGTGGTCAGCCGGCAGGAGATCGAGCGCGAGATCTGGGGCAACGGCCTGCCGGACTCGGACACCTTGCGCAGCCATCTCTACAACCTGCGCAAGACCATCGACAAGCCGTTCGGCAAGCAACTGCTGCACACCGTGCAGAGCGCCGGCTACCGGGTCGCGGATATCTCGCAACCGCCGGACTGAGCCTGTCGCCATGCCGCAGGGGTTGCCGCGCAAGATCAAGCTTGCCTTCATCGCGCAGGCTTTGATCGGCAGCATCGTGATTACGCTGGGCATCGGCCTGGCGGGCTTCGCGGTGCGTAACCTGGTGCTCGAACAGCGCATGCAGCGCGAAGCCGATGCGTTCTGGGCCGGGCAGGCGCGCGACCCGCAACACCCGTTGCCCATCACCTCGACCACGGCCGGCTACTTCGTCGCCGCAGGCGCCAGCGAGGAGATCCTGCCCGCGGCCGCGCGCGGAATCGTCCGTCAGGGACTGAACGAGCTGCCGGGCGACAAGCGCGTGATGCTGGTCGACCGGCGCAAGGCGGGTACGTTCTACCTGTTGTACTCGTCGGAGCTGATCGACGAGGCGATCGTATTCACCGGGCTGGGCTCGCTGCTGCTGTCGTTGTTGACCATGTACTTCATCTCCTGGCTGACCTACCGCAACACCAAACGCCTGGTGACGCCGGTCAACCGTCTCGCCGCCGCGGTCGCGCACTGGGACCCGCGCGATCCGCGCGCTGCCGCAGTGTCGTTGGAGGACCTGCCCGGCGAGATCGGCAGCGAAGTGCTCCAGCTGTCGGCTGCGCTGCGCGGCCTGGCCCAGCGCGTCGGCGACTTCGTCCAGCGCGAGCGCGATTTCACCCGCGACGCCAGCCACGAGCTGCGCACCCCGTTGACCGTGATCCGGGTCGCCACGGACCTGATGCTGGCCGACCCGGAAACGCCGGTGCGCGCGCAACGTTCGCTGGCGCGGGTGCAACGCGCCGGGCGCGATATGGAAGCGGTGATCGACGCCTTCCTGATCCTGGCCCGCGAAGCGGAAATCGCGCCGCAGAGCGAGGAATTCCCGGTCCGCGAGATCGTCGACCACGAGGTCGAACGCGTGCGGCCGATGCTGACCGGCAAAGAGGTCGAGCTCAGTGTGACCGACGACGGCGCACCGCGGCTGCTGGCGCCACCGCACGTGCTCAGCGTGATGGTCGGCAACCTGCTCAGCAATGCGGTGCGCTTCACCGATTCCGGCCGCATCGAAGTGCGTCTGGCCCGCGACCGCATCGAGATCCGCGACACCGGTATCGGCATGTCGGCCGAAACTCTCAACCGCGCCTTCGATCCGTTCTACCGCGCGGATTTCTCCGGTGTGGACGGCAAGGGCATGGGGCTGTCGATCGTGCGCCGGCTCGGCGAGCGCTTCGGCTGGCCGATCCAGCTCAGCAGCGTGCCGGGACAGGGCACGGTGGCCGTAATTCGCTTCAACCGCTGAGCCCACAGGCCGCAAGCCAGCATCGGCATGGACGCTGTCCGGCCTGAGCTGCGCTGCGACGCAATCGCATCTCCCCGCATCCATGGAATGCCCGAACGGTCGCAGGACCGGTGCGGGTCGGTATCGAGCGCGCCCGGCTTGCCGCTAAGCTGAGCGCGCCGTGACTGCGGCCCCGCCCGGGAACGAATCCAGCTCCCGGCCTGTCAACCGAAAGCGGCCACGCGCGTTGCCGCCTCCATACCTTCCAGTCAGAACCTCATGAGCGCAGCCCGCAAGCCGCAGTCGTCCGTTCGCAAATCCTCGCCCTGGATCCGCCGCGCCGTCGTCGCCGCGGTGCTGCTGGCCATCGCCGGCGGCGGTTACTACTACTACCGCCAGCGCAACGCCGAGGCCGAGGCCGCGGCCTACCGCACGGCCAAGGTCGAACGTGGCGACATCCGGGTCGCGATCTCGGCCACCGGCGCGCTCGCGGCGATCTCGACCGTCGACGTCGGCAGCCAGATTTCCGGCCAGGTCACCGACGTGCTCGTGGACTTCAACGACCGGGTGACCAAGGGCCAGGTGATCGCCAAGATCGATCCCAGCACCTATCAGGCACAGATCGCGCAGGGTTCGGCCCAGGTCAACAGCGCCCGCGCCGGTCTCGCCACCGCGCAGGCGACGCTGCGCAACGCCGAGCTCGATTTCCAGCGCAAGTCGGCCCTGGTCGAACGCCAGCTGGTCGCGCGCAGCGACGCCGACCTGGCCCGTTCCGCGCGCGATCAGGCGCGCGCGCAGGTCGCTGCGGCGCAGGCGCAGATCAACCAGCAGATCGCCTCGACCCAGACTTCGCGCCTGAACCTGGAGCGCACCGTGATCCGTGCGCCGGTCGACGGTGTGGTGCTCACCCGCACGGTCGAGCCGGGCCAGACCGTCGCCGCCAGCCTGCAGTCGCCGGTGCTGTTCCAGATCGCCGAAGACCTGTCGAAGATGGAGATCGTGCTGGCCATCGACGAGGCCGACATCGGCCAGGTCAAGGCCGGTCAGAGCGTGAGCTTCACCGTCGATTCCTTCCCCGATCGCCAGTTCCGCGGCAAGGTCCAGCAGGTGCGCATATCGGCGACCAACACCAGCAACGTCATCACCTATCCGGTGGTGGTGTCGGTGGACAACGCCGAGCAGAGCCTGCTGCCGGGCATGACCGCCAACGCCGAGATCGAAGTCAGCCGCCGCGACGACGTGCTGCGGGTCAGCAACGCCGCGCTGCGTTACAAGCCGGCCGAAGAGGACGCGGCCGCGCAGGCCCAGGCCGGTCCGGGCGGCCCCGTTGGCCAGGGCGGCGGCGCGCGCGGCGGCATGGCCGCCGACCTGCCGCGCGTGGTGCAGCAGCTCAAGCTCTCGCCGCAGCAGCAGACCGTGTTCGACGCCGCGCTGGAGGCGATGAAGCAGCGCTCGGCCGCGCGCCAGGCCACGCCTGCCGCGAATGGCGGCGGCAGCGCGCTGTTCGGTGGCGGTCGTGGCCCCGGCGGCGGTGGCGGCGGCATCGTGATCCGCGGTGGCGGCGGCAGTGCCGGCGCGGCGGCGGGCGCGCTGCGCCAGCGCATGCAGGAACGTTTCAACCAGCAATTCGCCGAATTCCGCACTGCCCTGGATCCGCAGCAGCAGGCGCGCTGGGACAGCGAGGTCGCGGCCCTGCTCAATGCGCGCCGCGCGCCGCTGTACAAGCTGGTGAACGGCAAGCCCGAGCCGGTCGTGGTCCGGGTCGGCGCCAGCGACGGCAGCTGGACCGAGGTCTCGGGCAACATCCAGCAGGGCGACGAAGTCGTCGTCGGCAGCGGGCGCAGCGCGAAATGAGCGAAGCGGCTGCCACCGCCGGCGGCGCGGTGATCGAAACGCGCGCGCTGGGCAAGGTCTATTCGCCCGGCACCGAGGCCGAAGTGGTCGCGCTGCACGGCGTCGACCTGCGCATCGCGCGCGGCGATTTCGTCGCGATCATGGGCCCGTCGGGTTCGGGCAAGTCGACCCTGATGAATTTGATCGGTTGCCTGGACACGCCCAGCAGCGGCCAGTACCTGTGCGACGGCGTCGATGTGGCCACGCTCGATTCCGAGGAACGCGCGGTGCTGCGGCTGGAGAAGATCGGTTTCGTGTTTCAGGGCTTCAATCTGCTGCCGCGCATGAGCGCGCTGGAAAACGTGGCGATGCCGATGGGCTACGCCAACGTGCCGCGCGAGGAGCGCATGCAGCGCGCGCGCGAGGCGCTGGCAGCGGTCGGTCTGGCCGAGCGCGCCGGACACCGGCCCAGCGAACTGTCCGGCGGTCAGCAGCAGCGCGTGGCGATCGCGCGCGCGTTGATCAACCGGCCGCCGATCCTGCTCGCCGACGAACCCACCGGCGCGCTGGACACCAAAACCGGCGAAGAGATCCTGGCCCTGTTCAAGCGTCTGCAAGCCGAAGACCACACCGTCGTACTGATCACCCACGACCCCGACGTCGCCGCCCACTGCGACCGTGTATTCGCGATGCGCGACGGCGAGTTGCACGAGCAGCGCGAGGCGTCGGCATGAACTTCCTCGAAGTCCTGCGCACCGCGGTGTTCGCTCTGCGCGGCAACTGGCTGCGCAGCGCGTTGACCTCGTTGGGCGTGATCATCGGCATCGCCGCGGTGATCGTGATGGTCTCGGTCGGGCAGGGCACCCAGGCCGAGATCGACAAGCTGGTCTCAGGCCTGGGCTCGAACCGGCTCGACATCAGCTCCGGCGCCGGTCGCGGCGCCGGCGGCGCGCGCCAGAGCGCATCGAGTTTCTTCACCTTGAACGAAGGCGACGTCGAGGCGATCCGCGAAGAAGTGCCGGAAGTGCAGTACGCCGCCGGCTCGCTGCGCGGCGGTACCCAGGTCGTCTACGCCGAGAACAACTGGTCGACGCAGTGGCAGGGCGTGCAGCCGGATTTCTTCGAGATCAACGGCTGGACCATCGCCTCGGGCAACGGCTTCGAGTCGCGCGACTACAGCGGCGGCGGCAAGTCGGTGATCCTGGGCGAGACCGTGCGCCGCGAACTGTTCGGCGACGAGGACGCGGTTGGCCAGACCATCCGTCTGGGGCGGGTGCCGTTCACCGTGGTCGGCACACTCAAGCCCAAGGGCCAGGGCGGTTTCGGCCAGGACCAGGACGACGTGCTGCTGGTGCCGCTGGAAACCGGACGCCGCCGCCTGCTCGGCGCGATGGGCCTGCCGCCCGGCGCGGTCATGCAGATCGCCGTCGGGATCGGCCGCGCCGAGGATGTGGACTACGCCCAGGGCGAGATCGCGGCCCTGCTGCGCCAGCGCCACAAGATCCAGCCCGGCGCCGAGGACGATTTCAACGTGCGCAACATCGCCGAAGTCGTGGCCACGCGCACCGCCACCACCAACCTGATGTCCAAGCTGCTGGGTGCGGTGGCGACGATCTGTCTGATCATCGGCGGTATCGGCATCATGAACATCATGCTGGTGTCGGTGACCGAACGTATCCGCGAAATCGGCCTGCGCATGGCGGTCGGCGCCGGTCCCGGCGACATCCGCCGCCAGTTCCTGGCGGAGGCGATGGTGATCGCGATGATCGGCGGCGTGATCGGCATCGCCATCGGCGTGGTTGGCGCCTTGCTGGTCGGCAAACTCGGCGCGCTGCCGGTGGCGCTGAACGCGAAGGTGGTCGGGCTGGCCGCGGCGTTCTCGATTGCGACCGGCCTGTTCTTCGGCTACTACCCGGCGCGCAAGGCGTCGCTGCTGGATC
>CAMLID010000093.1 GCA_946480055.1 uncultured Lysobacter sp. | reverse complement strand
CCGCTGATCAAGATCATCAACATCGTCGCCCTGCTGCTGGTGCCCTTGCTGCCGGCCGGCAGCGGCGCGGCCGATGCGGTGGCGCCGCATGCGGCGATGACCGAGATGAGCGCCCCGGCGATGGTTGCGCCGGCCGCCGGCGCTGCCGCCGCGACGCCGGATTCGCGTGCCACGCTGTACTTCGAAAGCAATTCGGCGGCGCTGCCGGCCGAGTTCGAAACCGCGCTGTCCAGCGTGTACCACCGCCTGCAGCGCGATCCGGCGCTGAAGGCGCGCGTGTCCGGCTTCCACGACCGCAGCGGCGACCCCGCCGCGAACGCCGAGTTGGCCAAGCAGCGCGCCTCGGTGGTCAAGGACTGGCTGATCGCGCAGGGCCTGTCGGCCGATCGCGTGAGCATGGATAAGCCGGTCGAGACCACCGGCGACGGATCGGCCAAGGAAGCGCGCCGGGTCGAGGTCGTGGTCGAGTAATCCGGCCATCCGCTACCGGTAACGAAAACGGCGGCTACGGCCGCCGTTTTCGTTGCTGCGTCGCATTCGTCAGCGATGCTCGCGCTCGAACTGCCCGAACTGTTGCTCCAGGCGCCATTGCAGCCGCGCCTTCTCGCTGCCCTGCAGGAAGCGCTCGCAGGCCGCGTTCGGCGACGAGAGCGCGGCGGCGCAGGCCGCGACGCGGGCACCGCCCACCCTGCCCTGCCACAGGCTGTCGCCGGGCAGGAACGCGTACTCGACGCTGTCGCGGGCGATCTGCTTGAGGTCCGTGTAGCGCAGGCCATGCTCCTGCGCCGCGCGCTGGTACTCGTTGCTCATGTCGCTGCGCAGCACGCCCTGGTCGTCGGTCGCCAGCACCACCGGCACGCCCGCGTCGCGGTACAGCCGCAGCGGATGATCGGCGCCTTTCACGCCCAGGATGGCGGCATTGCTGCTCAGGTTGATCTCGACCGCGATCCGCTCGCGCGCCATGCGCTGCAGCAAGGCCTGCGCGTCGGTTTCGTAGGCGATATCGACGCCGTGGCCGATGCGCTGCGCGCCGGCCACCGTCACCGCGTCGCGCACATGGAAGCGCAGCTCGCGCGGGGCGACCAGGCCCAGCGTCTGCTCGCCGGCGTGCAGCGACAGGCGCACGCTCGGGTGGCGCTGCCTGAGCGCGGCGAACATGCGCATGTGCAGCGCGTAATCGCGCAAGGCCACCGGGTGATGTTCGGGGCCGACGATATTGACGCCGACCCAGCGCGGATCGGCTTCCGCCAGGGCGAAACCGAGCACCATCGCAGCGTAGGACTGCGCCGGCGGCCGCTGGCGCGGCACCGGGATCTGATAGCGCACTTCGACCGCGCAGGCAGGCGCCGCCGCGTTTCCGTCGCAGCCGTACGCACGGGCGAACTCGGCCTCGTCGCGGTCCAGCTCCGCGCGCGCCTCGGCGATCGCCGCGGGCAGCAAGGGCGCCAGCACTGCATCGAGCGCAGCGAGGTCGTTGCCGTCGCCGGCCTTGACCGCGTCGAGCAGGGTCTGCGCGCTGCGCGGCATCGACATCAGTTCCAGATAGGCGACGCGGTCGGCGGCGGCCAGTTCGCGCGTGGCCGCGACCACCCGGCCCGCGCCGTCGCGCGAGACCGCGCGGAAACCGTCGAAGCTGGCGAAGAAACGCTCGGCATCGGGCTGCGCGGCGTTGCGCATCGACATCGCGTCGATGGCGCGGCGGTAGGCGGGGTAGTTCTTGCTCGCAAGATCGCGCGCCGGGATCCGGCCGGGCGCGTCGCAGGGCGGCGCGACGATGCGGTGGTCGTCCGTGGACAGGCACAGGCCGTCCGCGTCGGCCCAGCGCAGATAGTCCTCGGCATAGACCGAACCGCTGGCGTGGTTGTGCAGATCGGCGCCCTTCGGCATCGCCTGCAGGAACATCCGCAGCTGCGGCGGGCTGGCGGCGATGCGGTCGAAGTACGCAGCGGTGCGCGCTTCGTCGCTGGCGGGTCTGGCCGCGACGGGCATGCAGGCCAGCCACAAGACCGCCAGCAGTGCGGTTTCTCGACATCCGATTCGTTCTTTCATTCCCTGCGCCGCGGTCGTCTTCCTGAGCGGATTGGACACCGGCTAGGCCTCGCGCTCAAGGCGCGTCCGGCATGGGCTACGCGTATCGCACCCGGCGTTCGCTCGACTTTGGCGGCGTTGTGCCGCCGCTGGACGGCCTCGTAGGCCGGCGGGCCCCTGTCGGCACGCGCCGCAGCAGCCGCGACTCGAACGCGCCACGCCCGGGCGGCGGTGGGTGTCGTGGCCGCGGTCCTGAGCGCCATCAGGCGATCCGCGTGGGCCTGGCCCATGGTTCGGACCTGGGCCGGCTGGCGCGTCAGGGCGCGGATTCCATGGACCGCCCGCCCAGGACGCACCGTGGATGCACTGTCAGATCCCGCCGACGGGGCATTCCCGGCGGCCCGGGCAGCGCGCCCCTGCCCCGTGCTGCATCGCAGCAGCCAGCCGCGTAGAATGCCCGCTCTTTCATCGGCCCGTCCCCCGGCGGGCCACCAGCAGTCGGAGCTACGCATGGGCCTGGACCTCGTCCCCACCGGCAAGAACCCGCCGGATGAGATCAACGTCATCATCGAAATCCCCAAGGACGCCGAGCCGGTCAAGTACGAGGTCGACAAGGCCTCCGGCGCGATCTTCGTCGACCGCATCCTGTCGACGCCGATGCGTTACCCCTGCAACTACGGCTACGTGCCGCACACCCTCTGCGGCGACGGCGACCCGGCCGACGTGCTGGTGGTGCTGCCGCTGCCGCTGATCCCGGGCTCGGTGATCCGTTGCCGTCCGGTCGGCGTGCTGCGCATGACCGACGAGGCCGGCGGCGACGAGAAGCTGCTGGCGGTGCCGATCGACAAGGTCTTCGCCGGCTACAGCCATATCGCCGACATCGACCAGGTCAGCCAGCATTGGCTGGACCGCATCGGCCACTTCTTCGAGCACTACAAGGATCTCGAGAAGGGCAAGTGGGTCAAGTTGGACGGCTGGGGCAACGCCGCCGAGGCCAAGCAGATCCTGCTCGACGCGATCGATCGCTACAACGCGACCGAAGAAGGCGACAAGCCGAAGTTCTAAGGCGCGCGCAGCGCTGGTGAATTACGAAGGCCGCCCTCGGGCGGCCTTCGTGTTTTCGGGGTGTTGTCAGCTTTCGACCTTTCCTTCCCCCCGTGGGAGAAGGTGGCCCGAAGGGCCGGATGAGGGTGCGGGACGAGGTTGGAGTACGCACTCGCGCCGGACCCTCACCCCACCCCTTCTCCCTCGGGAGAGGGGTTTAGCATCGCCAACTCAGGCGTTATCGCCCACCGCCCGCTGCTGTTCCGCACTGCTGCCCGCCGCCGGCGCTTCGCCACCGACCGCGAACTTGGCGACGATGGTCATCATCGCGTTGAACCAGCGCAGTTCGTTGCGTAAGCGGATGCCCTGGCTGGGTCCTTTGACCTCGTCGATGAAGCGCTGCAGGGCGTCGCGGTAGCGGGCGCGGCCTTCCGGGCGCTCGCCGTATTCGAACCACAGGCCCTGCCAGGCGCGGGCGAAGCGCATCGCGCTCTGCCGCACCTGCTGCAGCTGCGGATGCGGCTCGGCATCGGCGAACAGCAGGCCGAAGTGGGCGTTGATCTCCCAGGGGCTCATCACCGCGGGCACGTTGACGGTCTCGCAGGGGAAACGCGCGACCTCGTCCGCGCGCGGCGCGACCGCGTGCAGCGGCCAGCCCGCGGGGGCGACGTTGTGCGGGCGTCCGCGCCCGACCAGGTCCCAGAACTCGCCGCCGCCGACGGTGTCGACGACCAAGTGGATGCGCGACTGCACCGCATCGTTGATGACCCGGTGCTGGCGCCAGGTGTCGAAAATCCAGCACTCGCCCGCGGCCATGTTGATCGCGGCGTCGCCGCATTCGAAGCGCACGGTCGGCTGGGTCACGATCGGCACGTGCACGCGCACGCGCTCGGCCCAGTAATAACCCTGATCGGCATGACGAGTGACTTCGGCATGGCCGGACAGGCGCATCAGGCGGCTGCGGCCGACCGTGGCGCCGAGGCTGGCGAAGACCTGGCTCAGGTAGGGGCAACGCTGCAGTTCCGGGGTCGGGCGCATCTGCCCGGCGAAGGCCTCGTTGCCCGGCTCGCCCTCGACGGCGACCAGCGGCAGCATCGAGTTGCCGGCGAAGCCCTGCGGGTGCGGGCGCCACGGCGCCTCGCCCAGGGCGGCGATCTCCGACGCCAGCCGCGCCGCGTCGAACGACAGCGGCAACTGGATGAACGGCACCTGCAGTTTCATCGTGCGATCCGGACCTGCGACCGCCCTATCGTACACAGGACCGCGAAGCCGTCGCCATGCCCGGGACGCGCATAAAAAAGGAGGCGGGCCGATGGCCCGCCTCCCGGTACTGCATGTTGCCTACAGCCTGGACCGTCGATCAGAAGCGCTGACGGTACTGCAGGTAGTAGTAACGGCCCGGCACGTCGTACTGCGGATCGAACATGTTGTACGGCGCGGTCAGCGACTGCGGCGGATCCTTGTCGAACACGTTGTTCGCGCCGACCGAGACGGTGGCGTTCCACGGCGTGTTGTAGCGGAACTGCATGTCGTGATAGGTGACCGCACCCAGGTGGTTGCGCGGCGCCGGACCATCGATGGTCACGCGGTTCGGATCCGAGCAGTAGGCCTGCGAGTCGGCGCCCGTGAACGGGCAATCCTCGTCGATGCCCGACTTGTAGCGCATGCCCCAGGTCGCACCGAAGTCGCCCTTGGTCCAATCCAGGTACAGATTGGACTTGATCCGCCAGTACGGATCCTGCGGCAGGTACAGGCCCTGACGCTCTTCCGGGGTCGAATCCTTGGTGGCGGTGGCGATCCACTTGGAGGTGTAGCTGGTGTCCCAGGTGATCGAGAACTTGCCGTACGCCGTTTCCGGCAGACGGTAGTTCAGGGTCACGTCGTAACCCTCGACCTCGTACTGAGCGAGGTTGAGCAGCGGCATCTCGAGCTTGTCGATGATGTTCGGGTTGCCGGCCGAGGTGCCGCCGCGCGAGTACAGACCGCAGTACGCAGCCTGCTCGCCCGCGGTACCGGCGTAGCACTTGTCGAGGATGAACTGCGCTTCCGGACGGGTGATCGCGTTCTCGATCTTGACCTTGTACCAGTCGACGGCGATGTCGAAGCCCTGCAGCCAGCTCGGGCTGTAGACGAAGCCCAGGGTCTTGCTGGTCGAGGTTTCCGGAGCCAGCTGGTCGTTCGAGGTCCAGGTGAAGGCTTCGAGCGTCTGACGCGACGCGCCGTTACCCGGCTGGACGAAGTTCGCCGGCACGCCTTCGGCGGCGCAGCGAGCCGCGACCTGCGCGTTGCCACGCAGCGGCGAGTGGCTGGAGCACGGGTCGATGTAGCTCTCGAACGAGTCGGTGTTGCCGCCGTAGAGGTTGCTGATGCTCGGGGCGCGGAAGCCCTCCGACCAGTTACCGCGGATCAGCAGGTCGTCGATCGGCTTCCAGCGGAAACCGAACTTGCTGTTCAGCGTGTCGCCGAAGTTGCTGAAGTCCGAGTAACGCGTGGCGACCGAGAAGTCGAGCAGCTTGGCGAACGGCAGGTCGGACAGCACCGGCACGGCGACTTCGAGGTAGAACTCGTCCAGCGAGTACGAACCGGCGGTGGGCGAACGCGCGTTGCCGGTGCTCAGGCCGGCGGCGATGAACGCATCCGGATCGAACTGGCCGCTCTCGGTGCGGTGCTCATAGCCCGCGGCGAAGCCCAGCGGGCCGGCCGGCAGGTCGATGATGTCGCCGCTGAGGTTCAGCGTGTAGCTCTTGGACTCGACCTTGGCCGAATCGTGCGCGGTGAAGCCGGTGTACGCCAGGCCTTCCGGGGTGATCGAACCCAGGCCGCCGAGCGGATTGATCGGCACGCAGCCGGCGATGACGGCGCCGCCCGGCGCGGACACGCACACGGCCTTGCCGTCGCGCATTTCCGACGGACCGTAGGCGTTGCGCAGCGCGGACAGGTTGAACAGACCGTAGGTCAGGGTGTTCTCGTCGGACTTGTCGTAGCGGTAGCCGGCGTCCCAATCGAACTGACGCTCGCCGACGCTGAAGAAGCCTTCCAGACCGCCGTAGAAGTGGAAGTTCTTGACGTCCTGGTTGAACGAACGGCCACCGGTTTCCTGGAAGCGGCGGTTGACGCCGACCAGGTCACGCACGCCCTTGTACTCGGCCGGCGCGTACAGGCTGTCCTTGCTCAGGGTCAGGCCGGTGACCGGCATGGCCGCGAGCAGCTGCTCGGAGATGCGCTGGTTGTACAGCGTCTCGGTGCGGAAGGTCAGGTTGTCGGTGATGTTGAACGTGCCCTGCGCGAACAGCGAGGTACGCTCCTGCGGGGTCAGCAGGTAGTTGTCCGGCGCGGTGTTGTAGCCGTGCACGGCCGAGTTGTAGACGACCTTGTTGCCCTGCGCGTCGAGGACGTAGCGCACGTCGTCCGTGTTGGACGCGGTGCCCTGGTTGTCGACGAACGAGCCCGGGAAGCCGGTGCCGCTCTGGCCGCCGAAGAACGGGGGACCGCCGGAGGAGATCTTGCGCGCGCCGGCCATGACGGCCTCTTCCTTCACGTAGGACGCGCCCAGCAGGATCGAGGAACGATCGTTGCTGACGCCCATGGTGAAGTCGTACGCCTGACGGTCGCCGTCCTGCTGGCTGTACTGACCGAAGTACGCGCCGGCTTCGGCGCCTTCGAAGTTGCGGCGGGTGATGATGTTGACCACGCCGGCGATGGCGTCGGAACCGTAGATGGTCGACGCGCCGTCCTTCAGCACTTCCACGCGCTCGATGATCGAGGCCGGGATGGTGTTGAGGTCGACCGAACCGTCGAGCTGGGTGGTCCAGCGACGGCCGTTGACCAGGACCAGGGTACGGCTGGAGCCGAGGTTACGCAGGCTGATGCCCGAGGAACCGTCGCCGCCGTTGTTGAAGGTCGAGTTCAGCGCGGCGCCGTTGCTGGAGATGCGCTGCAGCACGTCGGCGACCGAGGTCACGCCCTGCTTGTCGATCTCGGCGCGGGTCAGGGTGAAGATCGGCTGCGAAGTTTCGATGTCGGCGCGCTTGATGCGCGAGCCGGTGACCTCGATGCGATCGAGGGTCGTAGCGTCTTGGGCGGGAGCTGCATCGGCTTCCTGGGCGCTGGCGAACGCCGGCACCAGTGCGATCGCGATGCCGGCCGGCAACAAGCCGAGCCGCACCACGGGACGCAAATTGCGATGGTTCATCTATCTCTCTCCAGGTAATCGTTATGGGCGTGTTAAAACGCCCAGCAAAATTACGTTCCGGTGGCCATCGCTGCTTTGCATGCGAGGCCGAGAGACTTTGCCGAGTCGGTCCGCGAGCTCACACTCGCTTTGTTCGCAACGCTATCGCGACAACGCAACGCGAACACGCGAAGCCCGCGTGGAAATGAAAAGAGCGAAGCCGCTGATCGCAGCGGCTTCGCTCATCATCGTTGCGGCACACGCTGGCGTCGCCGGCACGCATGCATGCGTACGCATGCGCGCCGAAGCCGCATCACGCGCTCATGACCTACGCCGCTTTGCGCACGAGGCCCACAGACTTTGCCGATTCGGTCCGCGAGCCCACGGCGCTCACCGCCGCGCTGCGATAGCGCGTCGCGGACACACCGAAGCGCGCACGGAACGCACGCGCGAAGCTGCAGCAGTTGTCGAAACCGCTGGCGGCGGCGACTTCGCCGATCATCATCGTGGTGCTCGTGAGCAAGTCCGCGGCATGTTCCAGACGCATGCGCGCCGATGCGGCCTGCGGGCTCTCTTCGTAAAGACTGTGGAAGGTTTTGGAGAAGTACCAGCTGGAGAAACTGGTGAGCTCGGCGAGTTCGCTGATGCGCACGACGCGATCGCAATTGCCTTCCAGGTACAGGCGCGCGCGCTGCAGGCGGCCGAACACCTGGCGCTTGCGGCTGCGCGAGCGGCCCGGGCAACGCGGGATGCGCGAAGCCAGCTCGCGCTGGATGCCGGCCAGATGCAGCAGGATCGGACGCAGCGAGGTGACCTCGGCCGGAGCCTCGGTGTCGGCGGCACGCACGCTGGCCTGGCGCCACAGGCGCAGGACCACGCGAGCGTCGCGCCGGCTCATGCGACCGCGACCGGCGTAGAGGCCGCAGTCGGCGAAGCGCGCCATCGCCTTGAGCGCGTCCGCGCTCAGGTTCAGGCCCACGCACAGACCGTGGCGGTCGGCCTGCAGCACCGGCTTGGAGTCGCGCTCGAACGCGATCCAGTCGCCGCGCTTGAGCCGGAACTTGCCTTCCTTGGCTTCGACCCAGGAGGCGCCGCGCAGCTGCACCCAGATCGAGAAGTTGGCGCCCGACAGCTGAGCGCTGCCGAGACGGGAGACGCCGACGCAGCTACCCAGCGCTGCGTTGTCCGGGCTGTCGAGCTGCAGCAGCTGCCCGCGATCCGCCCATTGCGATTGCTCCATTGGTCCACCTCATGTGCCGAGAATGGCCAAAGCTTTTGCCGGACACGGAGTCTGGCTTCAGGAAAATTGCCGGAGAGTTATGCGAAATCGCAACGAGGGCAAAACCGAAGAACTTCCGAAAGGCCATTCGCCTTTTGGATCAATCACTTGAACCAACCCGGCACTTCCGTCTTCGGAGCCTGCAACAGGTCCATGTAACCGATATCAGCCCCGTCCCACTCGACCAGGGCCACATACACGGCATCGCCGCGCGGGCTGACCGAGAAGCCATTGATCGCAGCGCGGCGGCTTTGGTCCAGGCACAGGGGCGGTGCGGCCGGTGCGTCTCCAAGGCCGATGCGACGCAGCCGCGCGGCACAGGTCTGCAATTGCTCGATGTAGCGGATCTGGCCGTCGCCCGCGACCGCCCACAGCCGGTAGCGGTCGGAGATCGGCTCCTCCGCGTTCAGCTCGCGCACGCTGCCCGGCGACAGGGCCAGGTCGGCCTGCCACAGGCCGCTGCGGGTCGGCCGGGTGAACAGCACGCGCTGGCCGGCCGGGTCGAGCTGGACCTGGGACACGTCGTCGATCGCGGCCAGAGTCCGCATCGGGCTCTGGCGGCGGTCGAACAGATGCAGGCGCAGGTGGCCGTCGCCGGCCCCGGCCAGGACCAGGATCCGCGACGGGTCGGGCAGATACAGGGCCTGGACCGGCTCGCTCAGCGGCAGATCCAGTTGCGAGACCCGGCCGCTGGACGGCACCACCTCGTGCACCACCGGCCGGCCGTCGCGGTCGCGCCCGCTGACCAGCACGCTGCGGGCGTCGGCCGACCAGCTCGATACGTAGCGCGTCGCCGGCTGCACGCCGGCGATCATGCGCAGCGATTCCGGCCGCTGCAGGTCGGCCCACCACAGGCCGTTGCTGCCGGAGCGGTCGGACACGAACACCAGCTGGCGCGAATCCGGCGCCACCGACGGCAGCACGTCGCGCGCCGAGGAGGCGAACAGCGGCTCGACCACGTGCACCAGGCCGCCGGACTGCTCCGGCACCGCGACCCGGTACAGGCCGAAATAGGGTTTGCGCTGCACGAACACCGCCGCCGGCCGGGTCCGCGCGGCCACCGGGCTCTGCGCATCGGCGATACCGGTGTCGCTGATCCGGCCGCTGTCGAAGTCGAGCCGGTACATGCGTATGTCGCCGTCGATGGCGCGGCCGAACAACAGGCCGCTGCCGTCGGGCAACCAGTCCCAGCCGCGCACGTCGGCGCGCAGCTCGGTCAGGCGCTCGGCTTCGCCGCCTTCGGCCGGCACCCGCCAGAAGTCGCCCAGCGGGGCGTTGCGCACGAACGCGATCCAGCGTCCGTCCGGCGAATAGCGCGGCGCGGTGTCGAGATCAGCGCGGCCGCGGCGGTAACTGAGCGCGGTCCACTCGCCGCTGGCCAGGTCGAGCTGGCGCATGCCGACCACGCCCAGGGCGGTCGGCATGCTGCCGAACACCAGGCCATGGCTGTCCGGAGTCCAGTCGAAGCTGGGCGGGCTGCGATGGTCGCAGGTGCCGACTTCGCGCTCGGCGCCGCCGTTGGCCGCGATCACCATGATCCGGCAGGCCGCGCCCGGCTCCACCCGCAGGAACGCGATCGAGCGCCCGTCCGGCGACCACGCCGGCGCGCTGTCCTCGGCCGCGCCACTGGGATGGCTGAGCGCGCGCGGCTGGGTCTGGTCGGTGGTCTGGACCATGATCGCGGTCGCGCGCGCGCGTTCGGGGATGGCGACGTAGGCCACCATCGATGCGTCCGGCGACAGGGTCGGTGCCAGCTCGAAGCCGGGCATCGAGGTGATCAGGCGGTACGGACGCTCGCTCGGCAGCGCCATCGCGCTGTTGGCGCGCGCATCCTGCGGCACCGGCGCGCGCAGCATCGACCACAGCACGATCGCGCCGACCAGCACCGCCACCGCGACGATCGCGCCCAGGATCGAGGTCCAGGCGCCGCGCGCGCTGGGCGCGGCCGCGAGCGGAATCGCCGCGACCGCGTCTTCGCGTTCGGGGTCCGGAAACGACGGATGCTCGGCGGTGGTACGCGAAGGATCGACCAGCACCGCCTCGTGGCGCGCGCGGTCGTTGCGCTCGCTGCGCGCGGTGGCGCCGGCGGACACGACCGCGTCCAGCCAGGTCACCGGCGTCAGCAGGCGATAGCCGTTCTTGGCGATGGTTTCGATGTAGCGCGGATTGCCGCGCTCGTCGTCGAAGGCCTTGCGCAATTGCGTGATGGCCTGGGTGATGACGTCGTTGGTCGGCAGCGTGTCCGGCCAGACCTCGGCCAGCAGCGCGTCGCGGCTGACCACCCGGCCCTGGTGTTCGACCAGACTCAGCAGCACGCCCATCGCCTTGGGCGTGATCCGGCGCGGGCGGCGCGCGCCCGGCGCGAGGATCTCGCGCAACGGCACGTCGACCAGGCAATCGCCCACGCGCAGGCGCTCGGACGGCAGCGGCGGCGGCGGCGATGGCTCGGGGGGTCGGGACATGAATCCTGCAATGGTCGCGGCGGACCGCATCGGCGTCATGTGCCTGAAGACCTGAACGGTCAACAGCCAGACCCGGCACACAGCGGAGGCGCGAACGGGCTAACGCACCTGAAGCCGCCATTCTAACGTCGCCGGGTACCTCCGCATTCATCGCGGGTGGCACACAGGCCCTCTCTCGCCGACGTCTTACAGAACGTATCGTTCCACTTTCGCGCCGCGGCCTTCACGGGGCTGGGGCGCGATTTTTTTTATCCGCGCTCGCCGCACCCGAGTTTCCTGAAGATCCGTTCAGCGTCGCTCCTGATGCAGGATGGTCAATCCGATCAGGCGCGACACCACCGCGGCGATGTAGCCCACCCCGGCGAACTGCTCGAGCATCACCAGCACCCGCGCGCCCGAGCCCAGCGGAATCACGTCGCCCAGGCCCACCGCCGACAGATTGGTGAAGCTCAGGAACAGCAATTCGATCCAGGTCCGCGGCTCGCCCGGCCGCTCGGCGCCGACGAAACTGCCCGGATACAGGGCCTGGCAGACCAGAAACGCGTAGGCGAAGCCCCAGGCCAGCAGGGTGAAGGTCGCACCGGCCGCGAATAGTTCGTCGGACGTGACCCGGTGGTCGCTCATCATGTAGCCGATCAGGCTGCCGGCCACATAGAAGTACAGCAACGCCTCCAGCGCCGACGAAGCCAGCAGCAGCGTGTCGCTGGTCAGCACCACCGACAGGATCGACAGCACGAACGCCGGCGTCGCCAGCAGCCAGGCGACCCACATGTTCGCCGGGCTGCGGTTCACCACCCACACCGCCAACGCCAGCACCAGCACGCCGAACGCCCCGAACACCACCCGGCCACCGCCGGAGGGCTCGAACAGCGGATAGGCGACCATGCTCAACAGCTGCGCCGCCAACAAAAACGCCGACGGATGCCGCCGCGCCAAGGCGCGCCATTTCAGGGAAGCGTAGCTGTGGTCGCTCATGCGGCGGAGTGTGCAGGACTTGGCGGGCGGCGCACAGGGGAGGGATCGGGCTTGGGTTCCATATATATGGAGCGAGAGTGCCGGGCGGATCGGGATGTGCAGGAGAGTCGGCTTGCGGAAGCGCGCATGCAAAACGAAAGGCACCGAGATCCAGGCTTTCGATTTGTCGCCGCCGAACTGGGAAGTCCGAGAACGCCTGCCGGCCTCACGACCCTGCATCCCACCTGCATTCACCGCATCCGGCGGATACGTAGGATGCGGTGGCAACCGCACCGTCGCATCACCATGGCCTCGCGACGATGCGGTTCGCCTGCGGCTCACCGCATCCTACGGGTCTGAACGAGGCTGCCGTTGCCGTTGCCGTTGCCGTTGCCGTTGCATTGAAATCCATTGCACCGCACCACGAACAACAACCCTAGACCCGAAGGGCGCCGCGCAGGATGCGCGGCGTTTTTCGAAGGGACAAGGATGTCCCGTCGAAAAATCCCTGCGCCACCTCCGAACTCGCAAGGGAGGGTTGGTCACGCTAGCCCTTCTCTTTGGTTACTTTTGACCGAAGGGAATCCAGACGGACTCTTGGGCTAGCAAGAGAAAGTGACCCGCACGCGCAGCGGGCGGAAGCCTTTGACTTAAGAATCGAAACCTTCGCAGAACTTCGGAGTTCGTGGTCGCGGCTTACGCCGCTCCTACCCCAAGGCGACAGGGACCGGGCGCGACTGCGGGGCTGGCGATCGCGGCTTAGGCCGCTCCCACAGAAGGCAGAAAGCGGAGTCGTTGCGGAACCTCCGCCAGCGGGCGGAGTTCGTGGTCGCGGCTTACGCCGCTCCTACCCCAAGGCGACAGGGACCGGGCGC
>CAMLID010000092.1 GCA_946480055.1 uncultured Lysobacter sp. | reverse complement strand
GGCACGTTGAGCAGGCCGGCGGTGTCGCCGATCAGCAGCGCGCCGGGCATCTCGACCTTGGGCAGCGACTGCCAGCCGCCGGTGACGATCGCGCGCGCGCCGGCCGAGACCAGGTTGCCGCCTTCGAGCAGGGGCTTCACCGTCGGGTGGTTCTTCCACTGCTGGAAGGCTTCCCAGGGCTTGTACTCGGGATCGCGGTAGTCGAGGCCGCTGACGTAGCCCAGGGCGATGCGGCCCTTGTCCAGGTGGTACAGGAAGCTGCCGCCGTAGGTGCGGTTGTCGGCCGGCCAGCCGAAGCTGTGCACGACCTTGCCCGGCGTGACGCGGTCTTCCGGTACCTGCCACAGTTCCTTGATGCCGATCGAATAGCCCTGCGGATCGCTGTTCGCGTCCAGGCCGAAACGCTTGATCAGGCGCTTGGTCAGATGCCCGCGCGCGCCCTCGGCGAACACGGTGACCTTGGCGCGGATGTCGATGCCGGCGGTGTAGCCGGGCTTGTGCGATTCGTCCTTGGCCACGCCCATGTCGCCGATCCGCACGCCGACCACGCGGCCGTCGGCGTCGTGCAGGGTCTCGGAGGCGGCGAAGCCGGCATAGATCTCCACGCCCAGGGCCTCGGCCTGCGGTGCCAGCCAGGCGCAGGTCGCGCCCAGGCTGACGATCACGTTACCGTGGTGGTTGTTCATGCCCGGCGGCACCGGCAGGCGGTGCGCGCCTTCCTTGGTCAGCAGCCAGAACTCGTCCTGGGTGACCGGCACGCAGATCGGCGGCGGGTTGTCGCGCCAGTTAGGCAGCAGCGCGTCCAAGGGGCCGGTCTCGATCACCGCGCCGGAGATGATGTGGGCGCCGATGATGCTGGACTTCTCGATCACGCAGACCGAGATCTCCGGGTTGAGCTGCTTGAGGCGGATCGCGAACGACAGGCCGGCCGGACCGGCGCCGACGGTGACGACGTCGTACTCCATGACGTCGCGTTCGACCTCGGCGGGGTTGGGGCTGTGTTCGCTCATGCTGGCTCTCCGCTTGCTGAGGCTGGAATTGTCGCGGGTTTGCGCCCTCAGCTCAAAGCCGGGCGTCGCGCGGGCCCGGTCGCGCGGTGGCGACGGTATGCTCGGCGATGCCCCCACCCCGGCGCCTGCGCATGACCGGCCCTGCCGACCGACCCGCGATGGAACCGCCCACGCCCAGCGGCGACGCCGCGCCGCGGCTGTTCCTGGCCGAGGTAGACGCCGCCCACGATGCCGTCTACGAGGCCCAGCGTGGCCTGCTGGGCGACGACGAGCGTACGCGCCTGGATCGGCTGCGGATCGACGCGGTACGGCGCGAGGGCCTGGTCGCGCGCCTGCTGGTGCGGCACGCGCTGTCGGCGTGCCGGCCGCGGCCGCCGCAGGACTGGCGTTACGCGCGCGGCGCGTACGGGCGTCCGCGCGCGCTGGACGCGGCGGGACTGGCGTTCAGCCTGTCGCATTGCGCCGGCCTGGTCGGCTGCCTGGTCGCGCCCGGCGGCCGTGCCGGTCTGGATCTGGAACTGCGCGGCCGCGAAACCAGCGAGCTGTGGACGGCGCGCACCCTGGCTGCGGACGAACTGGCCGCGCTGCTGGCGCTGGCGCCGGAACGCCGCGGCGATGCCTTTTTGCGCAGCTGGACGTTGAAGGAGGCCTACGCCAAGGCCAGCGGGCGCGGGTTGCGGCTGCCGTTCGACCGTATCGCGTTCGCGTCCGGCGACGACGGCGCGCCGCGGCTGCAGCGCAACGGCGCGGCGTCGCCGGCCTGGCGCTTCTGGAGTTTCGGCGTCGACACCGATCACCTCGGCGCGATCGCCTTGCGCAGCCGGCGCATCGGGGATGAAGCGATCGCGGTCGAAACCGTGCCGGCTTTACCCTATCGCGGCGCGGCGGCCGGTCGCGTTTTGCGGCCGACGGATACGTTCGTGGTGTAAGCGCGCCTCAGCGGTGCGTGCTGCGCGGGTGTTCGGTCTGCTCGTGGGCGTTGCCGCTGCTCAGGATCCAGCCGCCGAGGTCGCGGGTGATTGCGGCCAGGGCGCCGTCGAATGCGGTGACCACGTCCGGCACCGCAGTGGTGGACGCGCGCTGGCTCTGCACGAAGGTGCGCGCGGCGGCGATCTTCTGGTCGCTGTTGTGCAGCAGCTTGGCGCTGACTTCGATGGTCGCCGAGGGCAGCGCTTCGCCGTTGCCGTAGTCGGATTCGAAGCGGCGCAGGTCCAGCACCAGCTTGTAGTCGGCGGCGGCGCCGCTGCCCTGGCGCGCGACCGCACCGATCCGGCCCGAATCCTCGAGCGCGCGCAGCAGCGCGTCCTGCAGCATCTCGCCGGGTGGCTTGGCCCAGCCGGCGCCCTTGTAGACCTGCAGCTCGTTCGGGGCCGGCCGCACCGCGATGCGCAGGCTGTCGATCATGCGCGCGGAGGTCGGCGGGGTCAGCGACAGCTGCCAGTCGGCGTTCGGCCAGGAGGCGTCGGCCTGCACGCGCGGGTCGGGCGCGTACAGGGTCGAGCGTTGCTTGGGCTTGTCGCTCAGGATCGAACAGGCGCTCAGCGTCAGCAGCAGGCTCAGGCCGGCGGCACGACGCAGCAATGCATATGGGCGGGGCAGGGTACGGGAGGTCATTGCGGCTCGAACTCCTTCTGGGCGTCGCGGCCGAGCAGGTAACGGGTCGGGTTGCTGTCGATGCGGTCGCTGATGCGGCGCAGGTCGCGCACCAGCACGCGCAGTTCGGCCAGGGTCGGGCCGAGCTGGGCCAGGCCGTCGTTGGCGAAGCTGCTGATCGCGGCGCGGTTGTCGTTGAGGATGCCGTTGGCGCCGTTGGCGGCCGAGTCGAGGCGGGTCAGGGTGCTGTCGAGCTTGGCGATCAGCCCGGGCAGCTTGGCGACCAGTTCGCGGTCGACGTTCTTGACCGCCTGGTTAGTGGTGTCCAAGGTCGCCGACAGCTGTTCGCTGGACTTGCGCGCGTTGACGATCAGCGCGCGCAGGTCCTCGCGCTGATCGGCGATCGAGCCGGTCATGGCCTCGATGTTCGACAGCGTGTTCGACACGCGCTTGACGTTCTCGTCGCTGAGCACCTGGTCCAGGCGCGCGACCAGGCGATTGGCGGTGTCGGCGATGTTCTGCAGGGCCGAGGCTTCGGTCTGGATCACCGGGATTTCGCGGCGGTCGACGTCGGCCAAGGCCGGGCTGCCGGGGCTGCCGCCGGTGAGCTGGATGATCGGGCTGCCGGTGATGCCGGTCAGCGACAGCTTGGCGCGGGTATCGGCCTTGATCGGCGCGTCGGCCTGCAGGCGCAGCTGCGCGATCACCCGGCGCGGGTCGTCCGGCGCCAGCCGCAGCAGCTTCACGGTGCCGACCGAGATGCCGTTGTATTGCACCGTGCTGCCTTCGGACAGACCGGTGACGGGTTCGTTGAAGATTACCGCGTACTCGCGCCAGCTCTTCTCCGACGAATACTTGGCGGCCCACAGCGCGAACAGCAGCAGGAACAGCGTCGCGATGATCGTGAACGCGCCGATGAGGACGTAGTTGGCCTTGGTTTCCATCAGGCACCTGAGACGATGAGCCCCTGGGGGCGGTTCGTGGCGGACATCATGCCAGCATGGGGTAAGTGAACGCGGTGAAGTGCAGCAGGTTGAGGCCGAAGTGCGTCAGCATCGCGGCCTGCAATCCGCCCCGACGATAAGCCAGACCGTAGCCGGCGCCGGCTACCGTGGCCAGCAGCGCCCAGGCCCAGCCGCCGGCCAGATGGACCAGACCGAACGCGACGGCGGCGACCGCGATCGCCGCCGCGTCGCCCCAGCGCCGTTCGCGCCAGCGCCGCATCAGGCCTTCCTGCAGGTAACCGCGGAACAGCGCCTCTTCGGCCAGGGTCACCAGCAGCAGGTTGTTGAGCGCCCACAGCAGGCCCCAGGCCGGCCACTTCGGCGCCCAGGCGATCTGGCCCAGCGCATAGGTCAGGCCCAGGCACAGCGCCGACGCGGCCAGGCAGGCCGGCAAGGCGGCCTTGAACCAGTCGACCGGCGCACGCTCGCGCTGTACGCCGCCCCAGGCCAGCAGCAACCAGAACCCAACCAGCGGCTTGTCGAGATTGAGGTACATGCTGAATTCGATCGCGTCGGGCGTGATCCGGGTCGGCGGGATCGCGAGCGGATTGTGGAAGCCCGGCGCGGCATGAAAACCCAAGGCGAGCGCGACCAGCACGAACAGCGCGTGCCCGGCGATGCGCGCGGCCTTCGCCCGCGCCGGCAGGATCATCCAGCCGGCCAGCGCCAGCAGCGCCAGTGCGATCAGTGCCCGGACGTCGAGTTGGCCGAGCGCGAAACCGGCCACGCCGGCGAGCGCGAGCAGGACCAGGCTGGCGACGCGCAGGCGCGGCCACCACAGCAGCAGCGAGGCCAGCGCGAGCGCGGCCCAGGGCAGGTGGTCGATGGCGGCGATATGGGGGGAGAGTGCGGGGAGCAAACCTGTGCGTCCTTGCGTGGCCCGGTGTCAGGCGGTGTTTTTGTCGCGCGCGACCTGGGCCGCGCGCGCGCGCGGGCCGTGGAAGTATTCGTGCGCCCAGGGGTGATCGAGTCGTTCGATCTCGGCCATCGGCGCGCAGGCGATCACCTTGCGGTCGGCGAGCACGGCGATGCGGTCGCAGATCGCGTACAGGGTGTCGAGGTCGTGGGTGATCAGGAACACGGTCAGGCCCAGCGCCTGCTGCAGGGTGCGGATCAGGCGGTCGAACGCGGCCGCGCCGATCGGGTCCAGGCCGGCCGTGGGTTCGTCCAGGAACAGCAGCGGCGGGTCCAGCGCCAGCGCGCGCGCCAGCCCGGCGCGCTTGCGCATGCCGCCGGACAATTGCGAGGGCAGCTTGTTGATCGCATCGGCGGGCAGGCCGGCGAGTTTGACCTTGAGCAGCGACAGCTCGTAGCGCAGCGAATCGGGCAGGTCGCTGTGGTACTCCTTCAGCGGCACCTGCACGTTCTCGCCCACGGTCAGCGAGGAGAACAGCGCGCCGTCCTGGAACAGCACCCCGGTGTTGCGCTCGATCTCGCGCCGGCGCGCCGGGTCCTCGGTGCGCGCGTCGATGCCCAGCACGTCGATGCGGCCCTCGTCGGGTCGGCGCAGGCCCAGGATCGAGCGCATCAGCACCGATTTGCCGGTGCCCGAGCCGCCGACCACGCCCAGGATCTCGCCGGGTTTCACGTCCAGGTCCAGGCCGTCGTGCACGATCTGCTCGCCGAAGCGGTTGACCAGGCCGCGCACGCGGATGATCGGGGTGTCGGCGTCGATGTGTTCGCGCGGGTCGTCGATGGTCTGGCTCAAAATCCGACCTCCATGAACCAGATCGCGGCGAAGGCGTCGATGATGATCACCAGCGAGATCGCCTGGACCACGCTGGAGGTCGTGCGTTCGCCGACCGACTGCGCGGTGCCTTCGACCTGCAGACCTTCCAGGCAGCCGATCAGGCTGATCAGCAGGGCGAACACCGGTGCCTTCGACAGGCCGACCAGGAAATGTCGCAGCTCCATGGTCTCGTGCATGCGCGCCAGGTACTGCTGCGGCGGGATGTCGAGGTTGTAGGCGCCGACGGTCAGGCCGCCGAGCAGGCCGAAGATCATCGCCACGAAGGTCAGCAGCGGCAGCATCACCAGCAGCGCCAGCACGCGCGGGATCACCAGCAGGTCGATCGGATCCATGCCCAGGGTGCGGATCGCGTCGACTTCCTCGCGGCTGACCATCGCGCCGATCTGGGCGGTGAACGCGCTGGCGGTGCGGCCGGCCAGCACGATCGCCGTCAGCAGCACGCCGAACTCGCGCAGGAACGAGATGCTGACCAGTTCGACCACGAAGATGGTCGCGCCGAAGTCGCGCAGGATGGTCGCGCCCAGGAACGCCACCACCGCGCCGACCAGGAAGCACAGCAGGGCGATCAGCGGCACCGCGTCCAGGCCGACCTGCTCCATGTGGTGCACGGTCGCGGTCGGGCGGAAGCGGCCCGGGTCCTTGAACAGGCGCAGGATCTTCACCAGCGTTTCGCCGAAGAAGGCGATCAGCGCCAGCACTTCCTTCCAGTTGTCGGTGACCGCGTGGCCCAGGCGCGCGAGCGCGGCGTAGACGCCGTATTCGCGTTTCTTCTTCGGGCGCTCGTCGGAAACGTCCTCGATCGCGTTGACCAGGGCGCGATGGTTGTCGTGGAAGGCGAAGGCGTCGAAGTCGAGTCCACGCCGGCGCGCGAAGCGCATCAGCTGCAGCACACCGACCGAGTCCAGCCGATCGACCGCGCTGGCGTCGACCGTGGTCGCGTCGTGCGGCGCGCCGTGCAGCGCGGCCGAGATCGCGTTGGCGTTCTCCAGCGTCCAGCGCCCGGATAGCCGCAATCGCGACGGCGTCCGGGCGTCGGCGGCGATCTGCGGCGTGTGCGTGGACGGTGCGGTCATAGGGCCTCGGGCGGAGGATACAGGCTAGGCACAACGAGGTGAGTGTCCTGTAGGCACATCGTTCTGCCCAAGTCAGGGGTCCGCATGCGATCCTTCCGCGCATGTCGACACCAGCCTCCTCGAGCGCGCCCCCCGCCCCCTTGAGCGCGACCAGTTACGCCGCACGCATCGGCTTCGTGGTCGAACTGGCCGAACGCCTGCATGCCTACGGCACCACCGCGCAACGCCTGGAGGGCGCGGTGTCGGCGGTGGCGCAGCGCCTGCGGCTGGAGTGCGAGCCCTGGTCGAATCCGACCGGCCTGATCCTGACCTTCAGCGACCCCAACCGTCCGCCCGGCGAAAGCGACACCACGCGCGTGATCCGGATGCCGCCGGGCGAGAACGACCTGTACAAACTCAGCGAAACCGACCGCATCGCCGAGGACGTGATGGCCGGGCGGCTCGACCTCGCCGCCGGCCATGCCGCGCTGCAGGCGCTGGACCGGCCGCGCAGCGCGCGCTGGCGGGCGATGCAGGTGATCGCGTTCGGTCTGGCCGCGGCCGCGGTCGGCGGCTTGCTGCGGCTGCCCTGGCCGGACATCGCCACGGCCGGGGTCAACGGCCTGCTGACCGGTCTGCTGATCGAATGGTCGGGCTCGCGGCCGCGCTTCAAGGAAGCCTTGGAGGCGGTCGCAGCGATGGTCGCGGCGATGGTCGCGGTGCTGGTCGCCGCGTTCCTGGTGCCGCTGAACCAGAACACGGTGATCATCGCCTCGCTGATTGTGCTGCTGCCGGGTATGGCGCTGACCAACGCGGTCAACGAACTCACCAGCCAGCATCTGGTTTCGGGCACGGCGCGCTTCGCCGGCGCGGTGACCACGGTGGTCAAGCTCGCGGTCGGCACCATCATCGCCCTGTACCTGGCCGAGCTGGTCGGGCTGGAGCCGGCGATCCGGGCCTCGCGGCCGCAGCCGGCCTGGGTCGAGTGGTGCGGACTGGCGGTGGCGTCGTATGCGTTCGCGGTGCTGTTCCGCGCCCACCGCAGCGATTACCCCAAGGTGATGGCGGCGGCGGCGACCGGTTATCTGATCTCGCGCTTCGCCGGCGAGGCCTGGGGCAATCCGGCCGGTATCTTCCTGGCCGCGCTGACCCTGACCGCGGTCGGCAACGCCTACGCGCGCTGGGGCAACCGTCCCGGCGCGATCGTGCGCGTGCCGGGGATCATCATGCTGGTGCCCGGCAGCGTCAGCCTGCGCGGCCTGCTGACCTTGATCCAACAGCAGGACATGGAGGTCGGCCAGGACGCGGTGCTGGCGGTGATCAACATCCTGCTGGCGCTGATCGCCGGCCTGCTGTTCGGCAACCTGCTGCTGCCGGCGCGGCGCAATCTGTAACCGTCGGATGGGCGCGGCGCAGGGGTTGGATAATCGACGCGATATACGGCTCAGGTTCCCGCGATTACCTGCCCGATAATCGCGGCGGATATCGCGGGACCGATAACGAAAAACGCCGGCGCGAGGCCGGCGTTTTTCGATGCCGCGGTGCGGATGGCCGCGCCGGACTTACTTGATCAGGAACTCGTCGAGCTTGCGGCCGTTGCCGGTGTAGGCGGCCAGCCAGCGCGGCTGCTTGCCGCGACCGGTCCAGGTTTCGCCGGTATTGGCCGGGTTGCGGTACTTCGGCGCGACCTTGCCCAAGGGCTTGCGCGCCTTGCGCGCGGCAGCCGGCTTGGCTGCGCCCGACTTGGCCGCGCGCGGCGCCGGGGCGCCGCCGAACAGCTCGGCGATGTCGTAGCCCTCGGCCTTGGCGAGCTGGGTCAGCTTCTTGCGCACGACCGCGATCGGCTTGCGCTTGTTGAGCGTGGTCTTGCGCTTTTTCGCCTGCACGATCAGCGATTCGAGTTCTTTCGCGGACAGCGAGTTCAGATCGATCGACATGGATGGCTCCGGTTGAATATCGGGTTGGATTATGAGCCGGTCCATGGCACGCCCGGCCATGTTAATCGGCCAGGCAGTCCGCGTAAATCTCCCGGGGTATCCCGGGAGTTTCAAGACCCGATAATCCGGCTCAGGCGGCCGGCAGCAGACGCGCGAACAGGCGCTCGCGGTCGAGGTTCTCGGCCTCGGCGGCGCGGCGCTGGCGGTACTCGTAGGTGCCTGCGAGCATGCCGCGCTCGGACACCACGATCCGGTGCGGCACGCCGATCAGTTCCATGTCCGCGAACATCGCGCCCGGGCGCAGGCCGCGGTCGTCGAGCGCGGTTTCGATGCCGGCCGCGTTGAGGTCGCGATACAGCGCCGCGGCGGCGTCGGCCACGGCTGCGTCGTTCTTGGGATTGATCACGCATACCACCGCCGCCCACGGCGCCATCGCCTCGGGCCAGCAGATGCCGGCTTCGTCGTGGTTCTGCTCGATCGCCGCGGCGACGATGCGCGACACGCCGATGCCGTAGCAGCCCATCGCCGGAACCGCGGCCTTGCCGGTCTCGTCGAGCACGCTGAGCTTCATCGCCTCGGCGTACTTGCGGCCCAGCTGGAACACATGGCCGACCTCGATGCCGCGCCCGATCCGCAGCGTGCCCTTGCCGTCCGGCGAGGGGTCGCCCTCGACCGCGTTGCGGATGTCGGCGACCTCGTCGGGCTCGGCCAGGTCGCGGCCCCAGTTGACGCCGGCCAGGTGGTAGCCGTTTTCGTTGGCGCCGACCACGAAGTCGGCCATCGCCGCGACGCTGCGGTCGGCGATCACGCGGATTTTCTTCGCGGGATTCGCCGGGCCGAGGAAACCGGGATTCGCGCCGAGGTGTTCGAGTATCTCGGCCTCGCTCGCCAGGCGATATTCGCCCAGGCCGGCGAGTTTGCGCAGTTTGATTTCGTTGACGGCGTGGTCGCCGCGCACCAGCGCCAGCGCGAACTGGGGCTGGCCGTCGGCGTCGGCGCCGAGGACGGCCACCGACTTGACCGTGCGTGCCAGCGCCACGCCCATCAGCGCGGCCACGTCCTCGCAGGTCTTCTGGGTCGGGGTGTCGATCTTGCGCATGGTTTCGCCGGCCGCGGCGCGCGCGCCCGGCGACAGCGCTTCGGCCAGCTCGACGTTGGCCGCGTAATCGGAACCGTCGGAGAACGCGATCGCGTCCTCGCCCGAATCGGCGACGACGTGGAATTCGTGCGACGCGCTGCCGCCGATCGCGCCGGTGTCGGCGAACACGGCGCGGAACTGCAGGCCCAGGCGGGTGAAGATGCGGCCGTAGGCGTCGTACATGTTGCGGTACTCGCGGCCCAGGTCCTCGTCGCTGAGGTGGAACGAGTAGGCGTCCTTCATCAGGAACTCGCGCGCGCGCATCACGCCGAAACGCGGCCGGATCTCATCGCGGAACTTGGTCTGGACCTGATAGAAGTTGACCGGCAGCTGCTTGTAGCTGGACAGCTCGTTGCGCGCGAAGTCGGTGATGACCTCCTCGGCGGTCGGGGCGTAGCAGTACTCGGCTTCCTTGCGGTCCTTGAGCTTGAGCAGCTGGCCGCCGAATTTCTCCCAGCGCCCGGTCTCTTCCCACAGCTCGCGCGGCTGCACGGTCGGCATCAGCACTTCGATCGCGCCGGCGGCGTCCATTTCTTCGCGCACCGCGCGCTCGACCTTGCGCAGCACGCGCAGGCCCAGCGGCGACCAGGTGTACAGGCCGGCGGCGAGCTTGCGGATCATGCCGGCCTTGAGCATCAGCTTGTGGCTGACGATTTCGGCTTCGGCGGGAGTTTCCTTACTGGTATGGAGGTGGAACTGCGACAGACGCATCGGCGGGCATTCGAACCTGAGGGAGACCGACATTCTGCCGTGCGCGCGACCGGCGCGCGAATGCGAGGGTTCAATCGCGGTCGCCGTGGACCTCGATACCGTCCCGCGGCTGGCGCTGCAGGCGCTCGTAGGGGCGGCCCTTGGGCGGGCGTTCGGTGATCTGGAGCTGGCCGGCGGCGTCGCGCCAGCGGTACAGCGGCGGGTCGGCGGCCTCGGTGCGGGCGTCGGCGCGGGCCTGGGCGCGAGAGGTCTCGGCTGGGGTGTCGCGTGCGGCCCACCAGGCCAGGCCAGCGCCGAGCACGATGCCCGCGACGATGGCCCAGCCCAGTTTCAAGGCGCGCTTACGGCTGGGTCGCGACCGCTGCGGCGGCCGGCTTGCAGTAGGCGCCGATCGAGGCCTCGGCGAGCTTGACCTGGGTGGCGCGCTGTTCCGGAGTGAAGGCGGCGTCGGCCTTGCCGTCCTTGTCGGTGTCCAGCCCGATCGGGGCGCTGCCCTGGAGCTGCTTGAGGTTGTTGCGCGCGGTGGTGCATTCGGCGCTTTCGGCGGGCTTGGCCTGGGTCACCGAGGGCGTGCCGGTCTTGTTCTGGATCTGGCGGCCCTTGACGTTGCTCTGGTTCGGCGGCGGCGAATCGGAGTAGTGGGTGACGCCGTTGGCGTCCTTCCACTGGTAGACCTCGCCGGCGGCGGCGGGCAGGGCCAGCGCCAGCAGCGCGACGCCTAGCCACGCGCGGAGCGACGGGCGGAGGGGGGAAATACGGGACAGGCAGGACATGGTCGGCTCCGGGCAGGGTCGGTGCTGGACGGTGGTGGGTAGGGCAAAACCAGGGGGAATGCCGATTGCAGCACCGCGACGGCGTGCAGGCAAGCGCTACACTTCGGTTATGGAACCTACGCCTACGCCCCGACCGCGCGGACGCGGCATCTATCTGCTGCCGAATCTGTTCACCACCGGCGGCCTGTTCGCCGGCTTCTACGCCATCATCTCCGCCACCCAGGGCCGCTACGGCGACGCCTGCATCGCGATCTTCATCGCCGCGATCCTGGACGGGATCGACGGCCGGGTCGCGCGCCTGACCAATACCCAGAGCGAGTTCGGGGTCCAGTACGACTCGCTGGCCGACCTGATCAGCTTCGGCCTGGCGCCGTCGCTGGTGATGTACCACTGGGCGCTGGAGTCGATGAAGCACGATGGCCCGATGCCGGGCAAGATCGGCTGGATCGCCGCCTTCCTGTACGCGGCCTGCGCCGCGCTGCGGCTGGCGCGCTTCAATTCCCAGGTCGGCCAGGTCGACAAGCGCTGGTTCATCGGCCTGGCCAGCCCGGCCGCGGCCGGACTGGTCGCCAGCTTCGTCTGGACCTGCGACGAACTGGGCTGGACCGGTGAGGAGCTGCGCTACGCCGCGCTCGCGGTGACCGTGATCGCCGGCCTGCTGATGGTCAGCCGGCTGCGCTATTTCAGCTTCAAGGGCGGCGGCCCCAAGCACGACCGGGTGCCGTTCCTGGCGATCCTGATCGTGGTGGTGGTGGTGATCGCGATCGCGATCGATCCGCCCAGCGTGCTGCTGCTGATCTTCGCCCCGTACGCCCTGTCCGGGCCGGTTTATGCCCTGTACCGGCGCGCGCGCCGACTGCCGCCGACCGATGTGGGGACCGGCGCGGGGACCAGCACGTGAGCCTGTGGAGCGCGCAGCAGCGCGAGTGGCTGCAGGCGCTGGGGCATCCGGCGCTGGCGCTGGCCTCCGCCGCGCCCGAGGCGGCGCCCACGGCGCTCGAGGTCGCGCCCGTGCGCGTGCCTGCGCATGAGCGCGCCCCCGAGCCGCGCGCCGCCCACGAGCGCATGCCCACGGACACGCGTGCGCCCGAGCGCGCACGGCCCACGCCTGCGGCGCGCGGCGGCGATGACGCCCTGCTGCGCGCGGTGCTGCGTGCGGCCGGCCGTCGCCCCGGCGACGCGCCCGATGAAGCCGTGCTGGCCCTGTACGACGCCGCGGCCCTGCGCGGCTATCCGGCCGCCAAGCGCGCGCTGTGGCCGTTGCTGCGCAGCCTGCGTCGAGGTCCACGCCCGTGAGCGCGCAGGCCGTCGAACGCGAATCGCCGGCCGCGGCCCTGCGGCCGATGCGCGAGGACGATCTCGACGCGGTGCACGCGATCGAGATCCGCGCCTACGAATTCCCCTGGACCCTGGGCATCTTCCGCGACTGCCTGCGCGCGGATTACCCGTCCTGGGTGCTGTACCGCGACGAGCGCATCCTCGGCTATTTCCTGCTGAGCCTGGCCGCCGGCGAGGCCCACGTCCTCAACGTCTGCGTCGCCCCCGAGCAGCAGGGCCACGGCTACGGCCGCCGCCTGCTGCACGCGCTGATGCAGATCGCGCGCGGCCGCGGCGCCGAGCGCGTGTTCCTGGAAGTGCGTCCGTCCAATCCGGGCGCGATCGCGCTCTATCACGCCGAAGGCTTCAACGAGATCGGCCGCCGTCCGCGCTACTACCCGGCCCGCGACGGCCGCGAGGATGCGTTGGTGATGGCGATCGAGCTGCTGCCGGACGAAGGCTGATACCGGCTCCCAGGCTGGCGCGCAGCGCGACTTAGGCTGCCGACATAGCGAATTCAGCCTGGGCCTTGGGGTAGGAGCGGCGTGAGCCGCGACTGCGAACCCACGGCCGGGACGCGGTCGCGGGGGCCCCCCCCCCGACCCCCAAGCCGCGCGAGGGCGCCCCCCGCCGGCGCACGCGTGGGGGGGGGGCCGCGGGAGCCCCGCGCGGGCGTGGGGGTGCCGCC
>CAMLID010000091.1 GCA_946480055.1 uncultured Lysobacter sp. | reverse complement strand
CCAGCGAATGCGCCTTGGGTTGGATCGGATAGGTTTCCGGATCCTCGACCCAGCCCACGACTTCCAGCGCGCTGGCCTGGATTTCGAAGCTCTGGCCCTGGCCCTGCGAGGCGACCAGGGTGCCGGTGGCGATCACCGCGCAGCCGGCGGTGAGGTGCTTCACCTCGGCCTCGTAGTTGCCCAGGGTATTGGGCGCGACCACCTGGATCGGCGCGAAGCAGGAGCCGTCGCTGACATTGACGAAGCTCAGCCCGGCCTTGGAGTCGCGACGGGTACGCACCCAGCCGCGGACCGTGACTTCACCGCCCGCCGGGACCTTGCCTGCGAGTGCCTGTTCGACGCTGACCACCGTCATGGGATTCCTGCCTCGGAACGCTGTTCGATAAGAACCCGGGATGATAGCGGATCGGCGCGGCCCGAAGCGCCGCACGGCCGCTACACTCGGGCCATCGCAGGGGCAGGGGAGCAGCGCATGGGACGTGGGTGGATGGCGGTGGCGTTGTGGCTGTGCGCCGCGAGCGCTTGGGCACAGGCGCCGACGACGCTGGACGAGGCCCGCGCCGCGCGCTTCGCCAAACTGGCTTTGGAATGCGTGCAGCGCGAGTACCCGAACAAGCTCTCGCATCAGTTGCGCAGCGACGCCGACGCGCTGCCGCCGCGCAAGCTCTATCCGGCCTTCTACGGCTGCTACGACTGGCACTCCTCGGTCCACGGCCATTGGCTGCTGGTGCGACTGCTGCAGCGCTATCCGAACGCCGCGTTCGCGCAGCCGGCGCGGCAGGCGCTGGCGGCCAACCTGACCCCGGCCAACATCGCCGGCGAGCTGGCCTATCTGCGCGCCGGCAGCGACGAATCCTTCGAACGTCCCTACGGCCTGGCCTGGCTGCTGCAGTTGGGCACGCAGTTGCGCGGCTGGGACGACCCGCAGGGACGGCAGTGGGCGGCGGCGCTGGAACCGCTGGAGCGCGAGGCCTCGGCGCGCTTCCTGCGCTGGCTGCCCAAGCTGACCATGCCGATCCGGGTCGGCGAGCATTCGCAGACCGCGTTCGCGTTCGGCCTGGCCCTGGATTGGAGCGAGCGCAGCGGCGACGCCCGGCTGCGCGCGGCGCTGAGCCAGCGGGTGCGCGAGTTCCACCTGGGCGACCGCGACTGCCCGATCGGCTACGAGCCCTCGGGCCAGGATTTCCTGTCGCCGTGCCTGGCCGAGGCCGACCTGATGCGGCGCGTGCTGGCGCCGGCCGAATACGCGCGTTGGCTCAAGGCCTTCCTGCCCAGGATCCCGCGTAAGGCCGACGCCGGCTGGCTGACCCCGGGCGTGGTCCTGGACCCCACCGACGGCAAACTCGCCCACCTGGACGGGCTGAACCTGAGCCGGGCCTGGATGCTGGAGGGCATGGCGCGCGGCCTGCCACCCGGCGACCGCCGCATTCCGGCCCTGCGCGCGGCCGCCGCGCGCCACCGCGACAGCGGCCTGACCGCGGTCAGCGGCGCGCATTACGCCGGCGCGCACTGGCTGGGCAGCTTCGCCACCTATCTGCTGGCACCGCCGGAAACTTGAAACGCTGTGTCGCGGCGCCATATCCACAGGGTCGCCGCGGCCGTCATGGCGCGCCTGTTACCATGACCGCCTAGCAGCGAAAGTCCCCCCGAGAATCCCGATGTCCGTCAGCCTCGCTCCCGCCGCCCTCGAACGCGTCCGCCATTTCCTGGCCGAGGCGCCCGACGCCCTGGGCCTGCGTTTCGGCGTGACCCGCACCGGCTGCTCGGGCTGGCAGCACATCGCCGACTTGGCCCGCGATCAGCGCGAGGGCGACACCGTGTTCGAGCAGGACGGCGTGCGCATCTACGTCGACCCGATCAGCCTGCCGCTGGTCGACGGCACCCGCATCGAGTTCACCAAGCAGGGCCTGGGCGAGCAGTTCGTGTTCCAGAACCCCAACGTCAGCGCCGAATGCGGCTGCGGCGAGAGCTTCACCACGGCCGCCGACGCGGCCTGATTCCGAGCCGCCTGATTCCAAGCGGCCTGATCGCGCACGGCCCGCCTGGGCCCGCGACTCCCGAATTTGCCGATTGCCGAGCCGAGCCGTAGCGCGGGCGCCATGCGCATGCGCGAGTTGCAGTCTCAAGCAACTTTGACACGGCCTTGCTCCAGGTCCGCCCAGGCCTGTCCGAATCGGTCCGATAGCGCACGCATTGACTTTTGGCCTAGCGATTACCGGCAAGTCGCGGGCTAGACTCGGGCCTCGCTCCGAGGGGATGTAGGCATGCTTCGTAAGCTCATGTTCGTCGCGGCCGCCGCGGCCGTGTTCGTCGCCGCGCCGGTGCGTGCGCAAGACGCCGACGCCCGTCTCAAGGCGTATTTCGAAGCCGAATGGGAACGCGGCCTGGTCGAAAACCCCGAAGGCGCCAGCTACAACGGCGACAACCGTTTCAACGACCGTTGGACCGATCGCAGCCTGAGCGCGATCGCCCAGCGCGAGGCCGCCGACCGCGAGGCGCTGGCCAAGCTCAAGGCGATCGACCGCCAGGCGCTGTCGGCCGACAGCCAGCTCGACTACGACACCTACGCCTGGAACCTGGACCGCAACATCGAGCGCCAGAAGTTCCGCGAGTACCTGCAGCCGATCAACCACCAGGGCGGCGTGCAGACCGCCGACGGCATCGCCGAAGTGCTGCCCTTCGCCAGCGTCAAGGATTACCGCGACTGGCTGGCGCGCTTGAACGCGCTGCCGGCGGTGATCGAGCAGACCACCGTGCTGATGCGCGAGGGTCTGAAGGAAAAGCGCACGCCGCCGCAGGTGCTGATGCAGCGCGTGCCGGCGCAGATCGCCTCGCAGATCGTCGACGACCCGAGCAAGAGCGCGTTCTACCGCCCGTTCCTGCGCTTCCCCGCGAGCGTGCCCGAGTCCGAACGCACCGCGCTGCAGGCCCAGGCCAGGCAGGCCATCGGCGAGCGCATCGTACCGGCGTACCGCAAGTTCGCGGCTTTCTTCAACGACGAATACCTGCCCAAGACCCGCGCCGGCATCGCCGTGGCCGAGCTGCCCGACGGCAAGGCCTATTACGATTTCCTGGCGCGCTACTACACCACCACCGAGCTCAGCGCCGACCAGATCCATCAGACCGGCCTGAGCGAAGTCGCGCGTATCCGCGCCGAGATGGAGAAGGTCAAGGCCGAGGTCGGCTTCAAGGGCACGCTGCAGGAATTCTTCGCCTACCTGCGCAGCGATCCCAAGTTCTTCCACAAGACCTCGGAGGAGCTGCTGACCGCGTATCGCGCGATCGCCAAGCGCATCGATCCCGAACTGGTCAAAGCCTTCCACACCATTCCGCGCCAGCCCTACGGCGTGCGCCCGATCCCGGACAACATCGCGCCGGACACGACCACGGCCTATTACCAGCCCGGCGCCGTCGACGGCAGCCGCGCCGGTTTCTACTACGTCAACCTGTACAAGCCGGAAGTGCGGCCGACCTGGGAAATGATGGCGCTGTCGCTGCACGAGGCCGTGCCCGGCCATCACTTCCAGTTCGCACGCGGCCTGGAACTGCCGGAACGGCCGATGTTCCGGCGCACGGCCTATTTCGTCGCCTACGGCGAAGGCTGGGGCCTGTACGCCGAGCAGTTGGGCTACGACATGGGCTTGTACGACGATCCCTACGACCGCTTCGGCCAGCTCACCTACGAGATGTGGCGTGCGGTACGTCTGGTGGTCGACACCGGCATGCACGCCAAGGGCTGGAGCCGCGATCGCGCGATCGCCTACTTCAAGGACAACGCGGCCAAGACCGACCAGGACATCGTCAACGAGGTCGATCGCTACATCGGCACGCCCGCTCAGGCGCTGGCCTACAAGATCGGCCAGCTCAAGATTTCCGCGCTGCGCGCCAAGGCCAAGGCCGCGCTGGGCGAACGCTTCGACCTGCGCGCGTTCAACGACGAAGTGCTGGCGACCGGCTCGGTGCCGCTGCAGGCGCTGGAGGCGCACATCGACGCTTGGATTGCGGCGGAGCAGGGCAAGCGCTGAGGTCGTTCGGCGACTCAGGGCGAAAGCGAATCCCCCTCAATTCCCCTTTTCCAAAGGGGGAAGACTAGCCAAGGGCGAACGAGATTCCAGGTGTCGACGTACCCCCTTTGTAGAGGGGGCTAGGGGGATTTGCTCCCCCGCCGTTGATCGATCAACCGATCAGCTTGCCCAACATCCGCAAGCCGCCCGTCCACACGCCGATCGCGGTGCCCAGGCTGGTCAGGAAGAAGTTCAGCAGCACCCGTGCGACCCGGTTTCGCCACCAGCCGCGCCAGGTCTGGACGTCGTCGCGCAGGGCCATGAAGTCGGCGTAGGTCGGCTTGCGCACCCAGGCCTCGGTGAGCGCGCTGAGCGTGCCCGAGGCCAAGGCCGGATGCAGCGGCGTGATCGGCGAGGCCACGAACGCGACCAGGATGCTGAGCGGATGGCCGCCGGCGATGGCGCAGCCGATCGCGCCGAGCACGCCGGTCGCCAGCACCCACTGCAGCAGCAGGTCGGAGCCGACGTCGATACCGCCGCGCCAGAAACCCCAGGCGAAGCCGCCGAGCACGAATGCCGACAGGAAGATGGTGAACCAGGGCACCGAGCTCTTCTGCGGCAGCGATTCGAGTTCCTCGCGCACTATCGCCGGCGCGCGCGTCTCCTCGCGCAGGTGCTTGGCCAGACCTTGCAGGTGGCCGGCGCCGACCACGGCCAGCACTTCGCGCGCGTCGCCGTGCGATTCGCGCAGGCGTGCGGCCATGTAGCGGTCGCGTTCGGCGATCACGCTTTCGTACAGCTGCGGGCTTTCGCTGGCGAATTCGCCGAAGCTGGATTCGAGCATGTCGCCCTGCTTGAGCTTCTCGATCTCCTCTTCGCCGACTTCCTCGTCGGCGAACAAGGCCGCCAGCAGGCCGCCGCCGAGCTTGGCCCGGCCCCACCAGCCCAGCTTGCTGGAGGCGCGCTTGAAGGTCAGGCCGACCTCGCGGTCGATCAGGTGCACCGGCAGTTCGCGCTGGCGCGCTTCCAGCACCGCGCGCTTGAGCTCGGCGCCGGGCTCGATACCGAGCTGTTCGGCCAGCCGGCGCTGGTAGGCGGCCAGGGCCAGGTTGGCGGCGAACAGGGCGGTCTTGCCGGTGCGCAGGACCTGGATCAGGTCCAGCCGGGCCAGGGCGTCGGGGTCGGTGAGCGCCTGCAGGCGCTGCGGATCCAGCTCCACCGCGACGGCGTCGTAGGCGCCGCTGCCGATCGCGTCGCGAACCGCGTCCACGCTGGCCTGCGACACATGCGCGGTCCCCAGCAGGGTGTAGCGGACGCCGTCGCGTTCGACGATGGCGTGGGGCTGGCCGTGCAGGCCGTCGGTCATCGGATCATTCATTCGGTCGTTGGGCGCCGTACGGGGGCTGGCACAGGAGGCCCGGCAGGATAGAGGCTGGGCCGGATAGCGGCAAACCGCGTAGGTCCGACAGCGCCCGCGGCCAGAAGTGCCCAGGCGTGAAGTGCCGGGCCGAAGTGCCCGGCGCGGTCAGCGGGTGCGGGCGTCGAACGGGGCCCGGTACCAGGCCACCAGGCCGACGGCGAGCAGCAGCGCGCCGATCCAGCGCAGCCAGAGCGGCCAGGCCGGCGCCGGCTGCAACAGGTCGAGGCGGTCGACGAACAGAGTCTCGCAGGCGCCGTTGCCGGTGTCGTCGCGCGAGACCGAGGTGCCGCGCACGAAGTCCATGCCGGCCTGATGCTTGTAGACCGCGAGCTGACCGCGCAGACGCACCTGGTCGCCGACGCGCAGGCCGCGGATGCGTTCGGCGATGTCCTCGCTGTTGGTCAACAGGTGGTTGTTGGACAGGGCGCGGGTGTGCTCGGGACCGACCGGTACGCCGTAGCCGTATTTGAAGTTGCAGGTCCACTGGCCGTTCCAGAAGGCCATGTGCTGGTAGGCACCGTCGCTGGCGTTGGCGCCCCAGACCAGGCACAGGTCGGCGACGTTGAGGTGGTCGTTGGCGCGCGAGTGGAAGCTGTCCCAGAACGTGTCCGAGTCGTGCCGGCTCACGATCAGGCCGGTGATGTCGTAGTCGGCGACCGGTTCGATGCGGTAGTCGACATCGCCGGCGCGGACCGAGTACGGCGCGTCCGAGCTTGGGCGCTGCCGCGGTTCGCTGCGGACCTCGGGCAGCAGCAGCGCCGGCTCGGGCACGGTGTCGCGCTTGTAGCAGCCGAATGCGAGCAGTCCGATGCCGAGGATCAATAGCAGGCGCGCCAGTGCGCTCATCGGCGCGCGCTCCGCCGCGCGTCCGGCCGCGCCGGCCGGGCGTGTGCTTGCCTGAGGAATGCCACCGTGTGTCCCCCGATCCTGCCGCAGCCTCCAGGCCGCGTGTGCCCAGAGTAGAAGCAAGCGCCGATCCGCGACAAGACGGCGGCGGCCGACGGTCGTCAGGCCGCCGGCCGGTTCCGCTCAGCTGCTGCTTTCGAGCCGGTTCTATCGGTAGCTTCCATCCGGCAAGTTCCGCGCCGTTTGCACCGATGCCCGGCGCTCAGGCCCAGCCGTAGGGCAGGTTCGGGCTCGACACCAGGCGATCGCCGACCGCCTCGCCATGAAGGAAGCGCAGCCCGGCTTCGATCACGCTACGGTCTTCGAGCACGCGCTTGTGGCCCAGGCCGATGGTGCTGAGCAGGCGCGAATCGGGCCAATAGCGTGCGTAGCGCTCGCCCTCGGACCAGGGCACTTCGCGATCGCCCAGGTCGTGCACGATCAAGGCCGGACTGGCGATGACCGGTGCGTTCAGATGCGCCTGCTGCTCCTCGAAGCCGATCCCGATGCGCTGCTCGAAGTAGGCGAACATGCGCCGGCACAGGTGCTCGCCGATCCACACCAGATTGGCGAAGCGGTACGCGGCCGCGACCGGATCGGCCGCCGGCGCGATCAGCACCGCGCGCTCGGCGCGCAGCCCGCGCGCCATCGCCAGCAGGGTCGCCGCACCGCCCAGGGAATGCCCGATCACCGCCGCCGCCGGGCCGTAATGGCGGCCGACCGCGAGCAGGTGGCGGGTGAAGTCGGGCAGGGTGCTCTGGCGGCCTGCGCTCTTGCCGTGCGCGGGCTGGTCGAACGCGACCACGGCATAGCCGTCGGCGCGCAGGTCCTCCAGCCAGGGCGCGATGCGGGTGCCGTGGCTGGACCAGCCGTGCGCGAACAGCACGTAGGGCTGGGTCTTGGGATCGCCCCAGACGTAGGTCGCGATGTCGTGGCCGTCGACCTCGAGCCGGCCCTCGCTGGCGCCGTAGCTGGGCGCAGCCAGAGCGCGGCTGCGCGAGGACGCGAACGGCGTACTGAACAAGCGTGCCGCCCGGCGCAGCGTCGTTTCAGGGGCGAAGTGGCTGCCGATCAGGAAGCCCAGCCGCAGCCCGTACAGCTGAATAAAACTACGAACGGTCGTGCTAATTTTAGAGATGAGCGGGTACATGGCGAGCCTCTCTGCGCGAGATCAGGCGGTGGGGGAGGAGTAGGAACGGATCAGACGCTCGAACGCGCGTTGTCCGCGTTCGACGCTGGGTTCGAAGCCGAACAGGCCGGCGTCGTGGTGCACGACCAGGGCCAGCCCGTAGATCTCGAATGCCAGCTGATGGGCGTCGGTGTCGATCTGCAATTCGCCGGCGTCGACCGCCATCTGCACCGCGCGGGCGATGTCGTTGCGCCAGCGGGTTTCGTGCTGCAGGACGCGGTCGCGCAACGGGCCGGGGCGGTCGTCGTACTCGCTGACGGCCGACAACAACACGCAACCACCGGAGGTGTGGCGGGCCCAGTCGAACCAGGCGGCGATGATCGCGCGCAGCCGCGGCAGGCCGCGCTTGGACTTCAGCGCCGGCAGCAGCACGTATTCGAGGAAGCGCTGACCGGCGGCGTCGAGCACCGCCAGCTGCAGGTCTTCGCGCGAGCCGAAATGGGCGAACACGCCGCTCTTGGACATGCCCACGGCCTGCGCCAGGGGACCGATCGAGAGGCTCTCCAGACCACCGCCGACGGCGATGCTGTAGGCCCGGTCGATGATCGCGTCGCGGGTCGCGGCGCCTTTGCCGGTGGCGGTCAGATTGGACATGGCGGAGAAAATAGCACGTTCGTTCGTTTCTTGGCTACCGCTTATCGGCAAGATTACGGCCAAACGGCAGTTCAGGATGTGCTGACGCCGTCACTTTGGGCGGTGCGCGCGTCGGGCGGCGCGGCGGTATCGCCCGCACCCAGCGGCCGCAGCATCTGCACCGTGTCCAGCCAGCGCCCGTGCTTGCGCCCCAGGCCTTGGAACACGCCCACGGTGCGGAAACCCAGGCGCTCGTGCAGGGCCACCGAGGCAGCGTTGGAACCGTCGCCGATCACCGCCACCATCTGCCGGTAACCGCGCGCCTCGCAGTCTTCGATCAATCGCTGCAGCAAGGCGCGGCCGACGCCGCGGCCCTGGCAGCCGGGCTGCACGTAGACCGTGTCCTCGACCGTCCAGCGGTAGCCCTCGCGGCTGCGGTAGCTGCTGGCGTAGGCGTAGCCGGCGAAGGCGCCGTCGAGTTCGGCGACCAGGTAGGGATAACCCTGCTCGATCACGGCCTGCCAGCGCCGGCGCATCTCGGCCAGGTCGGGCACGGCGTACTCGTAGGTGGCCACGCCCTCGCGCACTTCCAGCGCGTACAGCTGTGCGATCGCCGCCAGATCGCCGGCGACGGCGGCACGGACCACGACGGGCGCGGCGCTCACCGGCTCAGTCGCGGTAGCGCTTGAGCAGGTCGCCGTAGGCGTCGATGCGGCGGTCGCGCAGGAACGGCCAGATCCGGCGCACGTGCTCGCTGCGGCCCAGGTCGACCTCGGCCATCAGGATCTCGGGTTCGGCCTTGACCGACTGGGCCAGGAACTCGCCCTGCGGACCGAGTACGTGGCTGGTGCCCCAGAAGTCGATGCCGGCCGCGTCCATGGGCGATTGCTCGTGGCCGACCCGATTGCAGCTCAGCACCGGTAGACCGTTGGCGACTGCGTGGCCGCGGTGGCTGAGCACCCAGGCGTCGCGCTGGCGGTCCTTCTCGGCCTGCTCGTCGGTGGGATCCCAGCCGATCGCGGTCGGGTACAGCAGCAGTTCGGCGCCGGCCAGGGCCATCAGGCGCGCGCCTTCCGGGTACCACTGGTCCCAGCACACCAGCACGCCGAGGCGGCCGACCGAAGTCTGGATCGGCTCGAAGCCGAGATCGCCCGGGGTGAAGTAGAACTTCTCGTAGAAGCCCGGGTCGTCCGGGATGTGCATCTTGCGGTACTTGCCGGCGGTGGAACCGTCGGCGTCGAAGACCACCGCGGTGTTGTGGTACAGCCCGGCCGCGCGGCGCTCGAACAGCGAGCTGACCAGGACCACGCCGTGCTGCTTGGCCAGCGCGCCCAGACGCTCGGTGCTGGGACCGGGGATGGTCTCGGCCAGGTCGAATTCGGCCACCGACTCGTGCTGGCAGAAATAGGGGCCGTTGTGCAGCTCCTGCAGCAGGATCAGCCTGGCGCCGCGCTTGGCGGCCTCGGCGACGCGCGCCTCGATGTTGGCGAGGTTGGCCTCGCGCGAGCCGTGGTCGCGGTCCTGGATCAGGGCGACGGGCAGGGTGGTCTTCTTCATGTTCGGGCTCGGGATCCGGACGCAGGGCGATGAATATTCTAGGCTGCGCGCGTGCCGGCTATCGAATCCGCGTCGAAATCCTAGGACTTGCGGGCCTCGGTGTTGGCGCCGTCGACCACCCAGGCGATGACGTTGGCGGCGGTGAGAACCACGAACGCCAGCATGGCCTGCTTGGAACCGGCACCGATGACCTTGCACGCGAGCAGGGCAGCCACGCTGTAAGCCAGCAGCGCCTGCACGATCAGCGATCCCCGGCTGGCGCGCAGTCCGTGGCGCCAATTCAGTCCGCCGCGCCAGCGCGGGGCGAACAGCCAGCATCTCTGCAGCCCAGGCTTGAACCACAGGGCGATCAGCATTCCGGTCGCCCAGCCCGCGAACAGCACGCAAATCAGGATCGGCAGCGCGGCGGTCATCTCCGATTGCGGCGCCATGCTTCGGCGACGCTTAAGCGACCACGCCCTGCGGCAGCTGCATGGTGATGCAGTGCAGGCTGCCGTTCTGCCAGATCAGCGCGCGGCACGGTACCGGCACGATCTCGCGGTCCGGGAAAGCCTGGGCCAGCACGGCCTGGGCCGCGGCGTCGGCGGCATCGCCGTAGGCCGGCATCAGCACAGCTCCGTTGACGATGAGGAAGTTGGCGTAACTCGCTGCCAGTCTTCGAATTTTATCTGCAGAATCTCGCGGCCAAGGTAGATAATTCTGGTCCATGACCGGCCTAGGCCACGGCAGCGGGAACAGGCGATACGGCTGGCCGTCGCGGGTGCGCAACGCCGCAAGTTCGGCGGCCATGGCCTGGAGTTCGGCGTAGTGGCTGTCGTTCGGATCGTCGCAGCCCTGGTAGACGATGGCGTCGGCCGCGGCGAAGCGGGCCAGGGTGTCGATATGGGCGTCGGTGTCGTCGCCCTCCAGGTAGCCGTGGTCCAGCCACAGCACCCGATCCTGGCACAGCCAGTCCGAGAGTTTGGCGGTGATCTCCTCGCGGCTGGCGTCCGGGTGGCGCTCGTGCAGGCACTGCCAGGTGCTCAGCAGGGTGCCGGCGCCGTCGGTTTCGATGGCGCCGCCTTCCAAAGCAAAATCAATGCTTTGGCGATCACTCTTCAAGAAGATTCCCTGCGCGTGCAGACGCTCGACCAAGAGATCGTCCTGGCTGGCGTCGAACTTGCCGCCCCAGCCGGTGAAGCGGAAATCGAGCAGACGGAAACCTTCGCCCTGACGCAGGCTGATCGGGCCGGAGTCGCGCAGCCAGGTGTCGTCGTAGGGCGCCTCGACGAAACGCACCCGGTCCATGTCGATCCGCGCCGAGGACAGGCGCGCACGGGCGTAGGCCTGCACGTCGTCGTCGGCGACGCAGACGATCGCCGGCTGGAAGCGGGTGATCGCCGCGACCAGGGCGATGTAGGTGTCCTCGACCTCGCCCAGGCGATCGGCCCAGTCGGTGTCGGCGTTCGGCCAGGCGATCAGGACCGCGGACTGGGGTTCCCACTCCGCGGGGAAGCGCAATGCTTGCTCGGTCAAAACACGGTCTCGTTCGGCGGCGTCAGCGCACGGGCGGCTTGGGCCCGATCTCTTCGGCGTCGGCCTTGTTGGCGACCACGTCGACCACCTTGTTCTTCTCGAAGTACACGGTGAACGCCGGGTAGACCCAACGGTTGATGGTGGGCCACTGGCGCTTCTGGCCGCCGCGCGGGTCCAGGCGTTCGGCCGGGGCGCCGTAGCGGGCCTCGACCTGGGCCATGGTCTGGCCGCGGACCGGCATCGCCGCCTTGTTCTCTTCGGACACGCGCTCGATCAGCAGGGTGTCGGCGGAGGCGGCGGTGGACAGAAGCAACAGGGCTGCAAACGCGAGTGCGGCGGGAGCGGTGCGGGACGTCATGGGTGCAACCTCGCTGGAGGACGCGAGATTGTACGCACAAGCCCCGATGCCACGGCAGCACGCGGCCGTCACGTTTTCGCGATCCGGCCGGGTAGGCAGGGCGATCGAGCCGCAACGCAGAAAGGCCGCCTCGCGGCGGCCTTCCAGTCGAACGGCTCGGGCGCGAACGCCGCGAACGTGCTTCTTGCTACTTAGCGCTGACGCGCCTTGAAACGCGGGTTCGACTTGCAGATCACGAAGACCTTGCCACGGCGGCGGACGACTTTGCAGTCGCGGTGACGGTTCTTCGCCGACTTCAGGGAGGACAGGACCTTCATGACAGACCTCGGCAACAGGATTGGGTTAGACAGCCCGCGATCATAGCGGGTATTTCCCACTACGATCAAGTGTTTGCAGCAAATTATTTGGCTCTCGGCCGGGCCGGTGGTTCGCGGAGGCCTCGAATCGGGGGCCTTACCGGTCCGCAACGGGCGGGAAAGGCGTGCCGTCCTTGCATAATAGTAAGCATGACGACCCCCCACGACAGCAGCACCCCCGTCCTCACCATCGACGGCCCCTCCGGCTCCGGCAAGGGCACCATCAGCCGCCTGGTCTCTCAATCCCTGGGCTGGCACTACCTGGATTCCGGCGCCCTGTACCGGGCGGTCGGCGTCGCCGCCGGCTGGGCCGACATCGACCTGGCCGACCCGGCCGCCCTGGTCCGCTGCGCCTTCGACACCCAGATCGGATTCCGCGACGACGAGCGCGGCGAGCTGCGGGTGCTGGTCAACGACCAGGACGCCACCGACGAGCTGCGCACCGAGACCGCCGGGGCCGCCGCCTCGGCCATCGCCGCCATCCCCGAGGTCCGGGCCGCGCTCAAGGATCGCCAGCGCGCCTTCCGCCAGCCGCCGGGCCTGGTCGCCGACGGCCGCGACATGGGCACGGTGATCTTCCCGGACGCCCCCTACAAGGTCTTCCTTACCGCCAGCGCCGACGAGAGAGCCGAAAGGCGCTATAAGCAGTTGAAAGACAAAGGGGTTTCCGTTACTTTAGATGGTCTGCTGCGGGAGATTCTCGCCCGTGACGCCCGCGACGCACAGCGCGCGGTGGCTCCGCTGCGACCGGCCGACGACGCCGTGCGCATCGACACCACCGGCCTGGGCATCGCCGAGGTGGTCGAACGCGTGCTGGCCTTGTTGCCGGCGCGCTGACGTTTCCGCAAACGCGGACCGAACGCCGCAGACGCGCTGTTAAAGAACCAGCGCTGTAAACGACCAGCCCCGTCGCAATTCCGCGGCGGGATCCACAACGACACATGGTGCAGCGGCATCGCACCACATAACGGGTGGGTCGACCACGTGCTGCTTGCGTCGCTACGACAGCGACGATGCCAGCCGGTGCGGCCCGTGTGTTCAACCGAGTAATTAACTAATGACCGAATCATTTGCCGAGCTGTTCGAACAAAGCCAGCAGTACCTGGCCAAGCTGAAGCCGGGCGCCATCGTTCTGGGTACCGTCGTCGAGGTCCGCGGCGACGTGGTCGTCATCAACGCCGGCCTGAAGTCCGAAGGCATCGTGCCGATCGAACAGTTCCGTAACG
>CAMLID010000090.1 GCA_946480055.1 uncultured Lysobacter sp. | reverse complement strand
GGGCGAAGGCCTGCTCGTCCTCGCGCTTGACCGCGGTCTGCACCGGCGTGCCCAGGGCCTGCTCGACGGCGTCGATCAGCGAGGTCAGCGGCAGTTCGTCGAAGGCCGGGCGCAGTTCGACCCGGATGTCGGCGCGGCTGCGCTGGGCGTGCGGGGTCGCGGCCAGGCCGCGCTCGGACGCCAGCCACTCGCCGACCACCGCGGTCGAGAGCGGATGCGCGGCGGCGAAATCGGCGACGAAGCGCTCGGCGTTGAGCTGGCGCGACAGCGCGGCCGAAGCCGGACAGGTGCTGGAATATTCGACCGAAAAACGCAGGCCCAGGTGCAGATGGCCGTCGCGCAGGGTGGCGTCGATCTCGACCGGGTAGCGCTTCCAGCCGGCGTTGGCGCTGGCCAGGGCCGGACGCAGCAACAGCTGTTCGTAGCGCAGCACCAGGCGCGCGGCGCTGGAAATGCCGCCCTGGCCCTCGATCAGCGCCTGCAGCACGCGGCGCAGGCCGGCCGGAGTCAGGGTCTCGCTGGCGAATGCATCCTGCAGTTGCAGGTACATGCGCGACATGTGGATGCCGCGCGCCTGGGCGTCGCGCAGATCGACCGAAACGTCCACCGAAGCGGCGACCTGGATCGCCTCGCCGTTGCCCGACGCCACGCGCAGCGGCAAGGCGATGTTCGACATGCCGACCCAGTCCAGCGGACGCGCCGCGGCGGCGGGATCGAAGGCGACATCGGGAAGACGACGAGGGGTGTGGGAGCTGGTGGTCACGACGGGTTCGTTGGGGCGGCGTGGGGGGCCGCAGTGGCCGCCATTCTAGCGGCTGCGGCCTGCCCGCCCCTGTCCGGGGCTGAAACGCTGTGTCTGCGCGGCCGCGGTTGGGCTGAATGGAGTCGCACCTTACGTGCCACTGCGCCGGCGCGCGGCGCGCCAGGCGCTCCACAGGGCGCGCCACGGCGACAGCGGGCGTGCGGCATCGCCGGCGCGCAGGCGGGCCAGCGCGAGCCCGGCCCACAGCCGCCGCGGCACGGTCGCGGCGGCCTCGGCCGGCCATTGCGCGCGCAGTTCCTCGGCCCAGGCGGCGGCCGCGCCGGCCTCGCCGCTGCGCGCCAGCACGCCCAGCGGCGCCGCGCGCTCGCCCTCCAGCGACAAACGCGCATGCAGCAGGTTGGCGGCGACCACGGCCGCATCGCCGGATCCCGGCTCGGCGCCAAACAACGCGGCGTCGATCGCGGCGATCGCGGCGGCGAATCCGTTCAGTTGCGCGCCGGCCTCGGCGCGGTCGAGCGGGCGTTCGCGGGTTTCGGCCAGGCCCGGCAGTGCGGCCGCGAGCGCGGCCCAGGGGGCCGGACGGCGTTGCAGCGCCTGGCCCAGCGGGTGACGGCGCCGGCCTTGCGACCAGCTCTGCAGCTCTTCCAGCCACCAGCCCAACTTGAGTTCGCCGGGACGCGCGTCGCGCCCGCCCCAGGCGGCGTCGCCGAGCTCCTGCTGCAGCGCGGCCCAGGCCAGCGCGGTCTCGCGCTGCGCGGGCGGCACGAAGGTTTCGGCCAGCGCCCACTCCGGCCAGCGCGCGCGCCATTTGCCGATGAAGCTCGCCAGCGCGTCGTCCGGCGCGGCGCTATCGGTCGGCGTATGCGCGTCGCCGGCTTGCGGCTCGCTCATCGCCGGCCCGGCCAAGCCGCGGCCGCGCACAGGGTGTGCGGCAGTTCGACCATGCGATCACCCTGCCAGGTCTGCGGATCGTCCTCGGCCAAGCGATAGCCCCACAACGCGACCACCGAGGCCATGCCGGCGGCGCGCGCGGCGATGATGTCGCGCTCGTCGTCGCCGACGTAGACGCAGTCGGCCGGATCCACGCCGATGCGCTCGGCGGCGACCGTCAGTTGCAGCGGATCGGGCTTGCGCTTGGCCAGGGTGTCGCCGCCGATCAGCACCGCGCAGCGCGATTCCCAGCCCAGCAGCGGCAGCAGCAGCTGCGCCAGGTATTCGGGCTTGTTGGTGACGATGCCCCAGACGCAGCCGGCGGCTTCCAGTTCGGCCAGCATCGCCTCGATGCCGTCGAACGGCCCGCCGTGGCGGCCGAGTTCGTTCTGATAGTGATCGAGAAATTCCTGCAGCCAGGTGCTGCGCAGCTCCACGGCCACGTCCGGAAACGCCGCCGCCAGCATGGCCTGGCCGCCGCGCGAGACGTGCGGGCGCAGTTGCGACAGCGGCATCGGCGCATCGCCGCGCTGGGCGCGCATGAGGTTCAGCGCCGCCAGCATGTCCGGCGCACTGTCGAGCAAGGTGCCGTCCAGATCGAACAACGCGGCTTTCGGAAAGCTCATCGCACCGGCTTCGCGGTTCATGCCGCCTCCGGCTTGCGCGCGCAAGCCAGATAATTGATGTCGGTGCGCGCGATCACCCGCGCGGCGTTGCGCCAGGGTTCGTACATCAGGCCGCTGACGTCTTCCAACTGCAGCTCGACCGCGCGCAGCCACGCCGCCAGTTCCGAGGGCTTGATGAAGTCGCGGTACTGGTGAGTGCCCTTGGGCAGCACGCGGGCGACGTACTCGGCGCCGACGATCGCCAGCGCGAACGCGGCCGGGGTGCGGTTGAGCGTGGACAGGAACAGCCGCCCGCCCGGCTTGAGCAGGGTCGCGCAGGCGCTCACGATCGCCGCCGGATCGGGCACGTGCTCGAGCATTTCCATGCAGGTGATCGCGTCGAAGCTGCCCGGCTGCTCCGCCGCCAGCGATTCCACCGACTGCTGGCGGTAGTCCACGCGCACGCCGGTTTCCAGCTTGTGCAGGCGCGCGACCTTGATCAGTTCCGGGGCCAGATCGATCGCGACCACCTCGGCGCCCGCGCCGGCCAGGGCCTCGCTGAGCAGACCGCCGCCGCAGCCGACGTCGAGCACGCGCGCGCCGGCCAGGGTCGCGCGTTGCGCGACATAGCCCAGCCGCGCCGGGTTCAGCGCGTGCAGCGCCTTCTGCGGGCCCTGCGGGTCCCACCAGCGGTTGGCCAGGGCGCCGAACTTGTCGAGTTCGGCCTGGCTGAAGTTGTCGTCGGCGCCGGCCTGGGCCGGTTCGGACGCGTTGCCGTGTGCGCTCATGGACTCTGCCTGTGCAACGTTGCGTGAAAGGAGGATGCCGGACTCAGCGTCCGAGCGCGGCGATCCGGCTGCGCCACTGGCGCGCGTTGGCGATCAGGGCCTGGACGTCCATATCCACCAGCACGCGCTCGCGCAGCTTGGCCGCGCCGGCGATCCAGACGTCGCTGACCTGATGGCGGCCGCTGGCGTAGATCAGCTGCGAGACCACGTGGTGCACCGGCTGGGTTTCGAGCTGCCCCAGGTCGACGCAGGCCAGGTCGGCCTGCTTGCCGACTTCGATCGAGCCGATCTTGCTTTCGTAACCCAGCGCACGCGCGCCGCCCAGGGTCGCCGCGCGCAGCGCGCTGAACGCGTCCAGCGCCGAGGCGTCGTCGGCCACGGCCTTGGCCAGCAGGGCCGCGGTGCGGGTCTCGCCGAACATGTCGAGATCGTTGTTGCTGGCGCAGCCGTCGGTGCCGATCGCCAGATTGACTCCGGCCTGATGCAACTTGCAGGCCGGGCAGAAGCCCGAGGCCAGCTTGAGATTGGATTCGGGGCAATGCACCACGCTCACGCCGCGCTGCGCGCACAGTGCGATCTCGGCGTCGGTGAGCTGGGTCATGTGGACGGCGATCAGGCGGTCGGTGACCAAGCCCAGCCGGTCCAGCCGCGCCAGCGGGCGCTGGCCGTGCAGCTTGATCGAGTCGGCGATTTCCTGCGCGGTCTCGTGGGTGTGCAGATGCACCGGCAGGTCGAGCTGGTCGGCGAGCATGCGGATGCGTTCGAAATTGGCATCGCTGACCGTGTACGGCGCGTGCGGCGCGAACGCGGTCGCGACCAGCGGATCGTCGCGCCACAGGTCGTGGACCTCGCCGGCGCGGTCGAAGTATTCGTCCGAGCTCTGGGCCCAGGCGGTCGGAAAATCGATCACCGGCAGGCCGACCCGGGCGCGGAAGCCGTGGCGCTTGTAGACCGCGGCCTGGACGTCGGGGAAGAAGTAGTTCTCGTTGGCGCAGGTGGTGCCGCCGCGCAGCATCTCGGCGATCGCCAGGGTGATGCCGTCCTCGACGAACTGCGGCCCGATCACCGCCGCCTCGACCGGCCAGATGTGGCCCTGCAGCCATTCCATCAGCGGCAGATCGTCGGCGATGCCGCGCAGCAAGGTCATCGGGTTATGGGTGTGGGCGTTGACCATGCCCGGGATCAGCGCCGCTTCGGGCCGCGCCACGGTCTCGGCGGCGCGGTAGCGGACGCGCGCGTCGGCGATCGGCAGGATATCCACGATCACGCCTTCGCGCACCGCGACCGCGTGGTCTTCCAGCACGACCGCGTGCGGCTCGACCGGGACCACCCAGCCCGCTTCGATCAACAGGTCGCAGGGCTGGGCTGGGGTATCGGTCGTCATTCGCGTTTTCGGCTCTTCGTTACCGCGCAACGGCGGCGCATATCGACAGCGTAGCGGGTCGGAAGCCGGTTGCGGTTACGCGCGGATGGCTAGCTGGCGCGGCGTCGCGTCCGGACCGCCCGGCTCGGGCGCGGGGCGCCCGAGCGTTGGTTCGGTGGGGAACCGAAGAATCCAGCAGGCGCTGGATTCAATGGATCCCCCGTTTCGTGGAGACGACGCGAGGGCCCTGAGGCCCGGGCCCGAGCGCTGGCGCTCGGGCGTTCGGTCGTGCGCCAACCAGTGGTTCGCAAACGCACGCCCTCACCCCCGTCTCCGCGGGGATGACGCATCGGCAAAGCCGCGGCCGCAAGCGGCCACGGGCCAATGCGTCACTTCACGCGGCTGACGTACTCGCCCGAACGCGTGTCGACCTTGATGATTTCGTCCTGGCCCACGAACAGCGGCACGCGCACCACCGCGCCGGTTTCCAGGGTCGCCGGCTTGCCGCCGCCGCCCGAGGTATCGCCGCGCACGCCCGGGTCGGTCTCGGTGATCTTGAGCTCGACGAAGTTCGGCGGCTGGACCGCGATCGGCACGCCGTTCCACAGCGTCACCACGCACTCTTCCTCGCCCTTGAGCCACTTCTCCGAGCCGCCCATGCCGGCCTTGTCGGACTGGACCTGCTCGAACGACTCCTGGTTCATGAAGTGCCAGTATTCGCCGTCGGAGTACAGGTACTGCATGTCGGTGTCGACCACGTCGGCCTGTTCGACGCTGTCGGTGGCCTTCATGGTCATTTCGACCACGCGGCCGGACTTGATGCTGCGGTACTTGATACGGGTGAAGGCCTGGCCCTTGCCCGGCTTGACGTATTCGGTCTCGGTGATGATGCACGGGTCGTTGTTGACCAGGATCTTCTGTCCGGTCTTGACGTCGTTCATGCCCAAGCTGGCCATGCTGGAACTCCTAACTAAGAAATGATGGGGCGGTAGCGCCCACCGGACCGCAAGGCCCCGAGGGAGCGCCGCGCCGGCGGCGGAAGGCTAGAATGTCGGGCTGCGCCGCCCACCGCCGCCGAAAGGCCGGGCGGGACGCGAACGGGGCCGGAACCGGGAGACATCCCCTGGGCCCCGGACCCACGAAACCGGATCCATACAAGCTAGCCCCGCATGATACCCGCAGCCCCGGCCTCCTTGCAGCCGCACCCCCTCCCGCGCCCGGCCACGCCCGCGCGCTGGCAGGCGCTGTGGCGCGACGCCGTGCGCGATCCGCGCGAACTGCTGGCCCTGCTCGGGCTGGACGGGCTCGCCGCCGGGGTCTCGGACGCGGCCGCGGCCCAGTTCCCGCTGCGGGTGCCGCGCGGCTTCGTCGCCCGCATGCGTGCCGGCGACCCGCACGACCCCCTGCTGCGCCAGGTCCTGCCGCTGGACGAAGAACTGCGGCCGATGCCCGGCTTTGCCCTGGACGCGGTCGGCGACGGCTCCGCCAAGGCCGCCGACGGGGTGATCCGCAAGTACCGCGGCCGCGCCCTGCTGGTCGCCACCGGCAGCTGCGCGGTCCACTGCCGCTACTGCTTCCGCCGCCACTTCCCCTACGCCGAGGAAACCGCGGCCGCCGCCGGCTGGCGCGGCGCGGTCGAACTGATCGCGGCCGACCCCGGGGTCGACGAGGTCATCCTGTCCGGCGGCGATCCCTGGTCGCTGGCCACGCCCAAGCTGGCCGAACTCACCGACGCCCTGGCCCGGGTCCCGCACCTCAAGCGCCTGCGCATCCACACCCGCCTGCCGGTGGTCCTGCCCGAGCGCGTCGACGCGCCGCTGCTGGCCTGGCTGCGCGCCCTGCCCTGGCCGGTCACCGTGGTCCTGCACGCCAACCACGCCCAGGAGTTCGACGAGACCGTCGATGCCGCCCTGGCCCGCCTGCGCGGCGCCGGCGCGACCCTGCTCAACCAGGCCGTGCTGCTGCGCGGCGTCAACGACAGCGTGGAGGCGCTCGCAGATTTGAGCGAACGTGGTTTCCGCGCCGGCGTCCTGCCGTACTATCTGCATCAACTCGATCGTGTGCAGGGGGCTGCGCACTTCGAAATCGACGACGAACGCGCCCGTACGCTGCATCGCGCATTGGCCGCGCGGCTTTCTGGCTACCTGGTTCCAAAACTGGTGCGCGAGATCGCCGGAGATCCCGGAAAGCGACCGCTGTAACGCAGTTCGCATGGACTCTGGCCCGGCCTTCGTGTCATAAACGCGGGCCACGGAGGTGGTGAATGCAATTCGGCAAAGACATGGTGCTGCGCCTGCTGATCGTCGACGACAGCGTCGAGGCGGCGGAAGCCATCGTCAGCGGTCTGCGCAACAGCGGCATCGCCGTGCGCCCGTCGCGTCCTGAGAACGAAACCGAGCTGGCCACGCTGATCGCCCAGCAGCAGCCGGACCTGGTGCTGGCCGCGCGCGAGGCGCGCAACGTGCCCTTGCCCAAGGTCATGCAGCTGGTCGACAGCACCGGCAAGGACCTGCCGGTGCTGGTGCTGCTGGACACGGTCGACGACACCCGTCTGCTGGAAGTGCTGTCGATGGGCGCGCGCGGCGTGATCCTGCGCGGCCACACCGACCACGTGCAGAACGTGGTGCGCGCCGAATGGGCCGACCTGGAGGCGCGTCGCTCGCTGCGCCGCCTGGAATCCCAGGTGCGCGAGACCGAGCGTCGCTGCGACAGCCTGATCGACTCCTCGCGCGAGCCCATCGCCTACATCCACGAAGGCATGCACATCCGCGCCAACACGGCCTACCTGGAGATCTTCGGCTTCGAGTCGTTCGAGGAAATCGAGGGCATGTCGCTGCTGGACATGGTCGCGCCGGGCCAGGTCGACGGCTTCAAGCAGTTGCTCAAGCAGTTGTCCAAGGGCGAAGCCCCGCCGCCACGCTACGAAACCGAAGCGCGCGCGCTGGACGGCAGCCACTTCGCCGCGGTCATGGAATTCACCCCCGCCACCTACGAAGGCGAGCAATGCCTGCAGGTGGTCCTGCGCCGCCAGGAGTTCGATCCCGAACTCGCGCGCGAGGTCGAGGCCCTGCGCCAGCGCGACCAGGTCACCGGCCTGCTCAACCGCGCCACCTTCCTGCGCGCGCTCGAAGACGCGGTCTCCGACACGGCCCAGAACAACGCCCACCACGGCCTGCTGCTGATCGAACCCGACCATTACGCGCGGCTGCTGCAGGAAATCGGCCTGGACGCCTCGGACGAACTGATCGCCGCGTTCGGCGAGCGACTGCGCACCGTGATCGGTCCCGACGACGTCGCCGCGCGCTTCTCCGAGCACCAGTTCGCGGTACTCACGCCGAACTGCGACTACCACGCGACCTCGGCCCTGGCCGAGCGCCTGCGCGCCGCCTTCGCCGACCACGTGCTGGAAACCGCCAGCCGTTCGCTCAACACCACCGTCAGCATCGGCGGCGTGCAGATCGGCGAGAAGATCGCCAGCGTCACCGCGGTGCTGGGCAAGGCCAGCCAGTGCGTGCAGTCCAGCATCGGCGTCGGCGGCAACCGTTCCGAACTGTTCGACCCGGGTGCGGCCGACCGCGCCGAGTCCGAACGCGTCGAGGCCTGGGTCACGCGCATCCGCGACGCGCTCGACGCCGACCGTTTCCTGATGAACTACCAGCCGCTGATCAATCTGCACGGCGAGCCGATGGAGATGTACGAGGCCTACCTGCGCATGCAGGGCGAGCCGGGCGAACTGGTGCAGCCGCTGACCTTCCTGCAGATCGCCGAGGAACACGGCCTGCTGTGGGAAATCGACCGCTGGGTCGTCGGCAAGGCGATCCAGGTCATCGGCGAGCGCCTGCGCGCCGGCAAGCGCACCACCCTGCTGGTCAAGATCACCCAGGCCTCGCTGCAGGACGAAAGCCTGCTCCAGCACATCGAAGAGCAGTTGGCCCGGCAGAACGCCGAAGGCAGCCTGCTGGTGCTGCAGCTGCCCGAGTCCAAGGTCTTCACCCACTTGCGCGCGGCGCAGGAATTCCAGGCCCGGGTCGCCCGCTTCGGCGTGCGCGTCGGCCTGGAGCAGTTCGGCTCGGGCCTGAACTCGTTCCAGATGCTCAGCCATTTCGATGCGGCCTTCCTCAAGATCGACCGCGCCTTCATGGAAGACCTGACCAGCAACGCCGACCACCAGCAGCGTATCCGCGAGATCGCCGCCAAGGCCCGCGAGCTGGGCAAGCAGACCATCTCCGAATTCGTCCAGGACGCGGCCAGCATGTCGTTCCTGTTCGCCGCCGGCATCGACTACGCCCAGGGCCACTTCCTGGCGGCGGCCGGGCCGGAAATGGATTACGACTTCCAGTAAGGCTGGGAGTCGGGATTCGGGCAATTACCTCTTCCCCCCAAAGAAAAAGCCCGCCGATCGGCGGGCTCTCGCTAGCGCTTGCGGTGCGCGATCAGCGTGCGACCACCGGAGCGCGCACCGTCTCGGCCGGAGCGTTACGCAGCGCGGTGATGCGCTCTTCCAGCGGCGGATGGCTGCGCATCAGCTTGGACAGGCCGTGGCCGACCGCGCCGCTGATGCCGAAGGCTTGCACCTGCTTGGGCAGGGTGCTCTCGCCGTAGGTCTGGCCCAAGCGCTCCAGGGCGCCGATCATCTTGTCGCGGCCGGCCAGGCGCGCGCCGCCGGCGTCGGCGCGGAACTCGCGGTAACGCGAGAACCACATCGCGATCATGCTCGCGAACAGGCCGAACACCATATCGAGCACGAACACGATCGCGTAGTAGCCCAGACCCGGGCTGCCGTCGCGACTGCCGCCCAGGTAACCGTCGATCACACGGCCGACCAGGCGCGCCAGCACGATCACGAAGGTATTGAGCACGCCCTGGACCAGGGCCATGGTCACCATGTCGCCGTTGGCGACGTGGCTGACCTCATGACCGAGCACCGCTTCGGCCTCGTCGCGGCTCATCGAGCGCAGCAGACCGGTGGACACCGCGACCAGCGCGTTGTTGCGGTTGGCGCCGGTGGCGAAGGCGTTGATCTCGGGCGCGTCGTAGATCGCGACCTCGGGCATGCCGATGCCCGCCGCTTCGGCCTGACGGCGCACCGTGTTCACCAGCCACTGCTCGGCTTCGTTGCGCGGCTGTTCGATCACGTGCGCGCCGGTGCTGCGCTTGGCCATCCATTTGGACAGCAATAGGGAAACGAAGGCACCGCCGAAACCGAACAGCGTGGCCATGATCAGCAGCGAACCGTTGCGGCCGGTATCGATGCCGAACTGCCGCAGCACCGCCATGACGATGCTGAGCAGGGCAAGGACGGCCAGGTTGGTGGCCAGGAAAAGAGCGATGCGTTTGAACATGGTCGTAGGAATGAACCGTACCCGCGCACCGTGCGCGGTCTGGTAGAAAATGTGGCAGGCTCGGCGTGAATTCAAGTGAAACCGGCACCGTCGCGGCTTTGCTCGACGAGCCGGTTGGCGATACGCAAGCCGAACTCGACGCATTCGGGTTGGCCGGATACGCATTCGGCCTGCCTCGCGCACCCCAAAACCATGTCCGACCACCCGCCCTTGTCCAAATCCCACGCCCCGAGCTACCGCGGCCGCTTCGCGCCCTCGCCCACCGGCGACCTGCACTTCGGATCGCTGCTGGCCGCGTTCGGCAGCTGGCTGCTGGCCCGGCATGCGCAGGGCGCGTGGCTGATACGCGTCGAGGACCTGGACCCGCCGCGCGAAATCGCGGGCGCCGCCGAGCGCCAATTGCAGGCCTTGAGCGCGTTCGGCCTGGAGTCCGACGAACCGGTGTTGCGCCAGAGCGAGCGCGGCGAGGTCTACCGCACCGCGCTCGAACGCTTGCTGGCGCAGGACCTGGCCTTCCCCTGCCATTGCAGCCGCAGCGAGCTGGCCGCGGTCGGCGGCATCCACCGCCGCTGCGTGGCCACGCCGGACCGCCCCGGCCGCGCTCCGGCGATCCGTCTGCGCGTGCCCGACGGCAGCGTGGTCGCGTTCCAGGACCGCATCCGCGGCGCGCAGTCGCAGGACGTCGCCCGCGATGTCGGCGACGTGGTCCTGCGCCGCGCCGACGGCTACTGGGCCTACCAGCTCGCGGTGGTGGTCGACGACGCGGCCCAGGGCATCAGCGACGTGGTCCGCGGCGCCGACCTGCTCGACTCGACGCCGCGCCAGATCCTGCTGCAACGCGCCCTGGGCCTGGCCACGCCGAGCTACGCCCACCTGCCGCTGGTGCTGGGCAGCGACGGCCGCAAACTCTCCAAGTCCGACGCCGCCCTGGCGGTCGATCCGCGGCAACCGCTGCCGGCGCTGCGCGCGGCCTGGCACGCGCTCGGGCAGACGCCGGCCGCACTGACGGGCGCGGGCTCGGTGCCGGCCTTGCTCGCGCGTGCGCAGGCCGAATTCGAGCCTGGGCGCATCGCCTCCACGCCGACGGTTTCGCTCGCCGCGATGCACAACGGCGATTTCATATTTGCTGACTAGAATCGGGTCAGGGCCGCACGTCAGCGGCCGTGGAGAGGAAGACATGCAGTCACGCGTCGCACTGGTCACCGGCGGTACCGGTGGCATCGGCACCTCGATCGTCCAACGCCTGGCCCAGATGGGCCATAAAGTCGCGACCAATTACCGCGACGAGGCCAAAGGACGCGCCTGGCAGGCGCAAATGAAAGGACTCGGTATCGACGTGGCGATCGCACAGGGCGACGTCTCTTCCCCCGAACAGGCCGAAGCGCTGGTCCGCGACATCGAAGGCCAGCTCGGCCCGGTCGACATCCTGGTCAACAACGCCGGCATCACCCGCGACTCGACCTTCCACCGCATGAGTCCGCAGCAGTGGACCGACGTGATCGGCACCAACCTCAATTCCTGCTTCAACGTCACCCGCCCGGTGATCGAAGGCATGCGCGAGCGCAAGTGGGGCCGGATCGTGCAGATCAGCTCGATCAACGGCCAGAAGGGCCAGTACGGCCAGGCCAACTACGCCGCGGCCAAGGCCGGCATGCACGGCTTCACAATCTCGCTGGCGCAGGAGAACGCGAAGTTCGGCATCACCGTCAACACGGTCTCGCCGGGCTACATCGCCACCGACATGGTCATGGCGGTGCCTGAGGAGGTGCGCAACAAGATCGTCGCGCAGATCCCGACCGGGCGCCTCGGCAATCCCGAGGAGATCGCCTACGCGGTCGGCTTCTTCATCCCCGACGAGGCCGGCTGGATCACCGGCGCCAACCTGTCCGCCAACGGCGGCCAGTACATGGGCTGGTAAAGCCCGCGCGCCGCGCCTGCGGGCGCGGCGCCGACCGGTACGGGCGCGCTGCGCGCCCGGCCGGGTCGCGACGCCCCGCCCGTCTCGCGCATCGCCGACCGCCGTCCCGCCTGTGGTGCACGGCCTGCACACTGCGCACGCCCTTCGCCGCGAGCCGAGCGGCCGCCCGGCCCTACCTGTTGCAAGCCCCCTCGGCCTGAGCCATGCTGCAAGGCACCACGATTTTAGAGCCAAAGCTCCATGGCCTCGACCCGAGTCATCAAGAAGTACCCGAACCGTCGGCTGTACGACACCGAGATCTCCAGCTACATCACCATCGAAGACGTGCGACAGCTGATCGTCGACGGCGAGGAGTTCGAGGTACGCGATGCCCGCTCGGGCGACGACCTGACCCGTCAGGTGCTGCTGCAGATCATCGCTGAGCACGAACAGGACGGCGAACCGGTGCTCTCGACCCAGCTGCTGAGCCAGATCATCCGTTTCTACGGCGATTCTCTGCAGGGCTTCATGGGCAACTACCTGGAACGCTCGATGCAGACGTTCCTGGACCAGCAGGCGCAGTTCCGCAACCAGGTCGGCGGCATGCTCGGCCAGACGCCGTGGGCGATGATGAACCAGCTCACCGAGCGCAACCTGACCCTGTGGAAGGAATTCCAGCAGAACCTGTCGGGCAGCGTCGGCCAGAGCCCGGCGTCCGGCACCGGCACCGGCAAGCCCAAGGGCGACACCAAGCGCGAGCGTTGAGCCGCGCATCGATCAGCATCCGCGACGGCTCGCGCGCACCCGCGCGCGGCGCCGGCGCGTGCGCGTAGCCGGCCCGTGCCGGCGCACGGGGGAATCCACATGAACAAACGTATCGCCGTGGTCAGCGGCGGCATCGGCGGTCTCGGCAGCGAGATCTGCAAATCGCTGGCGCGCGCCGGCCGGCGCGTGATCGCGATCGACCTGGCCTCGCGCGAGGAGCGCATCGCCGCGTTCCGCCACGAAGTCCAAGGCATGGACGTGCGCTTCGAAGCGGCCAACGTCGCCGATTACGACGACTGCGCCGGCACCATCGAGCGCATCCGCCGCGACGAAGGCACCATCGACATCCTGGTCAACGCCGCCGGCATCACCCGCGACACCAGCCTGCGCAAGATGGACAAGCGCCAGTGGGACGACGTCATGGGCGTCAACCTCGACGGCGTGTTCAACCTGTGCCGGCACGCGGTCGACGGCATGGCCGAGCGCGGCTTCGGCCGCATCGTCAACATCAGCTCGGTCAACGGCCAGACCGGCCAGTTCGGCCAGACCAACTACTCCGCGGCCAAAGCCGGCATGCACGGTTTCACCATGGCGCTGGCGCGCGAAGTCGCCCGCAAGGGCGTGACTGTGAATTCGGTCTCGCCCGGCTACTGCGAAACCGCGATGGTGCTGGCGGTGCCCGACGACATCCGCGCCCGCATCGTCGACAGCGTCCCGGTCGGCCGCCTCGGCAAGCCCAGCGAGATCGCGCGCACCGTCGAGTTCCTCACCGCCGACGACGCCGGCTTCATCACCGGCGCGAACATTCCGGTGAACGGCGGATTGTTCATGAGTTTCTGAGGCCGGCGTTGCTGGCGCCGCGGCGGTTGCGGTTGCGGTTGCCGCGGCATTCAAATCCATTGCACCGCACCACGACG
>CAMLID010000089.1 GCA_946480055.1 uncultured Lysobacter sp. | reverse complement strand
CGGTACCGTCAAGTGGTTCAACGATGCCAAGGGCTTCGGCTTCATCAGCCGCGAGAACGGCGAGGACGTGTTCGTGCACTTCCGCGCGATCCAGTCCCAGGGCTTCAAGAGCCTGAAGGAAGGCCAGAAGGTCTCCTTCACCGTCGTGCAGGGCCAGAAGGGTCTGCAGGCCGACGCCGTCGAGCCGCTGTAAGGCAACACCCTGATCCAAGCGCGGCCGCAAGGCGGCGCTCAGGACCTGAAAAGCCCGGCGAGAGCCGGGCTTTTCTTTTTCCGCGAATCATTCCCGGCGGTTATGTCGCGCTGAAAATCCCGCGCCCGTTTATGTTTCTGCGCCGCAGCCGTTCGACATAAACAAAGCGGCCCGCCGTAACGGGCCGCTTTGCGGTGCCGCGATGCCGCTTAGTTCTGGAACGGGGTGTTCTCGGCGAAGTACTCGTGGTTATCGGCGTTATCCAGCGCGTTGGCCGGATTGCTGATCGCCAGGTTCTTGGCGCCGCTCTGGCCGTAGACGTGATCGTCGGTGCCGGCGACCGCGTTGAAGTGGCTCATCTCGTGAATCAGGGTGCCGGCCTTGGAGTCGGTGCCGGTCAGCGGCGCGGTCCAGAACGACTTGCAGACGTAGATCTGGTACGGCTGGTTCGGATACACGTAGGCGTAGTAGTTCTGGTTGCAGCCGCAGTTGATGGTGATCTGGCCGTTGTTCTGGTCCATCGCCGCATCGATCGAGACGAAGTGCTGGCGCGCGGTGCTGTAGCGCGACGAGGTGTAGGCGCCGAACCAAGTCGTATAGCGTGCGCCGACGGTACCGGCGTTGAGGTAGCCCTTGGCGTTCTCGGAATAGCTGCGTGCCGAATTCACGGCCTGGCCGGCGGTGGTGATGCGCGAGCTGGTGCAACCGACGTAGTTGACGCCGTTGACCACCTGCAGCGGACCGACCGGCTTGGCCGCGGCGCTGACGCGCTGGGCCGCGTCGAGCTTGGCGCCGCCGTCCACCCACAGCCGCAGCGGGGCGCTGCGTGCGCTCATCGGCAGACCGTTGGCTTGGTTCAGCAGTTTGCGGTCGTCGGTGGAAGCGAACTGCAGCGGGGCGTTGTAGGTGACGGTGTAGTCGCCGGCCTGCGACAGGTCGTAGGCCGAGGCCAGGTCGACCACGGTACGGTAGGTTTCGCCCGGACGCAGGATCGCGAAGTCGGCCGCCTGCGGCGTGCCGCGCTTGATCATCGGGCCCTGGTATTCGACCTTGGCGCCGTCGACGCTGACTTCGAACAGGTTGGCGTCCAGCACTTCGGTGGGCAACTGCCACTTCGGCAGACGCACGGTGCGGCGGCTGGTGTTGGTCACCGCGATTTCGACCGTGCCCTGCAGCGCGCCGACGTTGGCGGCATTGAGCGCGCCGGCGCCGCCGTCGAACGCACTGATGCTCACGCGCAACGGATTGGCCGGAGCGGCGGGGCCGGCGGCGGTGGCCGCGGCGATGGCGCCGGCCAGGACTGCGGTGCCGGAAACGACATGCAAAAGCTTCATTCGACCGATCTCCTTGTCTTTAATGTAGGCGAGGTCCGCGGGGGCGGACCGACCGACACTAATCCTGTGCAAGTGCGGTTCGGGTGGTGATCGAGGGCTTGCGCGCCCTGCAATCGTGACTGAGGTAGCAATGTACGAAATCACTGCCGGAATGCTGCCTCGCAACATCGATGCAGCATAGGTATTAGTGCCTAGACCGGATGTTCAGGCATAAAAAAAGCGGCTCGCCGTAGCGAGCCGCTTTCCGACAGCTGCCTTGCCGAGCGTTAGCGCACCCAGGCGCGGCCGTTGTAGACGCGTACGTAGCTGCCTTCGCGGATGCCGCCGAGGTCGTTCTGGGTCACCACCGTGGTACGACCGTCGTCCATGCGTACGTAGACGTTGAAGCGGCCGTTGTCGACGCGGTTCTGGATCGCGTTGCCGGCGATCGCGCCGCCGACCGCGCCGGCTACCGCGGCGACGTTCTGGTTGCCCTTGCTGCCGCCGGTGTGGGACGAGATTTCATGGCCGGCGACCGCGCCGACGATGCCGCCGAGGACGGCGCCGGTCTTGCTGGGGGCGGAGCCGCCGCCAGCCAACTGCTCGATCCGGGTCACGGTGCCGCAGTCGTAGCAGTTGGCCGGGGCGTTGCCGTAGTTCGGCTGCGAATTGCCGTAGCCGGACGAGTAGCCCGGCGACGTGGCGCAACCGGCCAGGGCCAGGGTCGCGGCGGCGGCGATGCCGAGCAGGCGAAAATTCTGGGTGTTCATTACTAATCTCCTGCGGATGGAGGGGCGAGTGGCGAAACTCGCCACGCGTGCTCCAACCTAGGCGGCGGCGTGTGAACAGCCCATCAATCGGAACCCTGCCTCGCCGCCGCGTTCAGCCGGCGGCGGGCATTGGTACACATTGGCTCAGCCCTTGAAGTCCTGATGGCAGCTGCCGCAAGCCTCGCCGATCTGCTCGGTCATGACGCCGACGCCGGCGCAGTTGAGCGGCGGGCTGGCCAGCGCCGCATCGAGCGTGCCGCGGAATTTGCTCGCGTGCTGGCCGAAACGGGCGTCGTCCTTGAGATCGGGGAAGGCCCATTCCAGGTCGTCGGCGGTGGTGCGCAACGCCTTCACGTGCGGCAGGGTGTCGGTCGCCGCGCAGCGGTTCTCCGTGACCCGGTTCTTGAGCTGCTTGAGGTGCCACTCCTGCACGTGCATCACGCTGTCGGGGAAGGGGTCCTGGCGCGCCTGCCACGCCCTCATCAGCATCACCGTGCCGATCGCGCCCATGACCAGGCCGATCAGGAACAGGAACAAGTACTTCCTGCCGTTGCCCTTGCGCGGGGCAGCGACGGTGTTGGGCTGGGTATCATTCATTGCCTGGCCTCCTCCAAGATGGTCGAACCTTAACACGCAGTGTTGCGCGTTCCGCCAGGGGTATGGCGGCCTGCACGTACAATGTGCGCATGAGTGAAAACACTGTGGCTCCCGCGTGGCGGGAACGTTTCGCCGGCATCGACCGGCTCTACGGCAACGGCGCGGTCGCGCGTCTGTCCGCGCGCCGCGTGGCCGTGGTCGGCATGGGCGGCGTCGGATCGTGGGCGGTCGAGGCGCTGGCGCGCAGCGGCGTCGGCCACCTGACCCTGATCGACGCCGACGACCTGTGCCTGTCCAACACCAACCGCCAGTTGCCGGCAATGGACGGCCACTACGGTCGCGCCAAGGTCGAGGTCATGGCCGAGCGCTGCCGTGCGATCAATCCGGAAATCGGCCTGGACGCAGTGCAGAGCTTCCTGACGCCGTCCAACCTCGATGAGCTGCTCGACCGTGGCTACGACCTGGTCCTGGATGCCTGCGACAGCTTCCGCAGCAAGGTCGAACTGATCGCCTGGTGCCGGCGCCGCAAGCTGCCGGTGATCGCGGTCGGTTCGGCCGGCGGCCGCACCGATCCGACCCTGGTGCGGGTGCGCGACCTGTCGCGCACCGAACACGATGCGATGCTGGCCCTGATCCGCAAGAAGCTGCGCAGCGAGTTCAACTTCCCCAAGAACCCGGACCGCTACTTCGGCGTCAGCGCGATCTACTCGCTGGAGAACGTCAAATACCCGCAAGCCGACGGCACCGTCTGCGGCCTGCGGCCCAAGCTCGACGCCGATGCCGCGCTGAAACTGGACTGCGGCGCCGGCCTGGGCGCGGCCACCCACATCACCGGCGCGTTCGCGTTCGCGGCGGTAGGGAAGGGCTTGGAGATCCTGCTGAAACCGAAGGCCGAAGCCGCCTGAAGCTTGGGGGTAGGAGCGGCGTAAGCCGCGACCGCGACAGAACGACAACGGCGCAAGCGTCGACGATCCCGCATCGCCGTGGCGACGTCGGTGTATGCGGTCGCGTGGTCGCGGCTTACGCCGCTCCTACCCCAGAGCTACGGCGGTAGTCGGAACAGCCGCTCCGCGTTAGCGCTGGTCGCGGCCGCGAGTGCGTCGGGGTCAATGCCGCGCAGCGCGGCGATGGTGTCGCGCACCGCGCTCAGCCGCGCCGGTTCGTTGCGTTGGCCGCGGATGCCGGCGTCGGGCTGGTCGGGCGCGTCGGTTTCCAGCAGCAGATACTCGATCGGCATGTTCGTGGCCAGTCCGCGCAACCGGTTCGCGCGTTCGTAGGTGACCGGGCCGCCCAGGCCCAGCAGGAAGCCGGCCTTCCACAACTGTCGCGCTTGTTCCTCGCTCCCCGAATAGCTGTGTACGACGCCACGCAGCCGGCCGGTGCGGCGGATCGCCGCGATCACCGCGTCCACCGCGCGCCGTGCATGCACGATCACCGGCAGATCGAAATCGCGCGCCAGGCGCAGCTGGCCCTCGAAATAGAGCGACTGCGCTTCCGGGTCCAGGCCTTCGACGAAATAGTCCAGGCCGCATTCGCCGACCGCGAGCGGACGTTCGCGCTCGATCCAGTCGCCGAGCTCGCGCAGGTGTTCGGGCCGGTGCGAACTCAGGTACATCGGGTGCAGGCCGTAAGCCGGATGCAGGCCCTGGTCCTGCGCGCAGACCTCGCGCAGCTTGGGCCAGCTCGCGGCTTCGACGGCGGGGACCACCTGCCGCATCACGCCGGCGGCCTGCGCGCGCGCTATCACCGCCGCGCGGTCCTGGTCGAACTCGGGCGCGTCCAGGTGACTGTGGCTGTCGACCAGCGTCGCCACGATTCAGCGGGCGGGCGGGGCCGGCGGCTCCAGCGGCACGTCCTTGCGCTTCTTCCAGTTGGCCAGCAGCAAGGTGCCCAGGCCGAGCAGCAACTCGTCCGCGAAGGGCACGAAGTCCGGTATCACCAGGTCCAGTCCGAACAGGACCGCGGTGAGCATGAACAGCCGCGGATAACTCAGGCGTCCGAGGAAGCCCATCAGGGGAGCAAGCAGGGGGTTGGCCATGTCGATACCGGGTTGTGACGCGCGTTGCAAACACGCTAACACGTCGTCGCGGCGGGTTCATGCAGGGGACAGATTTGCGGATTTCAATAGGTACTTGTTCAGGTTTCGAGTGTTGCAATGGTGCCGTCCACACCCGCGGACCACGGTCCGCACAACGGTTCCACAGAACCCGTTCCACGCAGGAGGCTCACGATGAATAAGAACATGTTGGCTGTAGCGCTCGCTTCGCTGCTCGTAGGCGGCGTCGCCGTCGCCGCGTTCCAGAGCTTCCGTGGCAACGGCGCTGCGCCGGCCACCTCCCTAACCAATCCGGATGCCGGCGCCACCGCTACCCCGGAAGGCGATATCGCCCCCAACGGCGCGATCGCGACCACCGCCAAGCCGGAGGTCGATTACGCCGACGTGATCAACGTCAAGCCGATCAACGAGAAGCAGGCGTTGTACGCGACCGTGCTCGGCACCGACCCGGTGCGCGAGACCAGCACCAGCTCGACCCCGCGCGAAGTCTGCCAGGACGTGGTCGTGCAGGAACGCCTGCCCGAGCGCGACGGCAACATCGGCGGCACGGTCGCCGGCGCCTTGATCGGCGGCCTGGTCGGCAACCAGGTCGGCGGCGGCAACGGCAAGAAGGCCGCGACCGTGGCCGGCGCCGCCGCCGGCGGCTACATCGGCAACCGCGTCGACCGCAACCACGTCGGCGGCCGGGTCGTGAACCGCACCGAGCGCCAGTGCCGCACCGTCTCCGAGAGCTCGCAGTCCACGCGCGTGATCGCCTACAACGTGACCTACCGCAACCCGGACGGCACCACCGGCACCATGCGCACCGACAGCAAGCCGGGCAAGCGCATTTCGCTGGGCAGCGAGGACAAAGTGGTCGGCTACGACGTGACCTACCGCTACCAGGGCCAGAACCAGACCGTGCGCATGGACGAGCGGCCGGGCCAGAAGCTGCCGGTCATCGACGGCGAGGTCGTGACCCAGACCGCCTCGGCGGACAGCGGCAACGAACACGGCTGAGTCGTGCGCAGGCCAGGCCTGCGACCCTCCGCCGAACGACGACGGGGCCGGTTATCCGGCCCCGTTTTCGTTGGCGTGGCGATGCCGGCGCCGCGCAAGGACGGACTGATAACGCTTACAGCGGCCCGGTCATGCGCAAACTTCGGCCTTACCCGGACCGTGCGCGACCATTACAATGACGCTCTTTCGTTGATACGGTCCCCTGAGCGCGCCATGGCCCTGAATCCCTACGATCTGTACGACGTCCGTTCCCTGCTCAGCGAAGAGGAGCGCGCCGTACAGGACACCGTGGCCCGTTTCACCGACGAGCGCGTGATCCCGATCATCGGCGATGCCTTCGACCAGGGCCGCTTCCCCAAGGAGCTGGTCTCCGAGATCGCCGATCTCGGCCTGCTCGGCTCCTCGCTGCCCGAGCAGTACGGCTGCGCCGGCCTCAATGCGGTCAGCTACGGCCTGATCTGCCAGGAACTCGAGCGCGGCGACAGCGGCATCCGCAGCTTCGTCAGCGTGCAGTCCTCGCTGTGCATGTATCCGATCTACGCCTACGGCAGCGAAGAGCAGCGCCAGCGCTGGCTGCCGGGCATGGCCCGCGGCGAGATCATCGGCTGCTTCGGCCTGACCGAACCGCACGGCGGTTCCGATCCGGCCAACATGAAGACCAACGCTAAGAAAGACGGCGGCGACTGGGTCCTCAACGGCTCCAAGATGTGGATCACCAACGGCAACCTCGCCGACATCGCCATCGTCTGGGCGCAGACCGAGGACGGCATCCAGGGCTTCGTGGTCGAGAAGGGCATGCCCGGTTTCGCCGCCCAGGAAATCAAGCACAAGATGAGCCTGCGCGCGTCGGTGACCTCGTCGCTGTTCTTCGACAACGTGCGTGTGCCCGACGCCAACCGCCTGCCCAACGTGAAGGGTCTCAAGGGCCCGCTGGGCTGCCTGACCCAGGCCCGCTACGGCATCACCTGGGGCCCGATCGGCGCGGCCATCGCCTGTCTCGACGAAGCGTTGGGCTACACCAAGGAGCGCATCCTGTTCGACCGTCCGGTCGCGGCGACCCAGTCGGCGCAGATCAAGATGGCGGAGATGGCGCGTCGCATCACCCTGGCGCAGCTGCTGGTCGTGCAACTCGGCCGCCTCAAGGACGCCGGCCAGATGCAGCCGACCCAGGTGTCGCTGGCGAAGTGGAACAACTGCCGCATGGCGATCGACATCGCGCGCGAATGCCGCGACCTGCTCGGCGGCGCCGGCATCACCACCGAACACGCGGCGATCCGCCACGCGCTGAACCTGGAATCGGTGATCACGTACGAAGGCACCGAGACGATCCACCAGTTGGTGGTCGGCCGCGAGCTGACGGGCATCAACGCGTTCTAAGGGTTTCCTTCTCCCGCTGCGCGGGAGAAGGTGGCCCGCAGGGCCGGATGAGGGTCCGGGATGAGGTTCGGGTCGCGCGCTCGCGCCGGACCCTCACCCCAACCCCTCTCCCGATGGGAGAGGGGCTTGCACACCGCCAGTGATGTCGCGCTCAGCAGGAGAGCCGATCCGTGATGACGATTCCCGACCTCCAGCTGGAAACGCCGCGCCTGCTGCTGCGTCCGCCGCACCTGGACGACTTCGACGCCTGGGCCGGGTTCATGGCCGCCGGCGACTACCTGCGCTACATCGGCGGCCCGCAAGCGCGGCCCATGGCCTGGCGCGGCCTGATGTCGGTGATCGGTTCCTGGGCCGCGGTGGGCTACGGCTTCTTCTCGGTGTTCGAGAAGTCCTCCGGCCGTTGGATCGGCCGTCTCGGTCCCTGGCAGCCGGAAGGCTGGCCGGGCACGGAAGTGGGTTGGGGCATCGTCGAAAGCGAAGGCGGCAAGGGCTATGCGAGCGAAGGCGCGGCGGCGGCCATCGACTGGGCCTTCGACCGGCTCGGCTGGAGCGAAGTGATCCACACCATCGACACCGGCAACCTCGCCTCCAAGGGCGTGGCCGCCAAACTCGGTTCGCGCTATCTGCGCCAGGACCGCCTGCCCGAGCCCTTCAACGACAAGGACATCGAGGTCTGGGGCCAGAGCCGCGAAGAATGGCGCGCGCGCCGCAAGAACGGAGACCGCGCATGATCACCGTCCACGGCTTCTCGCCATCGGGCAACTGCCACAAACTCAAGCTGCTGCTGGAGCAGCTCGGCCAGCCCTACCGCTGGATCGAAGTCGACAGCAGCCGCGGCGAAACCCGCACTCCGCAGTTCCTGGCCCTGAACCCGAACGGCAAAGTGCCGGTGATCGAGCTCGAAGACGGCCGCACGCTCAGCGAGTCCAACGCGATCCTGTACTACCTGGCCGACGGCAGCGCTTTCCTCGCCGACGATCGCTGGCAGCGCGCGCAGACCCTGAGCTGGATGAACTTCGAGCAGTACAGCCACGAACCCTATGTCGCGGTCGCGCGTTTCATCGCCGGCTGGACCCCGCTGGACTCGCCGCGTCGCGCCGAGCTGCCGATGCTGCGCGAACGCGGTCATCGCGCGCTGCAGGTGATGGAGCGCCATCTGGGCGAACACGACTGGTTCAGCGCCGGCCGCTACGGCATCGCCGACATCGCCTTGTTCGCCTACACCGACGTCGCCGGCCACGGCGGCATCGACCTGACGCCGTACCCGGCGCTGCTGGCCTGGCTGGCGCGCGTGCGCGCGACCCCGGGCTTCGTCGCCTTGCCCGAACCCGACGCCCTGGCGGCCGAGCGGATCGCGCAAACCCCCGTGATCCAGACGGTTTGACCCCCTTTCGACTGGCCGACCCGACACGGGCGGCGGAGCATCCGATGTCAGTGCAACCGCAGTCTTCGATCTTCAGCAGCGTGCCGAACTTCAACCCGGTCGCGAACCCGATTCCCGCGCGCATGAAAGGCCTCAACCGGGCCGAGATCTGCGACGTCAACTTCGTCGAGTTCGTCAAAGGCTGGAGCGGTCGCGCCGACGCGCGCCCGGCCGCGCACGAGGCGATCCTGGACGGCAGCGCGCTCGACGCGCGCGGCTTCCGCGAGTTGTTCGAATCGCAGCTGATCAGTCGCCACCTCGATCTGATGGCGCGTGTGCTGCGGGTGCAGAACAAGGTCTTCTACACCATCGGTTCCAGCGGCCACGAAGGCAACGCGATGGTCGCGCGGTTGACCCGCCATACCGATCCGGCATTCCTGCATTACCGCAGCGGCGGCTTCATGGCCGAGCGCTTCCGCAAGCTGCCGGGCATGGACCCGGTGATGGATTCGGCGCTGTCGTTCGCCGCCAGCAAGGACGACCCGGCCTCCGGCGGTCGTCACAAGGTCTGGGGCAGCAAGCCTTTGTGGGTGCTGCCGCAGACCTCGACCATCGCCTCGCACCTGCCCAAGGCGCTGGGCACCGCGGTGGCGATCGAAACCGGCCGCCGTCTCGGCCAGGCGCTGCCGATCCCCGACGACAGCATCGCGATCTGCTCCTTCGGCGACGCTTCGGCCAACCATGCCACCGCCCAGACCGCGTTCAACGCCGCGGCCTGGACCGCGTATCAGAAGTTGCCGGCGCCGGTGCTGTTCGTGTGCGAGGACAACGGCATCGGCATCTCGGTGAAGACGCCGGGCGGCTGGATCGGCAACCGCTTCCGCAACATGGACGGGCTGGATTATTTCGCCGCCGACGGCCTGGACCTGGCCAACGGTTACGCCGACGTGCAGCGCGCGGTCGAGCATTGCCGGCGCACGCGCCGTCCGACCTTCCTGCACCTGCGCACCACCCGCATCATGGGCCACGCCGGCACCGACTTCGAGATCGAATGGCGTTCGGTCGAGGAGCTGTGCGCGGTCGAGGCCAGCGATCCGCTGCTGCGTTCGGCGGCGATCGCGCTGGAGTCGGGGCTGATGTCCGCCGACGAAGTGCTCGAACTCTACGAAGCCACGCGCAAGCGCTGCTTCGCCGCGGCCGAGGAAGCCGATCGCCGGCCCAAGCTCGACCAGCTCGCCGAAGTGATCGCGCCGCTGGCGCCGTACTCGCCCGAGGCGGTCGCCCAGGAAGCCGCGCGCGCCGACTACGCCGAGCGTCGTCTGGAGGTGTTCGGCGGCGAAACCAAGTTGCCGGAGAACCAGCCGCCGCGGCACCTGGCGATCCAGATCAACAACGCCCTGCACGACATCTTCGCCAAATACCCCGAGACCCTACTGTTCGGCGAGGACGTGGCCCAGAAGGGCGGCGTCTACACCGTCACCAAGGGCCTGCAGAAGGCGTTCGGCCCGCGCCGCGTGTTCAATACGCTGCTCGACGAGACCATGATCCTGGGCATGGCCCAGGGGTTCGCCAACGTCGGCCTGCTGCCGATCCCGGAGATCCAGTACCTCGCGTACTTCCACAACGCCTGCGACCAGATCCGCGGCGAAGCGGCCTCGCTGCAGTTCTTCAGCAACAACCAGTACCGCAACCCGATGGTGGTGCGCATCGCCGGCCTGGGTTACCAGCGCGGTTTCGGCGGTCACTTCCACAACGACAACTCGATCACCGCGCTGCGCGACATTCCCGGCCTGGTGGTCGGCTGCCCCTCGCGCGGCGACGACGCCGCGACCATGCTGCGCACCCTGACCGCGCTGGCCAAGGTCGACGGCCGCGTGGCGGTGTTCCTTGAGCCGATCGCGCTGTACATGGGCAAGGACCTGTACGAGCCCGGCGACGGTGCCTGGCTGACCTCGTACCCGTCGCCCGACCAGGCCATGACCCTGGGCGAGGGGCGCAGCTACGGCGACGGCGACGATCTGGTGATCTTCAGCTACGGCAACGGCGTGCCGATGAGCCTGCGCGCCGCGCGCGCGATCGAGGCCAAGCACGGCTGGAAGACGCGCGTGGTCGACCTGCGCTGGCTGGTGCCGCTCAACGACGCCTACATCGTCGAACAGGCGCGCAAGGCCAAGCGCATCATTGTGGTCGACGAAGGCCGGCGCAGCGCCGGGGTGGGCGAAGGCGTGATCACCGCGATCGCCGAAGGCGGTTTCGGCGGACGTCCGTTCCAGCGCGTGGTCGGCGTCGACACCTACACCCCGCTGGCCGGCGCGGCCTTCCTGGTGATTCCGGGCGAAGAGGACATCGTCGCCGCGGCGGATGTGCTGGCGGGGAATTCCTGAGCGGCGACCCTTAGGGCTACGGTCGTATCCGCGACCGCAGTTTCATGCAGACGTGGCTTCCCCTGTAGGAGCGACGCGAGTCGCGACCGCGCCATCGCGCAGGCCGGCGACGCCGCCCAAGCAGCCGCGGCTTCCCCCTGTAGGAGCGACGCGAGTCGCGACCGCGCCACCGCGCGGGCCGGCGACGCCGCCCAAGCAGACGTAGCTTCCCCCTGTAGGAGCGACGTAAGTCGCGATGCTCTTCGCTCGCTAGCGAAATCACCGCGTCGTGGAGAGATCGCGACTTACGTCGCTCCCACAGAAAGCACCGTGCTCGCGCGAGTGGAGTAGGGCGCGCTTCAGCGCGCCAAGCCGTCCAGCAACGCGATCTCCGCCACCGCGTGGCCATCCAGACTGAGTCCGCCCTCGGCGCGTTCCAGCGGCACGACCGCCAGCGCCAGGTGACGCTCTCCGGAGCTGGCGCTGGCCGCGACCGTACCCAGGACCGCCTCGTGCGAACGCACATCGGCGCCGACGGCGACCGCGATCGGCGATTCGATCAGCGCCAGACCGCGCTTGGCCTTCCCCAAGAAGTGGGTGCGGGCCACGATCTCCTGGCCCGGGTAGCAGCCCTTCTTGACGCTGAAGGCCCCCAGGCGCTCCAGCGACAGCTGCTGCGGCGTCCATTGCTCGACCTGGCCCGGCCCCAACCGCGGCAGGCCGTGGCGCAGATCGTCCAGGGCCCAGCGCTCGAGCGCCGCCGCGTCCTCGGGCGCACCGAGCGTGGCCACGATGCGCAGGCTGCGCGCGCCGCCGTCGCCGCTCAGGTCCAACTCGATCCCGCTGCCTTCATCTCCGCCCAGGACGTTGCCGCGGGCCTGGGTCGGCGCCGCGTGGCGCGCTTCCACGGTCAGATCGGAACGTACGGCGATGACGGTTTTGCTTCGGAACAAGAAGCGTTTCAGCGCAGTGGCGAAGGTTTCGGGGGCGGCATCGGGCAACAACAGCCAGATCCGCTCATCGGCCAGACGCAGCAAAGCCAGCAGCGCGATCACGCGTCCCTTGGGCGTCAGCCAGCCGCTCCAGTGCCACTGTCCGGGGCTCAAGGCGTTGACATCGTTCATGAACTGCGCCTGCGCGAATACCGCCGCGTCGCGGCCGGAAAGCTCGATCACGTGGTGGCCGGGCAGGGCGAATGCCTGTCCGGACGGAGCCTGCGGGTTGTCATGCATGGGGGCGGGACTTAAGATTTAACGCTGTGATGATAGGCGAAACCACCCCGGAAGCAGCGGCGGACCCCGCGGTCGAGACCCCGGCGCCCTCCGTTCCGGCCACCGGCAGCGATGCGCCACCGGGCAAGGAGTACGGCGGGCGCGACGGTCCCGACCCGACCCGCTATGGCGATTGGGAAAAAAACGGCCGCTGCATCGACTTCTAGCTACGCCCCGCCTTCACTGCACCTCACCCATCCTTCCTGCCACGCGGCGCCGCCGCCCAGCCGAGACAGCCATCGCTCATGGCGAACCGCGAACGCCCCATGTCACCGCATCTGCAGGTTTACGCCTGGCAGATCCAGATGGTGACCTCGATCGTGCACCGGATCACCGGTTGCATCCTTTCCGTCGGCGCTCTGCTGATCGCCTGGGCCTTGGTCGCTTTGGCGGCCGGTCCCGAAGCCTGGGCACAGTTCACCGCCTGCGCGCGCTCGCCGCTGGGCTTCCTGATCCTGTTCGGCTGGACCTGGGCCTTCGCCTACCACCTGCTCAACGGCATCCGCCATCTGGTCCAGGACGCCGGCTACGCCTACCGCGTCGCGACCTTCGTGCGCAACGGCTGGATCAGCGTGATCGGCAGCCTGGTCGTGACCGCGCTGATCTGGCTGGTCGCGATGATGCAGCGGGGTGGCGCATGAGCACCCGCGGCAAGTTGCGCAACCCGCTCAAGACCGCGCGCGGCCTGGGCTCGGCGAAGGACGGCACCCACCACTTCGTGGTCCAGCGCGTCACCGCGATCGCGCTGATCTTCCTGTCCTTGTACGTGCTCTGCCTGGTGATCTCCTGGATCGGCGGCGACTACGCCGCGGTGCGCGCCTCGGTCGCCCACCCGTGCAACGCCGTGCTGCTGGTGGCGTTCCTGGTCGCGATGTTCTGGCACGCCAAGCTCGGCCTGCAGGTGATCATCGAAGACTACGTGCATACCCCGTGGCTGGCGATCGCCTCCCAGCTCGCGGTCGTTTTCGTCTGCGTCCTCGCTGCGCTCGCTAGCGTGCTCGCCGTTATCCGCATCGCGCTGGGAGCCTGACCGTGGCCGCCGCTTACAAGATCCAGGAACACAAGTTCGACATGATCGTGGTCGGCGCCGGCGGTGCCGGCCTGCGCGCCACCTTCGGCCTGGCCCAGAAGGGCCTGAAGACCGCCTGCATCACCA
>CAMLID010000088.1 GCA_946480055.1 uncultured Lysobacter sp. | reverse complement strand
TTGGCGACCGACTGCGCTTCCACGCCCTGGGCGGCGTCGACCACCAGCAGCGCGCCTTCGCAGGCGGCCAGCGAGCGGCTGACTTCGTAGCTGAAGTCGACGTGGCCGGGGGTGTCGATGAAGTTGAGCTGGTAGACCAGGCCGTCCTTCGCCTTGTACGGCAGGGACACGGACTGCGCCTTGATGGTAATGCCGCGCTCGCGCTCGATCGGATTGGAATCGAGCACCTGCGCTTCCATCTCGCGCGCCTCCAGGCCTCCGCAGAGCTGGATGATGCGGTCGGCCAGAGTCGATTTGCCGTGGTCGACGTGAGCGATGATGGAGAAGTTTCTGATCTGCTGCATGCGGGACGGCGCGAGGCTCACCGGTTCCAGAGAGTTAACGGGAGATTATCGCATACCCCGCAGCGCCCACGTCCCGCGCCCGCCACGACGGCGGGCGCGTGGGTCGGCCTCAACCGGCCTTGGCCTCGGCCGTGACCGCGATGAACTGGGTCGCCGCGCCGCGCCGCACCAGCAGCATCACGGTGTCGCCGGGGCGCACCTTGGCCAGTTCACGGTTCAAGGCCGAGGCGCTGCCAACCGAGTTGCGGCCGACCGAGAGCACCACGTCGCGCGGACGCAGACCGGCCTCGCCGGCAACGTCGCCCGGTGCCTGCACCAGCACGCCCTCGCCGGCCTTCAGGCCCAGGCGCTGGCGCACGGCCGGGGTCAGGTCCTGGCCCACCAGGCCCAGCGGGTTGCTGCCGGGCGCGCCCGCGGGGGCGTCCTCGTCGTCGTTGGCGGCCGGGCCCGGGGCGCCGGCGACCTGGGCGTCGAGCGCGCCCAGCACCACCGTTTCGGTCAGGGTCTTGCCGCCGCGGTTGATCTCCAGCTTGACCTTGGCCCCCGGCGCCAGCGCGCCGATCAGCGGCGGCAGGTCGCTGGACATGTTCACCGGCCGGTCGTTGACCGCCAGGATCACGTCGCCGAGCTGGAGCCCGGCTTTTTCAGCGGCGCCGCCGGCCTGGACGCTGTTGACCAGGGCGCCGCGGGTGTCGGTCAGGCCCAGGCCCTTGGCGCTCTCGGCGGTGATGGTCTGCACGCCGACGCCGAGCAGGCCACGCTGGACCTTGCCGGTCGCGCGCAGCTGTTCGGCCGAATTCATCGCCACATCGATCGGGATCGCGAAGCTCACGCCCATGTAGCCGCCGGAGTTCGAGAAGATCTGCGAATTGATGCCGACCACCTCGCCGCTGGTGTTGAGCAGCGGGCCACCGGAATTGCCCTGGTTGATCGCGACGTCGGTCTGGATGAAGGGCACGTACTGCTGATCGGCGTAGGGATTGCTGCGCCCGACCGCACTGACGATGCCGGCGGTGACCGAATGGTCGAGGCCGAACGGCGAACCGATCGCGATCACCCACTGCCCGGGCTTGGTCAGGCTGGCGTTGGCCAGGCGCAGGAACGGCAGGCTCTTGGCGTCGATCTTGAGCAGGGCGACGTCGGACTGTTCGTCGCTGCCGATCACCTTGGCGGTGAACTCGCGCCGGTCGGACAAGGTGATCTTGACCGTGTCGGCGCCGTCGACGACGTGGTGGTTGGTCAGCACGTAGCCGTCCTGCGAGATCAGAAAGCCGGTGCCCAGCGAATTGCCGCCGCCGCGCGGACCGCGCGGAGCCTGCGGACCGCCGGGCATGTCGGGGCCGAAGAAGCGCCGGAAGATTTCCGGGATCTCGTCTTCGTTGGGCATCTGGGTGCGGCTGGCGCGACGCGGTGCGATCTCGGCGCGCACGTTGACCACGGCCGGGCCGACCCGTTGCACCAGGGCGGTGAAATCGGGCAGGCCGCTGACCAGCGGCGCGGCCGGGGTCGCAACCGGCGGCGGCGCGATCGGGGTGGACGGCGTCTGCGCGGTGCAGGCGACCGGCAGCACGGCGGCCAGGGCGCTGGCCAGGGCGATAGAGCGAAGCGGACGAGTCATGGATTCGGCCTCGGGGGTTGCAGTGGGTTGGCCACGCGGCCGCCGGGCCGCGCGTGATCGGGGAAACATGCCTCGGGGAAACATGCCTCGGGGAAGCAGGCCTCGGGGAAACAGGCCTCGTAAAACCAGGGGCCGGGACGCCGGATCGTCACGTACTGCGTCGTCCGGCGTCGCGCGCGCCGCTTAGGGCTGCGGCATCCGACCTTCGGCATCGGGCGACGGAGTCGTCGGCGCCGGTGGCGTGGTCGCGGCCTCGGTCGTACCGGGCTCGAACGGGTAGAACGAGCGCGCGCTGGCGCTGCTGCTGCCGTAGCTGGCGGTGAAGCCGCCGGTAGCCGGGTAGTTCGGCAGCACCGCGCGCGGCCACGGCCGGCTTGCGGTTTCGCTGTGCTGGGGACGGAACGGGTTGGCCGAGGCGCTGCCGGTATTGGCGCTGGCGACCTCGGTCGCCGGTGCGGCGCCCGCGGCGACGGCCTGGGTCTGGCGGCGCGGCGCGCGCAGGGCGGCGCGCTGGCTCTGGCCGCGCGAATTGCGACGGTCGGCGATGCGGCGCGGCACTTCGGCCACCGCGACGGCGGCGGCGAGCCCGGCGGCCTGCTGATCGGGAGCTTCCCGACCCGGAGCCTGCGGCGCGGCCGGTGCCTGGTCCGCGCTGGCGACCTGGGTCTGCGGCGCGGCGGCATCGGGCGCGGCATCGTTGGAGAACGGACGGGCGACGAACAGCGCAGCCACTGCGACCGAAGCGGCCAGGGCGGCGCCGCCGATCCAGCCGCGGCGGTTGCCGGGCGCGCTCGCCGGTGCGACGGCCTGGGCCGTAGCGGCCTCGGCGGCGATCGCCGCGGCGACACGGTCGGCGAAATCCGGCGCGGCGATGCCGGCGGCCTGGCCGCGCAGGGCGTCGCCGCACAGCTGCCAGCTGCCGCAGGCGCGACGCCATTGGGCGTCGTGGCTGAGGCGCTTGAGGGCGAAGCGGGCGGCATCGGCATCGAGCTCGCCGTCGAACAGCGCGCTCAGGGCCTCGCGGTCGTTGGGGTCGTACTCGTCAATGGAAGGAATCGACGTCATATCAGTGGGCGCGCTCGCGGATGTCTTGGTTGTCCAGCAGGGGCCGCAACTCGACGTCGATGGCCTCGCGGGCGCGGAAGATCCGCGAACGCACGGTGCCGATCGGGCAGCCCATCTTCTGCGCGATTTCCTCGTAGCTCAGGCCGTCCACCTCGCGCAGGGTGATCGCGGCCCGCAGTTCCTCCGGCAGGGATTCGACCGCGCGCATCACCGTGCGTTCGATCTCCTGGCGCAGCAACTCGTGTTCCGGGGTGTCGCTGTCGCGCAGACGGATGCCGGTCTCGAACTGTTCGGCGTCGCCGGCGTCGATGTCGTCGGTCGGCGGTCTGCGGTTCTGGGCGACGAGGTAATTCTTGGCGGTGTTCACGGCGATCCGGTGCAACCACGTATAGAACTGCGCATCGCCCCGGAAATTCGGCAACGCGCGGTAAGCGCGAAGGAAGGTTTCCTGGGCGACGTCCTGGCATTCGCTCCAGTCGGGTATGTAGCGCCCGATCAGCGCGGTGATCCGGTGCTGGTACTTGCGCACCAGGGCATCGAACGCCGTGCTATCGCCACGCTGGACACGCCTGACCAGCTCTTGGTCCAACTCATTCTCGGCCATGCCGCGCCGGCACTCCTGTCAGCTCGGCCGTGGCCGAACAATGGGACAACCCTGTCGGGAGAAAGTTCAATCACGATCATAAATGGGGCCGGGCCAGCGCCGGCGCAACTCCCAAGGGTCACGCCGCGACGCGGGCGACGCCGTCAAACCGGGACGTGGGTCGCGCCGATTTGACGGCGACGAAACATCCTCGTGATGATAGCGGGATATCCATACCTGAACGGATGGTGCAGTCATGATGGCTGGCCTCGACGGACTTCGCTTCCAACATTGGCAGACCGAGCTGCGGGAGGACGGCGTCCTGCTGCTGTCGTTCGACCGCGCCGGCTCGTCGGTCAATACCTTCGGACAGGACGTCCTGATCGAGCTCGACGCGTTGCTGGAGCGGCTGGCGCTGGACCCGCCCAAGGGCGTGGTGCTGCGTTCGGCCAAGGCCTCGGGTTTCATCGCCGGCGCCGACATCAAGGAATTCCAGACCTTCGACGAGAAGGGCACGGTCGGCGACGCGATCCGGCGCGGCCAGCAGGTGTTCCAGCGCCTGGCCGAACTGCCCTGCCCCACGGTCGCGGCGATCCACGGCTTCTGCATGGGCGGCGGCACCGAGATCGCGCTGGCCTGCCGTTACCGGGTCGCCAGCGGCGATCCCTCCACCCGCATCGGCCTGCCGGAAGTGAAGCTGGGCATCTACCCGGGCTGGGGCGGCAGCGTGCGCCTGCCGCCGCTGGTCGGCGCGCCGGCCGCGTTCGACATGATGCTGACCGGACGCGCGCTGTCGGCCTCGAACGCGCGCGCGATCGGCCTGGTCGACAAGGTGGTCGAAGCGCCGTTGCTGATCGACGCCGCGGTCGCGCTGGCGCTCAAAGGCACCCAGCGCCCGTTCAAGCAGCGCTTCATGGGCTGGCTCACGAACAGCTGGCTGGCGCGCAAGATCCTGCCCGGCATGCTGACCAAGCAGGTAGCACGCAAGGCACGCAAAGAGCACTACCCGGCACCGTACGCGCTGATCAACACCTGGGCGCGCAGCGGCGGCGGCGTGCAGGCGCGCCTGGCGGCCGAGCGCAAGTCGGTGGTCAAGCTGGCCTCGACCCCGACCGCGCGCAACCTGATCCGGGTGTTCTTCCTGCAGGAGCGGCTCAAGGGCCAGGGCGGCAAGGATCACGGGATCCAGCGCGTGCACGTGGTCGGCGCCGGCGTGATGGGCGGCGACATCGCGGCCTGGTCGGCCTACAAGGGCTTCGAGGTCACCCTCAGCGACCGCGAGCAGCGCTTCATCGACGGCGCGCTGACCCGCGCCCAGGAACTGTTCGCCAAGCGCGTCAAGGACGAGAGCAAGCGTCCGGCGGTGGCCGCGCGGTTGAAGGGCGACCTCGCCGGCGACGGCGAGGCCCAGGCCGACCTGGTGATCGAGGCGATCATCGAGAAGCCCGAGGCCAAGCGCGAGCTCTACGACCAGGTCGAGCCGAAGATGAAGCCCGACGCGCTGCTGACCACCAACACTTCGTCGATTCCGCTGGTCGAGCTGCGCGATCACATCCGCCGTCCGGCCCAGTTCGGCGGCCTGCACTATTTCAATCCGGTGGCGCTGATGCCGCTGGTCGAGATCATCCGCCACGACGCGATGGCGGCGGAGACCGAGCAGCGCCTGGCCGCGTTCTGCAAGGCCATCGACAAGCTCCCGGTGCCGGTCGCGGGCACGCCGGGCTTCCTGGTCAACCGGGTGCTGTTCCCGTACATGCTCGAAGCCGCGACCGCGTTCGCCGAAGGCATCCCGGGCCCGGCGATCGACAAGGTCGCGGTGAAGTTCGGCATGCCGATGGGCCCGATCGAACTGATCGACACCGTCGGCCTGGACGTGGCCGCGGGCGTGGGCGCGGAACTGGCGCCGTTCCTGGGCCTGAGCGTGCCGGCGGCGCTGAGCGGCGTGGAGCCGAACAAGCGCGGCAAGAAGGACGGCCAGGGCCTGTACAAGTGGGAAAACGGCCGCGCCCGGAAGCCGGAACTGCCCAAGGACTACCAGACCCCGTCGGACCTGGAGGATCGCCTGATCCTGCCGCTGGTCAACGAAGCGGTGGCCTGCCTGCACGACGGCGTGGTCAGCGACGCCGACCTGCTCGATGCCGGCGTGATCTTCGGCACCGGCTTCGCCCCGTTCCGCGGCGGCCCGATCCAGTACGTGCGCGAAACCGGCGCCGATGCGCTGCTGGAGCGCCTCAAGACCCTGCACGCGCGCTACGGCGACCGTTTCGCGCCGCGCCCGGGTTGGGATTCGCCGGCGCTGCGTCCGTAGCCGGATGGACTGTGCCGTTACGCCGTCGGCGGCAGCGCCGACGGCCTAACCGCTCCGACGCGCGCATGAACTTCCTCGAACAGCTCGTCGCCGAGTGGTACGAGTACCGCGGCTATTTCGTGCGACGCAACGTCAAGGTTGGGCGGCGTTCGCAAGGCGGATACGATTGCGAACTGGACATCGTCGCCTTCGATCCGAAAGAACGCCGCATCGTCCATATCGAGCCTTCGATGGACGCCGATACCTGGCCGGAACGCGAGCGCCGTTACCGCAAGAAGTTCGACGCCGGACGCAAGCACATTCCGGCGTTGTTCGCAGACTTCGGTGAACTCGCAGGCATCCGTCAGATCGCGCTGTTCGGGTTCGGTGGCGAGGGCAGTGGCGCCCTGGCAGGCGGCGAAGTGCAGGTCGTGAGCGAATTTATGGCCGAGATCGCCGCGACCATCGGACAGAAGAAGATCGCCAAGTCGGCCGTGCCGGAAATCTTTCCCCTGCTGCGCGCCGTGCAGTTCACGCTGCAGTTCGCGCCGAAAGGCAAATAGCCTGACACACCAACGAGGACACGACCGGCCCCCGGCTTACATCGTATGCGTAGCCCGATCCGCGGTCAGGCTGCCGGCCAGCAGTGCCTCGATCTTGCCCTTCACCGCATCGCCCTCGGCGGTTTCGGCGAACTGCACGCCGATGCCGGCCGGGCGATTGCCCTGGGCGCCGGTCGGGGTGACCCAGACCACCTTGCCGGCGACCGGCAGGCGTTCGGTGGATTCGGGCAGGGTCAACAGCAGGAACACCTCGTCACCGAGGAAATACCGCTTGGGCGTGGCCACGAAGATGCCGCCGTATTTCAGGAACGGCATGTAGGCGCCGTACAGCGCCGCCTTGTCCTTGATCGCCAAGGACAGAATGCCCTGCCTGGCTGCACCCGCTCCCGCCGCTCCGCTCATCCCCGATGTCCTCCGGCGGCTCGCGCGCCATCGCCGGCGCGCCAAGCCATCAACAATTCGACCACTGCAAGGTCCGCGCGCACCGTCGTCCGCAACAAATCGCGGGTGCGATTGGCGCGATCGAACCAAGTCGCCAGACTGCGCGTTCGCGCCGGGTCGGTCAAGCCGGAAGCTTCGGCCAGGGCGAGATCGGCGGCGTGGCGCAGACGCAGCGCAGCGTGCTCGTCGCCGACCCAGCGTTGGGCGATTTCCGACGGCGAAGCGTCGCCGCGCGCGAGCTTGGCCAGATCGCCGGCGACATCGCGGCGCAGCTTCAGACCGTCGCCCTGCAGCCACTCGTGGGCGAGCCCGGGATGGCCGCGCGCGGCTTCCAGCGCCTCGCGCGCCGCGGTTTCGGCGTGGCCGGCCGCCTTGAGCCAGGCCAGCGCCTCGTCCTGCGGCGGCAGGCGGAATTCCAGGCGCTGGCAACGGCTGCGGATGGTCGCGCTCAGACGCAGCGGATGCGCGCTGATCAGCCACAAGTAGCGGCCCGGCACCGGTTCTTCCAGCGTCTTCAGCAACGCATTGCCGGCCGCGTGGTTGATTGCGTCGGCCGGGTCCAGGATCGCGATCTGGGCGCCGCCGTATTGCGGCGTCAATGCCAGGCGCTCGGATACGTTGCGGATCTGCTCGATCACGATCTCGGTGCGCAGCCGCGTGCCTTCCTTGTTCGGGATAAAGGACACGGTCTGGAAATCCGGATGCGTGCCCGCCGCGTACAACAGGCAGCCGCGGCAGTGCCCGCAGGGCTCGCCGTCGGCACCGCGATCGCGGCACAGCAGACGCTGCACCAGACGCTCGGCGACCGCGCGCTTGCCCAACTGGGACGGGCCGCAGAACAGCAGGCCGTGGCCGAGGCGGCCGGCATCGAGCGCGGCGGTGGCCTGTTCGTAGACGCGGCGCTGCCAGGGCGCGAACGCCGGCGCGCTCACGACTGCGCCTCGATCAGCTGCTGCAGACGCGCCACCGCCTGCGCGGCGACGACGTCCGCGGGCTGGCTCGCATCGATGACATGGAAGCGATGCGGCTGCGACTGCGCGCGTGCGCGATAGCCGGTGCGCACGCGTTCGAAGAAATCCTCGCGCTCGGCTTCGATGCGGTCGGCGGCGCCGCGTCCGCGCGCGCGCTGCAGACCGATCGCGACCGGCACGTCCAGCAACAGCGTCAACGCGGGCTCGATCCCGACCACGCGGCGTTCGAGTTCGGCGATGAACAGCGGGTCCAGACCGCGGCCCTCGCCCTGGTAGGCGTAGCTGGCGTCGGTGAAGCGGTCGCTGATCACCCAGGCGCCGCGGCGCAGCGCCGGCAGCAGGGTTTCGCTGACGTGCTGGGCGCGGCCGGCGAACACCAGCAGCAGCTCGGCCTCGGGCGTCGCCGGTTCGTGGTGGGTGTCGAGCAGCAGGCCGCGGATCTGTTCGGCCAGGGGCGTGCCGCCGGGTTCGCGCGTGCACACCACTTCGGCGCCGCTGGCCTGCAAGGCGTCGCGCAGTGCCGCCAGTACCGTGGACTTGCCGGCGCCCTCGCCGCCCTCCAGGGTGATCAGGCGCGGCTGGACCTGCAGGCTCATCGGGTCGTGCTCTCCGCCGGCGCCTGCGGGGTCGCGGTTTCCTGCGCCTCCTCCAGCACCGCCTTGCCCTCCTCGGGCTGGCCGCGGCTTTGTTGCGCGCGGTAGCGCTGCAGGTAGGTGCGCACGTTGGCCTGGTGCTGGGCGTAGGTGGCCGCGAACAGGCTGCTGCCGCTGCCGTCGCCGGACGCGACGAAGAACAGCGCGTCGCCGGGCGCCGGATTGGCCACGGCCTTGAGCGCGCCCGCGCCGGGCATCGCGATCGGCGTCGGCGGCAGGCCGGTGCGGGTGTAGGTGTTGTAGGGCGTGTCGGTCTGCAGATCGCGCTTGCGGATGTTGCCGTCGTAACCCGCGCCCAGGCCGTAGATCACGGTCGGGTCGGTTTCCAGCTTCATTCCCAGCTTGAGGCGGCGCTCGAACAGGCCGGCGATCTGCGGACGCTCGGAGGCGATGCCGGTTTCCTTCTCGACGATCGAGGCCAGGATCAGCATTTCCTCGCGGCTCTTGAGCACGCTGTTCTTGTCGCGGCCTTCCCAGGCCGCATTCAGCGCCTTGTCCATCGCGTCGCAGGCGCGCTTGAGCAGGTCCAGGTCGCTGTCGCCGCCGGTGTAGAGGTAGGTCTCGGGCAGGAAGCGGCCTTCCGGATGCTGGCCCGGCCGGCCCAGCGCCTTCATCAGCGCGGCATCGTCGAGCTTGGCGGCTTCCTGCTTCAGGTCCTGCGTGCGCGCCAGCGCCGCGCGCAGGTCGCGCAGGTTCCAGCCTTCGATCAGGGTGAAGCGGTGGCTGACCACGCGCCCGTCGCGCATCGCCGACAGCAGCTCGCGCGGCGAGGTGCCGGGTTCCAGCGCGTACTCGCCGACCTGCAGGCGGCCGGCGGCGCCGAGCTGCTTGGCCAGCGCGCGCCATTCCAGGGCATCGCCGCCGCGCACACCGGCGTCGCGCAGCTTGCGCAGCACCACCGGCAGCGAATCGCCGCGCTCGACGATCAGGCTCTGCCCGGCCTGCAGCCCGGACAGCGGAGCGTCGGCGAACTGCGTGTAGCGCTGCCACAGCCAGCCGCCGGCGACCACGGCCGCGAGCACCAGCAGCAGGAAGAAACCGCCGACACGGCGTTTGGTTTTGCGACTCACGACACCTCCGAGCCCGGCAGGGCTGCAGATTCGAATGCGGGATGGGTCCGGGCCAGGCGACGCTGCAGCGCGGCCACCGCAGGATGCGAGGGCCAGACGCGCGCGCCGAGCCGGGCGACCGACAGGATACCGCGCACGGCATTGCACAGGAAAACCGCGTCCGCGCTTTCCAGCGCGTCTTGCGACAGGGTCGCGGTTTCCGCGGCCTCGTCGGCCAGCAGATTCAGCAATCGCTCGCGGCAGACCCCGGCGACGCCGCAGCGATCCACCCCCGGCGTCCACCAGCGGCCCTCGCGCAGCACGAACAGGTTGGCCGCGGTCGCGCAGACCACATGGCCGTCGCCGTCGCGCATCAGTCCCTCGTCGATGCCGGCGTCGTCCCACTCGGCACGCGCCAACACCTGTTCCAGGCGGTTGCAGTGCTTGAGCCCGGCCAGCGCCGACGGCACCGCCAGGCGGGTATCGCACCAGCGCAGGCGCAGGCCGGCGGCGGGCGGCGGCGCCGGCAGCGGGTGCGTGGACAGCAGCCAGGTCGGCGTCGCGTCCGCGGGCGGCGCATAGCCGCGACCGCCGGCACCGCGGCTCACGATCAGCTTGAGCACCGCGTCGCCGCCGCCGAGCAGGCATTCGGCTTCCGCGCGCACCTGTTCGGCGCGCGGCAGGGCCAGCTGCAGGCGTGCGGCGCCGCGGCTCAGGCGCTGCCAATGCGCATCCCACCACGGCAAGCCGCCGCGGTGCGCGCGCAGGGTTTCGAACAGGCCGTCGCCGTAGGCGTAGCCGCGGTCCAGCGCCGGCAGGGCGTCGACCGCCTGCTCGCCGACGTAGACGCGCACGTTCATCCGGCCACGCCCAGCGCGCGCAGCATGCCGCGCGCCTTGGCACGGGTTTCGTCGAGCTCGCGCTGCGGATCGGAGTCGGCGACGATGCCGGCGCCGGTGCGGAAGCGCAGTTCGGCGCCTTCCAGTTCGGCGCTGCGGATCAGGATGTTGAGGTCGAGGTCGCCGTCGCGATTGAGCCAGCCCATCGCGCCGGTGTAGACGCCGCGGCCGCCGCCTTCGAGCTCGGCGATGATCTGCATGCAGCGCACCTTGGGGCAGCCGGTGATGGTGCCGCCGGGGAACACAGCGCGGATGGTCTCGCCCGGACTCGCATCGGCGCGCAGGCGGCCGCGCACGTTGCTGACGATGTGGTGGACGTGGGCGTAGCTCTCCACCGTCATCAGTTCGTCGACCTCGACGCTGCCCGGCGTGCAGACCCGTCCGAGGTCGTTGCGCTCCAGATCGATCAGCATCACGTGTTCGGCGCGTTCCTTGGGGTGCCCGACCAGCTCGCGGATGCGCGCGAGATCGTCGTCGCCGGCCACGCGCGGGCGGGTGCCGGCGATCGGCCGGGTCTCGACCACGTCGCCGCGCACCGACACCAGACGCTCGGGCGAGGCGCTGACCACGGCCCAGCCGCGGCCGGCGAACAGACCGGCGAACGGCGCCGGGTTGTGCTGGCGCAGGCGCTGGAACAGGGCCGCCGGTGCCAGCGGCGCGTCGAAATGCGCACGCCAGCCACGCGAAAGGTTGACCTGGAACACGTCGCCGGCGACCAGGTAGTCGAGCACGCGCGCGACCCCGTCGGTGTAGCGCTGCGGCTCGTCTTCCTCGACCGCCTGCGGCGGCTGCCACTGCGGCAGCGGCGCGAGCGCAGCGGCGCGTTCGACGTCCTCGGCGATCGCGTCGAGCATGTCCGCGTGGCCGGTCTCGGCCAGGGCGATGCAGTCGCCGCTGGCGCGGTCGCGCAGCACCGCGGCGGGGCAACGCAGGGCCAAAGCGACCGGCAGGCCGCCGGGCGCCGGCGGCAGGCGCAGCACCGGTTCGACCTGGGCCGCGAGTTCGTAGCCGAACAACAGCGCCCAGCCGCCGCGGAACGGCCAGCGCGGCTCGTCGCGGGCGACGCGCTGGTCGCGCCACTGCGCGTCCAGTTCGCGGAGAAAATCGCGGCCGCGTTCTTCGCTGTCGTGATCGCGCACGCGGCCGTCGGCGTCCAGGCGCAGCGACTCGCCGTTGCCGGCAAGCAGCAGGTCCCAGCGTCCCTGCGCGGTGCCGTCGGCGCTGGATTCCAGCAGCATCGGATAGCGCTCGGGCGCCAGCCGCTGCAGCGACAGCAGATCGAAGGGGACGGGCAGCGCGCGGGTCAGCAGCATGATGGTGAAACCTTATACCCGCGGGACGCGGACCGGCGAAGGCGGGCGAAAGCGACGCCTATGGCAGCGACGTGGATCGCCATCGCCCGTCGCTGGAGTACCGATCGCGACTCACCTCGCTCCCACAGAAGAGGCGACCGGCCGTATCGCGACCGGTCCGCCCTGCCCTGCGCGGTGCGGGTCAGATCCGCTTGAACACCAGGGTGCCGTTGGTGCCGCCGAAGCCGAAGCCGTTGGAGACGGTGACGTCGACCTTCTTCTCGCGCGCCACGTTGGGCACGTAGTCCAGGTCGCAGCCTTCGCCCGGCTGCTCCAGGTTGATGGTCGGCGGGATGATGCCGTGGTGCAGCGCCAGCACCGAGTAGATCGCCTCGGCGCCGCCGGCCGCGCCCAGCAAGTGGCCGGTCATCGACTTGGTCGAGCTGACCATGGTCTTGTAGGCGTGGTCGCCGAGCGCGCGCTTGATCGCCAGGGTTTCGGCGACGTCGCCCAGCGGAGTCGAAGTGCCGTGCGCGTTGAGGTAGGCCACGTCCTCGGGGTTGATCTTGGCGTCCTTGAACGCCGCGGTCATGCAGCGCGCCGGTCCTTCGCCGTTCTCGCTGGGTGCGGTCATGTGGAAGGCGTCCGAGGTCGCGCCGAAACCGGCCAGCTCGCAGTAGATGCGCGCGCCGCGTGCCTTGGCGCGTTCGTACTCCTCGAGCACGAGGATGCCTGCGCCGTCGCCGAGTACGAAGCCGTCGCGGTCCTTGTCCCAGGGCCGCGAGGCGCGGGTGGGATCGTCGTTGCGCGTCGACATCGCCTTCATCGAGCAGAAACCGCCGACCGAGGTCTGCGAGGCGCCGCGCTCGGCGCCGCCCGCGATCATCACGTCGGCGTCGCCGTACTGGATCATGCGCATCGCCATGCCGATGGAATGGTTGGAGGTGGCGCAGGCCGAAACGGCGGAGAAATTGGGGCCCTTGATGCCGGTCAGCAGCGAGACCTGGCCGGGCAGCATGTTGATGATGGTGCTGGGCACGTAGAACGGCGAGATCTTGCGCGGGCCGCCCTCGTGGTACTTGATGGTCTGCTCTTCGATGCCGAGCAGGCCGCCGATGCCCGAGCCGATCAGCGCGCCGATGCGCTCGGCGTTGGACTCGTCCACGACCAGGCCCGCGTCTTCCATCGCCATCATCGAGGCGGCGACGCCGTAGTGGATGAACTCGTCCATCTTCTTGGCGTCTTTCGGACCGACCCACTTGCCGATGTCGAAGTCGCGGACTTCGCCGGCGATGCGGGTGGTGAAGTTCGACGCGTCGAACCAGGTGATCGGACCGATGCCGGAGCGGCCGTTGACGATCCCGTCCCAGTTGCTGGCCAGGTCGTTGCCGAGCGGGGAAACGATGCCGAGGCCGGTAATCACTACGCGACGGTTGGACATGGAGCACTCCGTACTGTTGACGCGACTGTTGACGCGGGTTTTGACGCTACGCCGGCGTATCCACCGGCCCTAAAAACGCGGGGCCGCAATGCGGCCCCGGTATGGTTTTGCCGGCAACGCCGGCGGTCCGCTTGTGCTGGCCGCCGCGCCGCCTTCTTCGTCCGATTACGACTTGACGTGAGCCTTGACGTAATCGATCGCCTGCTGCACCGAGGTGATCTTCTCGGCCTCTTCGTCCGGGATCTCGCACTCGAACTCTTCTTCGAGGGCCATCACCAG
>CAMLID010000087.1 GCA_946480055.1 uncultured Lysobacter sp. | reverse complement strand
CCGCCAGCCACACCAGCAGGCTGCGCCAGACCAGGCTCATCGCATCGCGCAGTTCGGGCTGCTCCGAACTGGCCGCCAGGGCGGCGGCGCTCGCGCCGGTGCCGTTCTCTTCGGCGTAATCGGCGGCTTCTTCGGCCAGCTCGGTCTTCACGCTGGCGCGTGCGACCGCACCCAGGAAGCGGTTGTCCAGGCTCAGCGCGGCGCCGCCGGATTCGCGCCAGGCGCCGAGCACGGTGTCGAAATTGCCGACCAGGGCCAGCGCCAGGGTCAACAGCTGGGCCACCGGCCATTCCAGGATCGCCAGCAGCGTGCGCGCGCCCTCGATGGTCTCGCCGGGCAGTTCGCGTGCGGCCTCGCCTTCGGCCGACAGCGCGGTCAGGCGGTACAGCACCGCTCCGAACGGGCCCAGCAGCAGGAACCAGAACAACACCCCGAACCAGCGCCGCAGCGCGTTGCGGAACACCGCTTCGACCAGCGAACCGCCGTCCAGCGACGGGGTCTCGCCTTCCGGCCACAGGCTGGCCGCGGCCGCGCGACGCGAGATGGGATCGTTCGCGGCGGCGATCGCCTCCACGTCCAGGTCGAGATCCCGGGGGCCCCAGACGTAGAACAGCACGGCGATGCCGAACACCAGCCCGGCCAGGCCGTACAGCGGCTCGTCCAGGGCAAGCTGGAACAGCCCGACGGCGAGCAGCGGCGGCACCAGGGCCAGGGCGATGCCCCAGCGGCCGCGCCAGATGCTGTCTTCGGGGAAACGCGCGCCCAGCCAGCGCAGCCAGTCCGCGTACCAGCCGTAATGCCGCACCGAGGCCGCCAGCGACTGCGCGAGGTGGCCGAGCACGAGCGCGACGACGGCGGCGATCAGCGTTTCTGACATTGCGGCCCGGCTCCCGGCGTGGCGTATCCGATGAATGCGTCGGCGGGCGCGCGTCTGGCGCGTTCCACCGCTGCTGGAACCGATGCTAGCCCGGCTCCGCTGAAGACGAAGCGAGCGCGGTTGCGCCGTTCCGTCGCCATGGCCGCTGCCGGCCACCCGGCCGGACGTTCTGCAACGTCCAGCCAGCGCCGATTCTACCGTGGCTCAACGCGACGTACGTGCCTCGACGGCCGCCAGCCACTGATCGATCAGCCAGCGCGAGATCGAAATGCTCGGCGAGAGCAGCGGACCCTCGTCGTCCTCGCGCGGCGGACGCTCGCCGCGGGCCTGGGCCTCGCGGACTTCCTGCGCGGTGAACCAGCGCGCCTCTTCCAGCTCGTCGCCGACCTGCGGCTCGTCCGGGCCGGCATCGGCGAAGAAGCCCAGCATCAGCGCGCCCGGGAACGGCCACGGCTGCGAGCCCAGGTAGCGGCAGTTCAGCACGCGCACGCCGGCCTCTTCCAGGACCTCGCGGGCGACGGTCTGCTCCAGCGTTTCGCCCGGTTCGACGAAACCGGCGAGCACCGAATAACGGCGCGCCGGCCAGCCGGTCTGGCGCCCCAGCAGCAGGCGCTCGCCGTCGCTGACCGCGACGATCACCGCCGGGTCGGTGCGCGGATAGTGTTCGGCCTCGCATTGGCTGCAACGTCCCTGCCAGCCGCCGCGCGAGAACGCGACTTCGCCGCCGCAGACGCCGCAATGGCGGTTGCGCGAGCGCCAATGCTGCAGCGCGCGCGCCTGCGCGAACACGCTGGCGTGCAAGGCCGGCCAATGCGCGGCGGCGGCGCGCAGATCGACCCGGCGCGGCGCGTCGAACGCGGTCAGCGCGGCGTCCAGCGCGAACCAGCCGACGCCGTCGGGCGCCAGGCCCAGGAATACGGCCGCGCCGATGCCGCCGGGACCGGCGCTGAGTTCGGCACCGGTGGGCGCGCGCAGTTGCCCCTGGTCGTCGGCCAGGGCCTGGCCGGAATCGTCGAGCAGGATCACCCGCGCCTGCGGCCACAGCGCGGTCAGCGCTTCGGGCTGGTCGCGCAGATGGTCGGCGCGGTCGAGCGCGGCGCGAACGGCGGCGTCGCTGCCGGCTTCGACGAAGGCGTAGGGCGCGCGCGCCGCCGGGTTGTCGCTGGCCTCGCTCACACCGCGAACGAGGAACCGCAACCGCAGGTGGTCTTGGCGTTCGGATTGCGGATCACGAACTGCGCGCCATGCAGGCTTTCGGTGTAGTCGACCACGGCGCCCATCAGGTATTGCAGGCTCAACGGATCGACCAGCAGGGTCACGCCGTCGGTCTGCACGGCCAGGTCGTCCTCGCCCTGCTGCTCGTCGAACTCGAACCCGTACTGGAAGCCCGAGCAACCGCCGCCCTGAATGTAGACGCGCAGCTTGAGCGCAGCGTTGCCTTCTTCGGCGATCAGTTCGCGGACCTTGGTCGCGGCCGAGGCGGTGAAATCCAGCGGACGCTCCAACGAGTGGTAGTCGGGCGCCGTGGGCAGGGCAGTGATCGTTTCCATCCCTTCAGGATGGGGCGCGCAGGCGCCGCATTCAAGCTCGCCGATCGAACGCTGCGGTCGGCGGGTGGGGATAACGCGGCTGCGGTGGCGATAGGAGGGATCGACGCCGTTCAGGCCACCTCGCCTGCCGATACTGCCATACCGCTTTCGGGAACGACGCGCATGAGCGGACCGGCTTCTCAGCTGCCGCACTGTTGTGGGCACGACCGGCGAAGACTCACTCCGTCGCCGTCGCCCCATTGCCCTCGCGGGTGGCCTCGGCCCAGGTGAAGGACTGTTCCACGGCCGCGCCGGACTGCGGGGTCAGGCGTACGGTCACCCGCACCGGGGTCACGCCCGCGGGCAGGAACAGATCGCCTTCGATCTGCTGGAAGTACTTGAACGAGTACGCCAGGCCCGGCGCATTGGGCTGCTGGCGCAGGTCGTCCCAGCTCAGCTTTTGCAGCTTGCCGCCACGGCTGCCTTCCAGCGCCACGGTCAGGCGGCCGGCACTGACCGCGCCGCGGTTGAGGTTCTGGGTCAAGGTGCTGGTGAAGTGCCAGGCGTTCTCGTTCTGCGGCTGTACCCGCAGCGCATGCACGGCCAGGCCGCGGCGCTGCGCGGTGGAGCCCACCAGGCGTTCGTAGAAGGCGACGTCGGCGCGCAGGCCGGCGATCTCCTCGTCGCGTTCGGACAAGGTGCCCTGCAGGTCGCGGTTGGCGTCGCGGCTGATCTGGTCGGAACGGCTGAGCGTGGTCACGCGCTGACGCAGCTGCTCCAGCTCGGCGCGCTCGGCCTGGGCATCGCGGGCGGCGTCAGGGTTGGCGGCCGCCGGCGGGGCCGGCGAGATCGAACGCCACAGGCCCCAGCCGCCGAACGCGAGCACGGCGGCCAGCGCGATGGCGGCGGCGTAGCGCCAGTGGCTGGGCGCGTTCTGGGGGCTGCGCGGGTCGGATTCGGCCATGCCCCATTAATAGGGCGCGGCGCGGGCCGGCGCAACGTCCCGTCAGTCGACCAGGGCGTGCGCGGTCACCGGGGCTTCAGCGCCCGCGCGCGGGGCGCCGGCGGTGTCGGAATGGATCAGGCGGCCGGTCAGCATCGAGCCGGCGATCATCTCGACCACCTTGTAATGCACGTTGCCCAACACGCGCGCCTTGGCCGCCAGCTCGACCCGCTCGGCGGCGTAGACGTCGCCGGTGAGCTCGCCGTTGATGATCACCACCGGCGCATGCACTTCGCCTTCGATGCTGCCGTTCTCGGCCAGGGTCAGCACCGCCAGCTGGCCCGGTTCGGCCACGATCTTGCCGACGATCCGGCCTTCGATATACAGCCCGCCGCTGAACTGCAGGTCGCCGCGGATCACCACCTGCGGGCCGATCATGGTGTCGACCTGACCGGCCGCGAGCTGGGTGGGTTTGTTCTTGAACATGCTTAGGTTTCCCCGGTGACGGTTGCGCCGCTGCGCCAGTTGAACGCCTGCTCCACCGACGCGTTCTCACCGCGCAGCGAGACGCGGACACGCTGCGGGGTGAAGCCGGCCGGCAGCATCACGCTGCCGTCGAGCTGCTGGAAGTAGCGGAAAGAATAATCCTGCGCCGGCGCCGCCGGCCGCTGGTGCAGCTCGTCCCAGCCGACCGTGGTCAGCTTGCCGTTGCGCACGCCCTCGACCGCGAACTGCAGCCGCCCGGCGCTGACCGCGCCGCGGTTGAGGTTCTGGGTCAGGACGATCATGTAGCGCCAAGTGCCGCCGGTTTCCGGCGCGAACTGGGTCGAATGCACGTTCAGGCCCTGCGGCTTGCCGGTCGAGCCGACCAGACGCTCGTAGAAGGCCACGTCGGCGCGCAGGTCGGCGATCTCTTCCTCGCGGTCGGCCAGGGCGCCCTGGATCTGCTTGTTGGCGACCCGGCTGATCTGGTCGGAGCGCTGCAGGGTGGCCTCGCGCTGCTCCAACTGGTCCAGGCGGGCCTGGCGCTCGCGCAGGGTCGCGCGCACGACGTCGAGTTCGGCGCTGACCTTGGGCAGCTGCGGCGCGGCGCGCCAGGTCGCCCAGGCCCAGGCGCCGGCCAGTGAACTCAGCCAGATCACAGCCACCACGGCCGCGATCAGCGGCCGTCGGTCGGCTTGCTGCTGGACGATGACGAAACGGGGCGGTGGTGCCTTGGCCATTCGACTGGGGCGGCGGGGGCCGCAGGTGGTTCTATACTTGGCCGACAAGTCTAGCGGGGTTGCCGCCGTGTCCGATGCGCACCTGTTCGCAATTGGGGTAGTTCTCGCCTGGTTGGCGGGGATCCGGGTCTACCTGACCGTGTTCGGGGTCGGCATCGCCGGCGCCCTGGGCTGGTTGGACCTGCCCCAGGCCCTGCAGGCGACCCAGTCGCCGTGGGTGATCGGCGTGTCCGGCGCGCTCGCCGCGACCGAGTTCTTCGCCGACAAGATCCCCGGTGTGGACTCGGGCTGGGACCTGCTGCACACCCTGCTGCGGGTACCGGTCGGTGCCTTCCTGGCCGCCGCGACCCTGTCTCCGGACGGCCAGCTCGGCGCGGGCGCGCTCGCCACCGGCGCCGGCGTGGCCCTGGGCAGCCACCTGCTCAAGGCCGGCTCGCGCGTGCTGCTCAACACCTCGCCCGAACCGGTCAGCAACTGGACCGCTTCGGTCGGCGAAGACGTGGCCGTGATCGGCACCCTGGCCCTGGTGTTCGCGCATCCCTGGATCGCGCTGTCGCTGGTCGCGCTGATCAGCCTGATCGTCGCGCTGCTGCTGTGGTGGGTATGGCGCCTGATCTTCCGGCGCGCGCCCAAGGCCGATCCGACACCGGGCTGAGCCGCGCCTGGGCTGCGCTCGAGCGCAGCATCGCGACGCTCCGACTATCGGAACCGGCCGGCCAGGACGACGGTGCGTTTCGCCTGCGGCTCAACGCACCCTACGCTGGCATCGGCTCGCCGCTAGGGTCGCTCCGACACGCACCAGGCTCGTGCTGCGGCCAGATGCAGCGCCGCACGCAACCACTCGATAAGTTCGGGCTAGCCGGGCCCTGTGCGAAAGCGCGTGCGGCGCAGTAGCCTGTCGCGATGGACTCTCTGATCGCCGCGGCCGGGCGCGCGCTGGCCGCCGGCGACGCGCTCGGCGCGCTCAAGCGCGTCGCCCTGCGCGACGATCCGCCGGCGCTGGCCCTGCGCGGTATCGCGATGGCCCAACTGGGCGAGTATCCGCGTGCCCGCGAACTGCTGCGCCGCGCCGCGCGCGGCTTCGGTGCGCGCGAGGAACTGGCGCGCGCGCGCTGCGTCGTCGCGGAGGCCGAAGTCGCGCTGGCCATGCGCGACCTGGGCGGTTCGCCGCGCGCGCTCGCCGACGCCGCGCTCGTGCTCGAATCGCGTGCCGATCGCGCCAACGCGCTGCAGGCGCGCCTGATCGCGGTACGCCGGCTGCTCCTGATCGGCCGCCTCGATGAGGCTGCGTCTTCGCTCGCGGGCCTCGACGCATCCGGCCTGCCGCCGTCGCTCGCGGCGGTGGCCGAACTGGCCGGCGCGGAAATCGCCCTGCGTTCCTTGCGCACGGCGCAGGCGCGGGCCGCGCTCGGTCGCGCCTCCGACGCAGCCGACCGCGCGGGCGTGCCCGCGCTGCTCGCCGAAGTGGCCGAAGCGCGCGCCGCGCTCGACCGTTGCGCCGCGCGCAGCATCCATGCCGGCCATGAGCAGCCCTTGCGCCTGGATCAGGTCGAGGCCCTGCTGCTCTCCGGCGCGCTGATGATCGATGCCTGCCGTCGCGGGCTGCGCAGCGGCGAGCGTTGGCAGCCGCTGGCGCGACGGCCGGTGTTGTTCGCCCTGCTGCGCGCGCTGGCCGAAGGCTGGCCCGGCGACGTCGAACGCAATGCGCTGATCGCGAACGTGTTCCGCACCCGTCATCCCGACGAAACGCACCGCGCGCGTCTGCGCGTCGAGATCGGCCGCCTGCGCGCCCTGGTCGCGTCGCTGGCGGATATCGAAGCCACCGCCAACGGTTTCGCACTCGTGCCGCGCGACGGGCGCGGCGTGGTCGTGCTGATGCCGCCGATCGACGGCGATCAGGCCTCGCTGCTGGCGTTGCTTGCCGACGGCGCGGCCTGGTCCACCTCGGCGCTCGCGTTGGCCCTGGGCGACAGCCAGCGCACGGTCCAGCGCGCGCTGGTCGAGCTGGAAGCCGACGGCCAGGTGCGCGCGATCGGCCGCGCCCGCGCGCAGCGCTGGCTGGCGCCGCCGCTGATCGGATTCACGACGATCTTGTTACTCCCTGCTGCGTTACCGTCTGAGTAGATTGTTTCCACGGCGCCGCAACGAGCGCCCTCAGGAGCCAAGGCCATGAACCGCACTACGACAGAACCCGTGCCGGCGCGCGCCGCGGAGATCGTGCGCGAGTACGCGTTCGACGGCGTCGAGCGCGTCGGCGGCGTCACCCACGACGGCCACCGCGTGTGGGCCGCGACCGGACCGGCTGTGGTTGCCTTCGATCCCGCCAACGGCGAAGTCGTGGGCACGCTGGATCACGCCGCCGACGCCGGCACCGCCTTCGACGGCAAGTATCTGTATCAGATCGCCGAAGCGCGCATCGACAAGATCGACCCGGCCACCGGCGACGTCGTGGCGTCGATTCCGGCACCGGGCGCGGGCGGCGACTCCGGGCTCGCCTGGGCCGAAGGCAGCCTGTGGGTCGGACAGTACCGCGACCGCAAGATCCATCAGATCGATCCCGCCACCGGCGCCGTGCTGCGCTCGATCGAGTCCAACCGTTTCGTCACCGGTGTGACCTGGGTCGACGGCGAGCTTTGGCACGCCACCTGGGAAGGCGACGAGAGCGAGCTGCGTCACATCGATCCGGACAGCGGCGAAGTGCTCGAGCGGCTCGAAATGCCGCCGGGCGTCGGCGTCAGCGGGCTCGAGTCCGACGGCGCCGACCTGTTCTATTGCGGCGGCGGTCCCACCGGCAAAGTCCGCGCAGTGCGGCGGCCGAAGAAGGCGGCGGCATAAGCGCCACCCCGACTCGGGCCGCCCTTCTCCGCAACGGCTGATGCACTGACGCGGCCAGCCCGCCACACGGGCTCGAAACAGACCCTGCCACTCCCTCCCCCTTCCGGTCTTGCGACCGGAGACGGGCAAGCCTTGCCCGAACCACACCCCCGCATGGCCCACCGGGCCGAGGAGCAACCCATGAATACCGCGATTGCCGAAACCAACGCCGTCGATCATCCCGTCGTATCCAGGGACCGCTGGCTCGCCGCGCGCAAGACGCTGCTGGCGCACGAGAAGGAACTCACCCGCCTGCAGGACCAGATCGCGCGCGAGCGCCGCGCACTGCCGTGGGTGCGGGTCGAGAAGGATTACGTCTTCGATACGCCGGACGGCCCGCGCCGCCTCGCCGATCTGTTCGAGGGCCGCAGCCAGTTGATGGTGCAGCACTTCATGTTCGCGCCGGGCTGGGAGCAGGGCTGCAAGAGCTGCTCCTACATGGCCGACCACAACGACGGCGCCAACCTCCACCTCGCCCAGCGAGACCTGACCCTGATCGCCGTCTCGCGCGCTCCGCTGGCCGATATCCAGCGCTTCCGCGAGCGCATGGGCTGGCACTTCAACTGGGTGTCCTCGTACGGCAGCGACTTCAACCACGACTTCGGCGTCAACTTCAATCAGGACGAGATGTCCAGCGGCAAGGTCGACTACAACTACGTCCGCCAGCCGTTCCCGCACGAGGAAGCACCCGGGATCAGCGTCTTCTATCGCGACGACGCCGGCGAAGTCTTCCACACCTACTCGCGCTACGGCCGCGGCGTGGAAGTGATGATGCACACCTACAACCTGCTCGAACTCACGCCCAAGGGCCGAGACGAGGACGGCATGGACTACCCGATGGCCTGGGTGCGCCATCACGATCGCTACGAGGCCGCCGCGAAGGCGCCGGCCGCCGCCGCGTGCTGCGGCTCGAAGGCCTGAGCCCGCCACGGCCGCCGGGGACGCGTCATGGACATCGTGTGGCCGTTGCTGACCATCGCCGGGCTCGGCGCCCTGCACGGGGCGAGCCCGGCGAGCGGCTGGATGTTTGCCGCCGCCTGCGGCGTGCGTGCGCGCGACGGCGCCCAGGCACGCCGTGCGTTGCTGCCGATCGCGGTGGGACATACGGCATCGATTGCGCTCGTGGTGTTCGCGGTTACGCAGGGCATACTGATGGACCGCTCGCGCGTCCAATGCCTGGCCGGCGCCCTGCTCGTCCTGGTGGCGGCGTACCGCTGGCTACGCGACACCGGGCGGCACACAGCAGATCATCGCGTCGTCAGCACTCGCATCCACGCGCGCACCGATCACGCCGGCATCGCGCTGTGGTCCTGCCTGATGGCCACGGCTCACGGCGCAGGACTGATGCTCGTCCCCGCCCTGGTGCCGCTGTGCATGAGCGACACGCCGGCACGCGAGATCACCGCTTCCGGCTCCGTAGTGTTGGCCTTGGCGGCCATCGCCGTCCACCTGGCCGCGATGCTGGTCACGACGGGCGCCATCGCCACCGGGGTATGTCGCGGTCTCGCGCTGCATCCCGGCCTGTTGAGCGGTGCCGCGCCGCGCCATGCATGGACGGCGATGCAAGCCGTCACCGGCGTGCTGCTGATCGTGCTTCGTTAGCTCCGCAACTTCCCGCCGCTCCCGCTCGCAAGGACCCGACCGCAAGGCAGGGGGCGCTTGAGCGCACTTACGCCTTCGCGCAAGAAAAAAACCACCGGCGAAACCGGTGGCCTTCATGTCTGGCTGGCGACGAATCGCGCGCTGCGCGTCCGATGGCTGGCTGGATCCGGTGGCCCGCCGAGGCGGGCCGGCGCCTTACTCTTCGATCTTGGTCAGCAGGTAGTTCTGCTCGCCCAGGCGATCGATCAGCGCGAGCTGGGTTTCGATCCAGTCGATGTGCTCTTCCTCGGAGTCGAGGATGTCGGCGAACAGCTGGCGGCTGACGTAGTCGCCGACGGCTTCGGCGTGCTTGATGCCGTCGCGCAGCACCGGCAGTGCTTCCAGTTCCAGCGCCAGGTCGCAGTTCAGCAGCTCGCGCGGGTTCTCGCCGATGCGCAGCTTGCCCAGCGCCTGGAAGTTCGGCAGGCCGTCGAGGAAGAGGATCCGTTCGGCGAGCTTGTCGGCGTGCTTCATCTCGTCGATCGATTCCTTGTACTCGTGCTCGGCGAGTTCCTTCAGGCCCCAGTTCTTCAGCATCTTGGCGTGCAGGAAGTACTGGTTGATCGCGGTCAGCTCGTTATAGAGCGCCTTGTTGAGGAATTCGATGACCTTGGCGTCGCCTTTCATGGCCGTGCTCCGGCAGTTGCAATGGCGGCACTCTAGACCTTTCGCGCACACGGTGACGGAACGCGAATCGAGTGCATTTCGCGCGGGCGAGGCCGGATCGGGAAGGCGGGGCGGCGGGCGCTGGGACGCGCTCGCGCAGGGTCAGGCAGCCTGCTGCAATACCGGCAGGGGCAAGTCGCGATAGGAGCGCGCGCGATCGAGCAGTTCGGCGGCCATGTCCAGGCAGCTGCCGCAATTGGCGCCGGCGCCGGTCCGCATGGTCAGTTCGGGCACGCTGCGGCAACCGGCCTCGGCGGCCTGGAGGATGTCGCGTTCGGTGACTCCGTTGCAGATGCAGACGTACACGGTGGCGTTGGGCGGGCAAGCAGCCGGGCTGGCTGCGAGCCCATTTCGCCACCAATGCGAATGATTGTCAATTCGTGGGCGGGTCCTGGCCGCCGCGGGCGTTCATCCCGGGTTGCCGGGCGCGTGGCCGCTGGCGGTTGCGGACGAGGGCCGAGCGGTCCTGGGCGCGGGGGTCCGGACCGGGCGCCGGCACCGCCTGGACGCCGGCGATGCTGCGCGCGAACGGGGCCAGATGGCGCAGGGCGCTGGCATAGACGCCACGTTTGAACACCACCACGTGCTCGACCGGGTACCAGAAATCGACCCAGCGCCAGTGGTCGAACTCGGGCTTCTCGGTCAGGTCCAGGCGCAGGTCGGACTCCGCGCCGGTCAGGCGCAGCAGGAACCAGACCTGCTTCTGGCCGATGCAGACCAGGCGGTCGTTGCGGCGGATCGCCCGCTGCGGCAGGCGATAACGCAGCCAGCCCGGGGTCGCGCCCAGCACTTCGACGTGCTGCGGCAGCAGACCGGTCTCTTCGCGCAGCTCGCGGTACATCGCCTCGATCGGCGTCTCGTCGGTGTTCATCCCGCCCTGCGGGAACTGCCAACCGTCGCGATGCACGCGTCGGGCCCAGAACAGGCGGCCGTCCGGGTGCATCAGCACGATGCCGACATTGGGCCTGTAACCGTCCGGATCGATCACGATGCGGACTCCAAATTCACTGCGACCGACTCTGCCACGGGCCTTGCCCGACGACAAGCCGGCCCGGGACGATTGACGGCACCCGTCCCGGCATGAATAATTCGCGGTTCCCCGTGGCTATGTAGCTCAGCCGGTTAGAGCACAGCACTCATAATGCTGGGGTCGGTGGTTCGAGTCCACCCATAGCCACCATCGTTCCGGACGCCTCGGGCGCCGCAGTCGAAGCCCGCAGCCAGCGGGCTTTTTCGTATCCGCCGCCCCTCCCCGCCCTCGCCGCCGGCCGGATCGCCGCCCGCGACGCCTTGCCCCACAATGACGCCATGAACATCTTCAAGGTCTTTACCCTGGAAGCCGCGCACCGGCTGCCGAACGTGCCGGAAGGCCATAAATGCGCGCGCCTGCACGGCCATTCGTTCCGGGTCGAAGTGCACCTGGACGGCGAGCCCGGCGAGCACAGCGGCTGGGTGATGGACTTCGCTGACGTCAAAAAGGCGTTCCAGCCGCTGTACGACCAGCTCGACCACCACTACCTCAACGACATCCCCGGCCTGGACAACCCGACCAGCGAGCGGCTGGCGATCTGGATCTGGGAACGGCTGAAGCCGGCGCTGCCGCTGCTCAGCGAGATCGTGGTCCACGAGACCTGCACCTCGGGCTGCCGCTACCGCGGCTGAGCCCCAGCGGACGGCGCCAGCCTCCGTTTCGTCATCGCGCGGTCACCGCCGCGGCCGATCCTGGGCCGCGGCGGACTTGCCGTTTCTACGCAAGCCATTGATTGCAAAGGCTGAATGAACGGCCGGCAACCGCTCGTCGGCTCGATGTTGCAACGCAACAAAAGCCGGATTATGCTGCACCGCACAATCCGGACATTCCCCCGTCCGGGCCCCTACGAATCCAGGAGCACGCCATGTACCAGCAGTTCAACGAGCAGTTCGCCGCCGCGACGCGTCAGTTCGCTGACACGGCCGCTCAGGTCAACCGTCTGACCCTCGACAACGCCGAGGCCGTGTTCGGCCTGCAGCTGGCCGCGATCGAAGACCGCGTCAACGCCACCTTCGCTTTCTTCGGCGAAGCCGCCGAGGCCCGCGATCTGGAAGGCTTCAAGACCCTGTGGCCGAAGGGCGTGCAGATCGCCCGCGAGAACGTCGAGCGCGCCGTCAGCACCGGCCAGGAAGTCTTCGGCCGCACCCTGAAGGCCAACGAAGCCATCGGCGAGCTGGCCAAGTCGCAGATCGAGTCGGCCGCCAAGACCACCCAGGCCAACGTCGAGAAGGCCGCCAAGGCCGCGACCAAGGTCGCCGCCAAGTAATTCGCAACGTCTCTCTCCTCGTCGTTTCCGCGACGGACACGAAACCCGGTAGCTCGCGCTACCGGGTTTTTTGTTGGGCGTCTCGGCAGCCAGACGCGAACCGAAGCCTCGCAGGGTGCGATGCGCAGCATCGAGGAGCCTCCATCCGGCGTGGCCGTTCGAAGTTGGAGAGCCGACGCAGGCACTCGATACCGCGCAACGGCGCGCTTGAGCGCCCCTACCTCGCAGCTCCTCGCCCTCGCCCTCGCAATTGCAGTTGCAGTTGCAGTTGCAGTTGCAGTTGCAGTTGCCGTTGCCGTTGCAGTTGCAGTTGCAGTTGCCGTTGCCGTTGCCGTTGCAGTTGCCGTTGCCGTTGCCGTTGCCGTTGCCGTTGCCGTTGCATTGAAATCCATAGCACCGCGCTACGACGAGCAACCGCAGACCCGAAGGGCGGCGCGCAGGATGCGCCGTTTTTCGAAGGGACAGGGAGGTCCCGTCGAAAAATCCCGGCGCCAGCACCGAACTCACGCGAGAGGTTTGGTCCCGCTAGCCCTTCTCTTTGGTTACTTTTGACCGTAGGGAATCCAGGCGGACTCTTGGGCTAGCAAGAGAAAGTGACCCGCACGCGCAGCGGGCGGAAGCCTTTGACTTAAGAATCGAAACCTTCGCCGAACCTCGGAGTTCGCGGTCGCGGCTTACGCCGCTCCTACCCCAAAGCAAAGCGAGAGCGGAGCAAGCGCGGCCACGTAGCCGACGATCGCGGCTTTCACGCCGCTCCCACAGAAAGCAGAAGGCGGAGCGGTAGCGGAACCTTCGCCAGCAGACCAGGTTCGCGGTTGTGGCTTGCGCCGCTCCTACCCCAAAGCGAGAACGGTGCGACCGAGAGGCTGGCAATCGCGGCTCACACAGCTCCCATAAAAGACAGAAGGCGGAGCAAGGGCGAATCCTCCCGCAGCCCCAAAGAAAAAGCCCGCCAATCAGCGGGCCTTTTCCAGACATCTCGACAGATGTCAGACCGCCGGCTTGGGCGCAACCACCGGCGGCTCATCGTCGTGACGGACGATCTTCGGCGCCTCGTCGAGCTTATCGCCCAGGATGCGCCGCACCACCACGTAGAACACCGGGATCAGCAGCACGCCCAGGAAGGTCGCGAACATCATGCCGCCGATCACGCCGGTGCCGATCGCGTGACGCGAGTTGGCGCCGGCGCCGGACGAGATCGCCAGCGGGATCACACCCATGATGAAGGCGAACGAGGTCATCAGGATCGGGCGGAAACGCAGCTTGCAGGCTTCGATCGTGGCCTCGCGCAGGGTCTTGCCGGCCTGGCGCTGCTCGATCGCGAACTCCACGATCAGGATCGCGTTCTTCGCCGCAAGGCCGATCACCGTGATCAGGCCGATCTTGAAGTAGATGTCGTTGGGCAGGCCGCGCAGCAGCGAGAACACCACCGCGCCGAGCACGCCCAGCGGCACCACCAGCAGCACCGCCACCGGCACCGACCAGCT
>CAMLID010000086.1 GCA_946480055.1 uncultured Lysobacter sp. | reverse complement strand
ACAAGGTGCTGTTCGGCAAGTACAGCGGCACCGAAGTGAAGCTCGACGGCACCGATTACCTCGTCGTCAAAGAAGACGACATCTTCGCGATCCTCGGCTGATCCGGCCGCGGGAGCCGAGCCGTCGTAGCGCCTGCGCCGACGCGCCGACCCGCACCGCAGTCCGAAGTCTTCGAACCCCCTACTTAATTCGCATCCGGAGTTAGCAACATGGCTGCCAAGGAAATTCGTTTCGGTGAGGACGCACGCGCCAAGATGGTGCGCGGCGTCAACGTACTCGCCAATGCCGTCAAGGCCACCCTCGGTCCGAAGGGCCGTAACGTCGTGCTCGAGAAGAGCTTCGGCGCCCCGACGATCACCAAGGACGGCGTGTCCGTCGCCAAGGAGATCGAGCTGGCCGACAAGTTCGAGAACATGGGCGCGCAGATGGTCAAGGAAGTCGCTTCCAAGACCTCCGACAACGCCGGCGACGGCACCACCACCGCGACCGTGCTGGCCCAGGCGCTGATCCGCGAGGGCATGAAGGCGGTCGCCGCCGGCATGAACCCGATGGACCTCAAGCGCGGCATCGACAAGGCCGTCATCGAGGCCGTGGCCGAGCTGAAGAAGATCTCCAAGCCGTCGTCGACGAGCAAGGAAATCGCCCAGGTCGGCGCGATCTCGGCCAACTCCGACGCCGACATCGGCGACCTGATCGCCCAGGCGATGGACAAGGTCGGCAAGGAAGGCGTGATCACCGTCGAAGACGGTTCGGGCCTGGAGAACGAGCTGGATGTGGTCGAGGGCATGCAGTTCGACCGCGGCTACCTGTCGCCGTACTTCATCAACAACCAGCAGTCGATGTCGGCCGAGCTGGACGACCCGTACATCCTGCTGCACGACAAGAAGATCTCCAACGTGCGCGACCTGCTGCCGGTGCTGGAAGGCGTCGCCAAGGCCGGTAAGCCGCTGCTGATCGTCGCCGAGGAAGTCGAGGGCGAGGCCCTGGCCACGCTCGTCGTCAACACCATCCGCGGCATCGTCAAGGTCTGCGCCGTCAAGGCGCCGGGCTTCGGCGACCGTCGCAAGGCGATGCTGGAAGACATGGCCGTGCTGACCGGCGGCACCGTGATCTCCGAGGAAGTCGGCCTGCAGCTCGAGAAGGCAACGATCAAGGATCTGGGCCGCGCGAAGAAGGTGCAGGTCTCCAAGGAGAACACCACCATCATCGACGGTGCCGGCGACGCCGACGCCATCCAGTCGCGCATCAAGCAGATCAAGGCGCAGATCGAAGAGACCTCTTCGGACTACGACCGCGAGAAGCTGCAGGAGCGCGTGGCCAAGCTGGCCGGCGGCGTGGCGGTGATCAAGGTCGGCGCTTCGACCGAGATCGAGATGAAGGAAAAGAAGGCTCGCGTCGAAGACGCGCTGCACGCCACCCGCGCTGCCGTGGAAGAAGGCATCGTCCCGGGCGGCGGCGTCGCGCTGCTGCGCGCCAAGGCCGCGATCGCGGGCCTGAAGGGCGCCAACGAAGATCAGAACCACGGCATCCAGATCGCCCTGCGCGCGATGGAAGCTCCGCTGCGCGAAATCGTCACCAACGCCGGCGAAGAGCCGTCGGTCATCCTGAACAAGGTCCAGGAAGGCAAGGGCGCGTTCGGTTACAACGCCGCCAACGGCGAGTACGGCGACATGCTCGAGTTCGGCATCCTGGACCCGACCAAGGTCACCCGCACCGCGTTGCAGAACGCCGCGTCGATCGCCGGTCTGATGATCACGACCGAAGCGATGGTCGCCGAGCTGCCGAAGAAGGACGAGCCGTCGATGCCGGGCGGCGGCGGTATGGGCGGCATGGGCGGTATGGATTTCTGATCCAGCCGTTCGCCGGTCGCGCGAAACGAAAAACCCCGCCGCGAGGCGGGGTTTTTTTTCGTTTGCGCGGCGCGCTGGAAGCGGACGCTCTAAACCTGACGTACCTCAAAGGCCACGGTCATGCCGTGCACCTCGAAGGTGGCGGTACCGAAGAGGTTCGAGTACGGCACGTCGGGGCCGTTACGCCGGACTCCGCCGACCGCGCCGACGCGCAGGCGCACGCGGTCTCCGAACTGCAAGGCTTCGCCATGGAAGCGCAGCGTGGTCAGATCGATTCTGTGGGTCTGATGGTTCCGCATGCGGCCGAGGATGCGGCTCTGGCTGATCAGTCGGCCGTCGACCAGGCGTTGCACGACGAAGCGCGCGATGAACGCGCCCATGTGGATGTAGTCGATGTATTGGTAATGCGGCTCCGATTCCCCGGACGCTACTAGCGTGTGCATGGCAGGCCCCCCTCCCGTGTGCGCAGCAAGATGTTTGCGGAGCCTACGTGAAGACCGGGCGGTCCCGGCGGTGCTTCCCGGCAGGCTTGGGTCCGCGCGATTCGGCGGTTGGGTTGGCGGGTCTGCGGCCGATGGGCGGCACGCGCGTTTACCGCTGCCCTCGCATGAGCGGACAATGCCCGCCTGATCCAGCAACGGAGGCGGGATGCGATCCAGCCGGCGGTACTCCCAAACGATCGTGTTGGCCCTGTCCTGGCTGCTGCTCAGCGGCTGCGCGGTGGTCTCGGTCAAGCAGCACGCCGTCGGCGACGCCGCGATCGCGCGCCGCTCCGACATCCTCAGCAGCGGCAAGCTCAGTGCCGATGCCGCCACCACGCTGGCCGCGGCCGGCCTGGAACACGGCGCCTGCACGCGCGAGCCCGACCCCTGCGTCGCCCAGATGCGCGACGCCGCGCCGGTCGAAGCCTGGCTGGCCGCATCGGCGGAACTGCAGCTGGCGCGCCTGCAATCGGACAAGGAAGCCCAGCTCGTCGGTTCGCCGCTGCGCACGCGGCTGGCGACCGAGGCCGCGCGGCTGTCCTATGCCTATCTGTTCCTGACCCCGCGCACGCCCGAGCAGCGCGTGTTCGAATCGCGCCAGCAGCGTGTGCTGGCGATCTATAACCGCGCGGTCGAGCTGCTGGCCCAGGCCACGTTCGAAAGCAGCCGCGCCCAGGGCGGCGTCGGCAGTTCGCCGGTGCGGGTCGGCGAGTTCCAGACCACGGTCGCGCTGCACGGCTTCGAGGCCAGCCTGCTCGGCCAGCAGCCCGACGAACTGCTGGCCTCCGACACGCTGGGCTTCGACAACCTGCGCGCGGTGTATCGGCGAGACGGTTTCGGCACCAGCCTGGTCGCGGTGTTCCCGCGTGCGCAGCGCGATCCCGAGCAGGCCCAGGTCGCCTACCGCGACACCCGCTACCTGCCGGTGACGGTGACGGCGCGCTTCCCCGGCGCCGATCTGGATGCGGTGCTGGCCAGCCGCGAACTGCGCCTGGACGCCTACAACCCGTATCGGATCGACAGCGAGACCATCGCCGGCCGCACCGTGCCGCTGGCGGCGAATTTCTCGGCCGCCTACGGCGTGTGGCTGGCGCGTTCGGAGCTGGCCAAGCTGAGCCTGGAGAGCCTGCTCAAGCCACGCCAGAGCACCTCGTTCCGGCCGCGCGTCTACCTCAACCAGCCTTACGATCCCGACAAGCGCGTGATCATCCTGGTCCACGGCCTGGCGAGCAGTCCGGAAGCCTGGGTCAACCTGGCCAACGAGTTGCTCGGCGACGACGAGCTGCGCGATCACTACCAGGTCTGGCAGGTGTTCTATCCGACCAACCTGGGGCTGCTCGCGAGCCGGCAATCGATCGATGCGGCGCTGCAGTCCACCTTCCGCCACTACGATCCGGAAGGCGACGACGCCGCCAGCCGCGACGCCGTGCTGGTCGGACACAGCATGGGCGGGGTGATCGCGCGCCTGCTGGTCAGCGACAGCGGCGAACGCGTGCTCGACGCCACCCTGGAGTCGTTCTCGCCGGAGCAGAGCGCGCGCCTGCGCAAGGAACCGCTGGTGCGCGGCCTGACCGTGTTCGCGCCGATGCCGCAGGTCGGACGCGTGGTGTTCATGGCCGCGCCGCACCGCGGCGCCGGCGTCGCCGACGGCTGGGCGCTGCGCGTCGTGCGCAAGCTGATCGGGTTGCCGTTCGAGGTGCTGCGCGAAACTGCCGAACTCGCGCGCCGCGCCGATGTCGACGAGCAGGCCTTGCAGAAGGTCGGCTTTCGCAAGGGGCGCCCGCCGACCGGTCCCGACGATCTGAGTCCGACCTCCTGGTTCATGCACGTGACCCAGGGACTGACCATGGAGCCGGGCCTGCCGTTCCACACCATCGTCGGGCGCAAGGATCCGAACGTGCCGCTGGCGCAGTCCAGCGACGGCTACGTGCCGTACGCGAGCGCGCATCTGGACGGCGCGGTCTCGGAGGTGGCGATCACCTCCGGCCACAGCGTGCAGGAGACGCCGCAGGCGATCATCGAGCTGCGCCGGATCCTGCGCGAGGACGAGCGCGCGCACGACGGACGCGCGCCTTAGCCGCGCGAGCGAGGGTATGGCCGCGGAATTCCATCTGCGCTTCGCCGATGGCGACTGGTATCGCGATCATCGCGAGCTCGTCGAGGCGCGGATAGCGGCGCTGCCCAGCTTCGCGCGACGGCAGGACGATGGGTTCTGGCTCAAGGGCACGGAGAACGACGACGACGCCAAAGGCAAAGCCAAAGCCTGGATGTTCGACGTACGTCTGTTCGTCGATGCTTCGCAGCACCTGTTCCTGGAAATCAGCGCCTGCCCGCCGAGCGTGCAGGCCGATCTGGCTGCACTGCTGGCCTGGATACGCAGCCGGACCGACATCGTCGTCGAGGACGAGGACGGCGAACCCGCGGACTGGTAGAACCTCGCGACACCGAACGTCCGCGCCGGTGCGGTTGTCACCGCAGCCTACGGCCGACGATCCGAAGCCGCCGCCGTTTCCGCCGCACCGCCGCCCGCAGACGAACACCCCGCCTCGCGGCGGGGTTTCCTGCGATCGCTGCGGCGCCTGCCTCAATGGTGGCTGTTGCCGATGCCGCCGCCCTTGCCGTCGGGCACCAGCACGCGCACGTTCTGCATCATGCCCTGGTCCTCGTGTTCGAGGATGTGGCAGTGCAGGACGTATTCGCCGATATAGCGCTGATAGCGGGTGCGCACGAATACGCGGTAGCCCTTCTTCACGAACAAGGTGTCCTTCCACGTGCCCTTGGTGTTGGCGTACTGCGGGTCGTTCTTCTCGCCGCTGATGCTGACGTCCTTGCCCTGCGGGTCGAGGATGCGCGAGACCTGGAACGGATTGACGTGGATGTGGAACGGGTGGCCGCCCAGGTCCGAGCGCAGCTCCCATTCCTCGACGTTGCCCAGCACCAGGTCGCGTGCCTTGTTCGGGTCGTAGGGGTAGCCGTCGATCATGTAAACGTTCGGGGTCACGCTGCCGTTGATGTTGAACACCAGGTCCTGCTTGCCGGTGAGTTCGCCGTCGGCGATGTCCGGATGCGGCACGAACGCATCCAGGCGCAGGCCGTCGCGCAGCGCGGCGACGATGCCGGCGCGCTGATCGGCCGGCATCTGGGTTTCGGCGGCCGCGACCAGGCGATCGGTCACGTAGGGCAGCAACTGCGCGATCGGCGCGCCGCTGCCCGCGGCCACGTCGGCCACACCCAGCAGCTGACGGTCCTCGGCGGCGTTGAGGATGCTCGCGGAGGCCGGCGCGGCGGCGTCGATCACGCAGTACTTGCCGGCCTTGGGGAACACCACCAGCGCGTCGCTGCGGTAGCCCGGTTGCAGCACGTTCTCGGCTTTCTCGATCGCGCGCGCGTGGCTGAGGCCGTCGGCCGCCACTTCGAACTGCGTGACCACCGGGCCGGTGCAGTTGCGCGCGACCCAGTTGTCGAGCGCGGCGCCGGACAGGCCTTCCATGCTGCTGGGATTGGCGCGCAGCTCACGCAGCTGCAGGTTGATGGTGTCGCGCACGCCCGCATGCAGCAGGCGCCAGCGCTCGATGCGGCCAGCGACCAGGCCGGTGAAGGTCGGCAGCACGTCGCCGTTGATGCTGGTGTGGCGGCCGGATTGGACCCAGGTGTCGATCTTGGCGCCGGGCTCGAAGCCGAACTGGTCGTAGCCCTCGATGTCGCCAATGTCGCCCGGGTCGCAGATCCAGGCCACGGTTTCGCCGGCGTCGTTCTTCTGCACTTTGATCTTGCCGGTGGCCTTGTCGCGGCAGGCGTAGGCAACCTGCTGGAACAGCAACAGGCGTTCGGGCAGGGCGCTGCCGTCGGGATCGCGCAGCAGGGTGTCGAGGTCGCCGGTGCGGCCGGCCGCGGGCAGGCGGTTGCCGCGCACCAGCAAGGCGCCGGCCATGCCGCTGGACACCTGCAGCGCAGTCGAGCCGTGCAGATGCGGGTGATACCAGTAGGTGCCGGCCGGATGGTCGGCGGGCAGGTTGTATTCGTACTCGAACTTCACCCCCGGACGCAGGGTCAGCAGCACGTTGTCGCTGTTGCCGGTCGGGCTGACCCACAGGCCGTGCGAATGAAGGTTGGTCGAATTGAAGCAGTGCGGGATGTTGATGTCGTCGTGCGCGCAGTCCTTCTGCTCGGGCAGGTCGTTGTCCAGACGGATGCGCACGGTCTCGCCGGGCGAGGTCACGATGGTCGGTGCCACGAACGGTACGTCGGGGTTGGTGCCCGGGCTGTGGTACGAGCGCAGGTTGACCTCGTCGTAGCGCTGACTCTGCGGGTTCCAGATCTTCGAGCGGGTGTAGGCGATGCGCAGGTCGAGCCGGGCCTCGTGGGTGTCCAGCGGCTGCGCGCCCTGCGGCGTCAGGCTCAGCAGCGGCTTGCTGGCGTCGGCGGAGCGCAGCATGCGCGCCTGCACCGGTTGATCGAGGTCGCGCGGCTCGGCGTCCTGCGCCATCAGCGGCGGTGCGAGCAGGCAGAGCAAGGGGAGGAGGGCGGCGGCTAGCGGGCTGGTTGAAATCGGGCGCGGGGCCGGCGCGCGGTGAAGACCCGGAGTCGTGTCCAGGGAGGTGCGTTCCATGCTTATTGCTCCTGATGGCGGAGTGGGATGTGCCATCCGAGCATATCGCCGGCTGTGAACGCGCGCACTGGCGGGTCTTGGCGGCGCGCTTGCGTGCGCAGGCGTGCTGCATCGCCGCAATCGATGCCGCGGCGCGGGGTGGGAATCGCCTATTCGCCGCGTACTCACGCGCAGGCGCGTTGCGCGCGAGCGACGCAGTGTGGACGTGAAAGCGGCGGGACGCGCACTCGCGCGTCCCCCGCCGCGCCGACCGCCGATGCAATGGCACCGACGGACGGTCGCTGCCGTCTTACATCGACTGCGCCTGGCGCTGCTCCTTGAGCGGCGTCGGCTGGGCCGGGGTCTGGCCCTGGTTGAGCGCGTCGATCTGGCGGAAGGATTCTTCCGTCGGCGGCGCCTTGTCGGTCGGCACGCCGACGCGCACGTGGGCCGGATCGGTGAGCCCGCCCTGGACCAGGAACGCGGTCTTGCCGACTTCCTTGGTCACCGGATCGACGCTGAGGGCGACGTGGTCGGGGCTGGTGATGCCGTTGCGCTTGCCTTCCAGGGTCATGCCGGCGGCGATGCGGTCGAGATCGCCCTCGGACATGCTGCGGCCGTGGCGCGCGAACTCGCCCTCGACCTTGTCGCGGATGCCCGAGAACAACTTGTGGTCGGCGTGCTCGCTGCTGCGCGGGTCGACGCGGATATGCGAATGGTCGTCCTGCAGCAATGCTTCCAGCGGCGAGTTGATCGGCACCGCCCGGTGGGTGGTCTTGGTGTGATCGAAGTTGCCGGGCTTGGGCGTGCTGGTGCTGATGTCGACGTAGGGCTGACGACCGGCCGAGTTGGCGCCCAGGTCGATGCCGTTCTGCTCCATCAGGCTTTCGTTGAGCTTGAGCTGGGTCATGTTCAGATGCACCGCCGGCTTGTTGCCGTCGGCGGTCTTGCCATGAGCGTGCTCGAGCTGGCTGATGAAGCTGACGTAGCTGGCGCCGTAGTAGTTGGCGTAGTCGGAGTTGCCGTTGTGGCCCAGACGCGCCTGCGAACCGGGCATGTCGAAGTAGTACTTGCCCATCGCCTTGATGTTGTCGGCGCTCTGGGCCATCGACAGGTCGGCGCCGACGGTCAGGTCGGGCTTCATCGCGTAGGTGAAGTTGGGCGCGGTGCCGCTGCGGTTGATGAAATCGCCGGCGCGGCCGGGCGACTTGAGATAGACGTCTTCGAGCGTGGCGGTGGGCTTGGCCTGGCGCACGTTGCCGACCAGCGCGTTCCAGCCGGCGATGTGGGCCTTGGCCTCGTCGTCGCGGTTGGTCTGGATCATCTTGCCGACGATCGTGGTGTAGTCGTGCACCGCGGCCGGGCTCTTGGCCATCGCGGTGGCGTCGGTGGCGAAGGTCGCCAGGGCGGTGGCGCGATCGCCGCGGAAGTAACCGTGCTGGACTTCGTGGCCGAGCACGAAGGTCATGTTGCCGGCGTCGTAGGTGCCGCCGGGGGCCTTCTCCAGGCCCTTGATCGGCAGCAGCATGGTCTGGTCGCCGCTGCGGTAGGCGCCGCCGGCGTGCGGGTCGGTCAGCGCGCCGAAGGCCTTCAGGTGGCCCTTGCTGACGACGTCGTTGAGCTGCGCGAGCAGGGCCGGCGAGCCGTTGATCGTGGCGGTGAGGTTGGTGACGGCGTCGGCGCTGACGCCGGACTGCTTGCCGAAATCGTCGATGAGTTTCTGCAGATCTGCACTAATAGGCATGACGGGATCCTTCCCTTACTCGACCGTGATCATCTTCACGCAGTGGTGGGTGGCCTTCTCGGGCGTCGCGTCGGACTCGCCCTCGATGTAGACCTGCAGCGACAGCGACGGACGCTGGAAGCGCCAGTGGTCGACCCGGCCGTGTTCGCCGTAGCTCACGCTGTCCTGGAAACCCATGCCCTTGAGCGCTTCGGCGTATTCCTTGAAGTCGACGCCGCAGATCGCGCTCATCGGCGCGTTGCCGTCGCCGGTGCGCGAGAAGTCGAAGATCAGTTTGTTCTTGTCTTCGCCGGCCGGCTTGGTCACGTACAGGTTGTACGACCAGTCGGGCGTGAGTTGGGCGCCGGTGCCGAACGAATCGGCGCGGCCGGCCGCGCGCTGGATGGCCAGGCCGGTCTGCTGTTCGACGTATTCGGGGGTGAGCTGGTCGCTGGACTTGAGTCCCTCGATCAGCTTCAGCACGCGCCGGCTGACGTCGTCGCCGGTGAGCTGGGGATTGGCGGTGGTGCTCATGGGTTCCTCCTTGATGGTTGTCTTGTCTGTCGGCTCGCCCTGCGACACATGCGCGCAGGCGGCCAGGGCGAGGCTGCCCAGGGGCAGCGCACACCAGGTGCGTAGGGAAGCGAAGGGGGATGTGCTGCGGGGCGGCGGCATGGCGTCTGCTTCCTCCTTGGACGCTAGAGACTTCCCGTTATAGAACATGCGTTGACCCCTAACAACGACAGAACCGTGTCGTCCAGGACAGCGCGAACCGTCCCTGGCCTGAACCCGATCCGGTCTGCGTTGCCCGTGCAGAACCCGCCAAGGAAGAGCATATGGCCCGCACTCCCCTGTACTCCTTGCTGCGCCGCGCGGCCCGGATCGCGCGCGCTTCCCTGCATACGCCGCAGCCGATGGACGAGCTGCACGGGTTCGCCCAGGAACGCCGCACCGACCTGCGCCGTCGGCGCCTGTTGCAGGGCGCCGGCGCCGGCCTGGTGCTGGCCGGCTGCGCGCAGGCACCGCCGCGCGCGTTGCTGCCGCCGGGCGAGGAAGTGGTGGTGGTCGGCGCCGGCATCGCCGGACTCACCACGGCCTGGCGGCTGCGCCAGGCCGGCGTGCGGGTGCGCGTGTTCGAGGCCCAGGGCCGGGTCGGCGGGCGCATGCACAGCCTGCGCGATTACTTCCCGGACGGGCAGGTCGTCGAACTCGGCGGCGAGCTGATCGACAGCAACCACGTCCGCATCCGCGCCCTGGCCGGCGAGCTCGGCCTGACCCTGGACGACCTGCTCGACGGCGATAGCGACGCCGACAGCTGGTACTTCGACGGCCGCCGCATCGGCGAGCGCGAACTGGTCGAGGCCTTCGTGCCGGTCGCGGCATTGATCGAACGCGACATGGCGCGGCTCGGTGACGGCGACATCACCTACCACGACGCCCAGGGCGCGCAGGTGCTCGACGGCCTGTCGATCGCGCAGTGGCTGGACGCCAACCAGGTCGGCGGCTGGCTGCGCAAGCTGATCGACGTCGCCTACACCACCGAGATGGGGCTGGCGATCGAAGCGCAATCGGCGTTGAACCTGCTGACCTTCATCGGCACCGACGACGACGCCTTCGCGGTGTTCGGCGAAAGCGACGAGCGCTACCACGTGCGCGGCGGCAACGACCTGATCGTGCGTGGGCTGGGCGCCAAGCTCGAGGACGCGGTCGAGACCGGGCAGGTGCTGGAGTCGGTGCGCGCCGAGGCCGGCGGCGGCTACACGCTGTCGTTCCGCAGCGGCGCCGGTTCGCGCCAGGTACTCGCCAAGCAGGTGGTGCTGGCCCTGCCGTTCACCCTGCTGCGCCAGGTCGCGATCCAGGCCGAACTGCCGCCGGTCAAGCGCCGCGCGATCGACACCCTGGCCTACGGCAGCAACGCCAAGCTGATGATCGGCTACGACCGCCGGGTCTGGCGCGAGCGCGGCGCCAACGGCGCTTCGATGAGCGACCTGGCCTATCAGACCAGTTGGGAGACCTCGCGCAAGCAGGCCGGCAACAGCGGCGTGTTGACCAACTTCACCGGCGGCCAGCACGGCATCGACCTCGGCCAGGGCACACCGCGCGAACAGGCCGACGCCGCCACCGCGATGCTGGATCGCGTGTTCCCCGGACTGATCCAGGCCCGCGCCGGCGCGCGCGAGGCGCGCTTCCACTGGCCCAGCCATCCCTGGACCCTGGGCAGCTACGCCTGCCTGCGCCCCGGCGACTGGACCGGCTTGCGCGGGGCGATGGGCGAGTCGGTCGGCAGCCTGCATTTCGCCGGCGAGCACTGCGCGCTCGACACCCAGGGCTTCATGGAGGGCGGCTGCGAGTCAGGCGAAACCGCGGCGCGCGCGGTCCTGGCGCAGTTGCGCCTGACCCAGTTCCGGCGCAGGCCGGCCCCTATTCAGGTAACTGCCTGAATCTTTGGGCTTTTTGAACTGACGGGTATTGTTTTGCAGTGCAGCGTGCAAAGGGGATAACGTTTCCTTCACGATCGCCCCGCATCCCGACGTGGGGGAGGGAGCAGGCCCGCAACCGGTTCGACCGGAGCGGGCTTTTTTATTGCCCGCGCTTTTACTGCCGCGCCCTTACTGCCTGCGTCACGGCGATTTCCACGCCGGGCGCCCGCGGCAAGAGTCGTGCCGCGCCGCACGACGTGCGGTGGCCGTTTTCGGCCGCGAATCCGTGTCTTGAGACCCTGCCCGCATAGGCCTACGCTGCGTCCGCGCGGGGGATGGCTGTGACGTAAGTCACTTTTATCCAGGAGAAGGGGTTATGAAACGTTGGACATTGGCTCTGTGCGCGGTCGCGCTGGTTGCGGGCAACGCGCATGCGGCGACTTACGTCGTACAGGCGAAATCACTGAACTTCAGCACCGCGCTCGCCAACAAGATCACCGCCGCCGGCGGTCAGGTACGGGCGAGATATCCGCAGATCGGCGTGGCGATCGTCGAAGCCGACGACAGCTTCGCCGCACGCGCGATGCAACTGAGCGAGATCGAGTCGGCCATGCGCGACCGCGCGCTGCAGTTCGAGCAGCCGACCGTGGTCAACGGACTGAGCCTGGGCGAGAACGCGGCCAGTCCGCCCAACACCGGCGACAACGACACCCGCTTCGATCTGCAGTGGGGCCATACCGCGATCCATGCCACCGATGCCTGGGAGCGCGGCTATCGCGGCGCGGGCGCGGTGGTGGCGGTGCTGGATTCGGGCGTGGACTGCGCGCATCCGGACCTGGTGCCCAACCTGCTGATGAGCCTGAACACCTCGTTCGTGGCGGGCGAAGGCGCCTGCGCGACGCGGCCGTTCCCGGCCTTCAACCATGGCACTCACGTATCGGGCACGATCGCCGCGGCCGACAACGGCATCGGCATCATCGGCGTGGCGCCGTCGGCGAAGTTCTTCGCGGTCAAGGTGCTGTCCGAGTTCACCGGCTCCGGCAGCTTCGCCGGCATCCTGCAGGGCATCGTCTACGCCACCGACAACGGCGCCGATGTCATCAACATGAGCCTGGGCGTGTCCGGCGGCCTGCCGATCGCGGCCGATACCAAGGACCTGATCAAGGCGGTGCAGAAGGCGGTACTGTACGCGCGACAGAACAACACCATCGTGATCGCGTCCACGGGCAACGAGGCGATCGACTTCGACCACGCGACCGACGCCGACGGCAACCGCCTGATGTCGTTCCCGGGCGGCGTCGAAGGCGTGACCGGTATTTCCGCGACCGCGCCGATCGGCTGGGCCCTGAACTTCAACACCAACCTCGATATTCCGACCAGCTACACCAACTACGGCAAGCGCACCGTCGACTTCGCCGCGCCGGGCGGCGATGCGGCCTATCCGGGCAACGAGAACTGCACCGTCGCCGGCCTGTTGCGGCCGTGCTGGGTGTTCGACCTGGTGTTCAGCGACAGCACCGGCGGCTTCTCCTGGGCCGGCGGCACCAGCATGGCCTCGCCGCACGCAGCCGGCATCGCGGCGCTGGTCATCGGCGCCAACGGCGGCGAACTGCAGGTCTCGCGGGTGGAGGATGCGCTCAAGCGCGGCGCGGCCGACCTGGGTCCGCGCGGCATCGACGAGTTCTTCGGCAAGGGACGTGTGAACGCCAACGATTCGCTGCGTTAAACAGCTACCACGCAGGGGCGCCGCGACCGAGGTGACCGGGCGCGGCGATGCGGACGCCCGTCGCGCCAAGCGCGGCGGGCGTTCGCTGTTTTGCGGTGCCGAGTGCGGCGGCGGCCATGCCATCATCGCCGCATGTCCGTATCCGTTCCGCCACAATCCGGCCCGACTCAACTTAGTTCGGCCCAACCGAGTCCGGTCCAATCCGACGCGGCCGATCGCGCGCTCGCGCGCCTGCGCGCATCCGCGCCCGAAGCCGCCGCCGCGCTGTCCGAGCCAGGACTGGTACAGCGCGTGAGCCGGGTCGCCGCGATCAGCGATTTCGCCATCGACACCCTGGCCCGCCAACCCGCGCTGCTGCTGGCGCTGGCCGCCGACGACGGCGCCGAGCCCTGGCCGGTGCCCGAACTCCTGCCCGAACAGCGCACCGATTGGGGCAGTCTGCTGCGCCGCTACCGCGCCGCCGGTTCCACCCGGCTGATCTGGCGCGACGCGCTCGGCCTGGACGACGTCGACGCGACCCTGATCGGTAGCACGCAACTGGCCGAGATCTGCCTGCAGCGCGCACTCGACGCGCTCGAGGCCGAGTTCGCGCAGCGCTACGGCGTGATCCGCGACCGCGACGGCGCGCCGCAGCGGCTGGTGGTGTTCGGCCTGGGCAAACTCGGCGGCAGCGAACTCAACTTCAGTTCCGACGTCGACCTGGTCTACGCCTACGAGCACGACGGCAGCACCGAGCACGACGGCCGCGATCCGGCGCGTGCGCTGGACGCCGAGAACTACTTCGCCAAGCTCGGCCAGCAACTGGCGCGCCTGCTCGACGAAGTCACCGCCGAAGGCTTCTGCCACCGTGTCGATCTGCGCCTGCGGCCCTACGGCAACGCCGGCCGCCTGGCCTGGTCGTTCGCGGCGATGGAGCAGTACTTCCAGCGCGAAGGCCGCGACTGGGAGC